>JALQUF010000045.1 GCA_023263855.1 Yoonia sp. | reverse complement strand
ACATGCAAAATGGCAACCTGCGGGCGGATGTGAACGTGTCGGTCTGCAAGCCCGGCGACTATGAAAAATATCAGGCGACGCAGGATTTCGGCCACCTTGGCACCCGCTGCGAAATCAAGAACATGAACTCGATGCGCTTTATCCAGATGGCGATTGATTATGAAGCCCGCCGCCAGATCGCGCTAATCGAAGACGGCAAAGAGGTCGTGCAGGAAACCCGCCTTTATGATCCGGACAAGAATGAAACGCGGTCCATGCGCTCCAAGGAAGAGGCGCATGATTACCGCTATTTCCCTGATCCTGATCTGCTGCCACTTGAGATCGAACAGGCTTGGGTCGATGATATCAAAGCGGCGTTGCCTGAATTGCCAGACCAGAAGAAAGCCCGCTTTATCAGCGACTTTGGCCTGTCGGACTATGACGCGTCGGTCCTGACCGCCGAGGTGGTCAATGCGACCTATTTCGAAAAAGTGGCCCAAGGCCGCGATGGAAAGCTGGCCGCCAACTGGGTGATCAACGAACTCTTTGGGCGCTTAAAAAAGGAAGACCACGGGATTGAAGACAGCCCCGTGTCTGCAAGCCAATTGGGTGAGCTGATCGGGCTGATCAAGGACGGCGATATCAACGGCAAGATCGCCAAAGACGTGTTCGAGATCTGCTACACGACAGGGCGCGACCCTGCCGAAATCGTCGAAACCGAAGGCATGAAACAGGTCACGGATACCGGCGCGATTGAAACTGCAGTCGATGAAATCATCGCGGCAAACCCTGCACAGGTGGAAAAGGCACAAGCCAATCCCAAACTTGTCGGCTGGTTCGTTGGTCAGGTGATGAAAGCCACCGGTGGCAAGGCAAACCCTGCGGCTGTGAACCAGATTGTCTCGGCAAAACTGGGCCTTTAGCGCCCAGCGATTGAACCGTCACGTAATCCGTTGGCACAAGCGTGTGATTTTGATACACCGCGTCGGGTGGAATGATAGGTGAAGTGATGAGCTACGAATACAAAGTCGTACCTGCGCCAGTGCGCGGTTTGAAAGCGAAAGGCATGAAAACCGCCGAAGATCGCTTTGCCAATGCCCTGCAAACGGCCATGAATGACTTGGCCGCGGACGGATGGGAATACCTGCGCGCGGATACGCTGCCTTGCGAACAACGCGAAGGCTTGCTGAGCAAGACCACCGTTTATCAAAACATGCTGGTTTTCCGGCGCGCAAAGGCGCCCGCAAAGGCCGTCAAGCAGCCACCCCAGCCACCTGTCGCGCCTCCACGCCCCAAAACTGGCGAAGAACGAGTGGCCGAAAAGAAGCTTGTCACCCCTCCCAAGCCACCTGCCCCGGCCAGCACCGAAGCGCCGCGTGAAGACAAGAAGCCGGGGTCGTCACCAGACGTGGCCGCAGAATAATTACTGAATATCAATCGCAAGGGCGTGGATACGCCCAATGATGTCCTGCCCAAGGGCGGTATGAATGGCCCGGTGACGGCCGACACGCGACATATCGTCCAGTGCGGCTGCCTTGACTATGATCCGCCAGTGGCTTTCACCTGATCCGTCATCCCCTGAATGACCGGCATGCAAGGCGCTTTCGTTGATGACCTCAAGATGTTCGGGCGAAAGACTGCCCAAAGCGTCACGTATTTCTGTTTCAAGTGCCATTATTTTTCGCCTGCCCTCTTCAATCTCTCGCCGCAGAGTTTAAGGTATGTTCTCCGAGTCGAAAAGGTAACACGCTCCATGAAAAAAGATGATCCCTTTGGTTTCGACATGTCCGTGTCGAGTTCGAAGAAAAAGAACCCGCGCGGTCGGCGTGGCATGTCCGGCGCGTCCGAAACATCGACGCGGGTTTGCGATCATGAGGGCTGTGAAGAAGCGGGTAAATACCGCGCGCCAAAGTCACCGGATGTGTTGGATGACTTCTATTGGTTCTGCCAGCAGCACGTGCGCGAGTACAATCTGAAATGGAACTTCTTTGACAGCACATCCGAGGCTGAACTGGCCGCCCAAATGGACAGCGACCGTGTTTGGGAACGCCCGACAAAGCCCTTCAAGCGCACCGTTGAAGAAGCAGCCTGGGCCCGGCTGGGTGTGGATGACCCGCATCAGGTGCTGGGCGAAAACGCGACCCGCAATCCGGGCCGTGGCGCTGCTGCGGGGCGCAAGCTGCCACCGACCGAACGCCGCGCTGTCGAGATTCTGGAAGCCAAAGACAACATGTCCAAGCAAGAGATCCGCAAGGCATACAAAGCCCTGATCAAAGTCTTGCACCCTGACATGAACGGTGGCGATCGCAGTCAGGAAGAGCAACTGGCCGAAGTTGTCTGGGCCTGGGATCAGATCAAGGTCAGCCGCAACTTCCGTGACAAAGACTAAAGGCGCCCGCAGGCGCCTTTAAGATCGTTCAGTTCAGAAAATCTGGGTTAGCTGCGGCGGTACAACTGCGCCCGCGAAAGGCTGCTTAATTGAGAAGCCACGCTGTGATCCTCTGCCAGACCAAACCCGTCAGCCTGCTCATCTGCAAGGATCGACATCAAATAATGCGCGCCCAGCATACCGGCGAGCCACGTTGCAGCCAGCCAAGGCATTGCAATAAACGCCGAGACCAGCATGAGCGGCGCGTACAGTGTTCCGTCGAAAGGCACGGTCAGCGTTCCTGCGATGATCGCACCGATGACGGCGGTAATCACACTTCCCACAATTGCGCGGGCAAACCCCAACAGGCCCAGATTGCCCATCCAACCGCGCGCAAAATAAAGCCCGACACCACCGCCCATCGCGCCGGCAATCGCAACCCAATAGACGAAGGTCATGCGCTCGGTCGTCAAAGTGTATGGCGGCTCTAGCCCGATCATCACCACTAGGGTGACGATTGCAGACACGAAAGCGACAACAAAACAGCCCAGCAGATAAGCTTTTTTGCCTCGCGTCAGGTGGAATCTCTCAGTCAAACGCGCAAACATCGCGTCTACCCCCATTACTCATTATTCGAACGACAATTAACACAGTGGTTCCGGTTGGGTCTGTGGAATACGTCACAACCGGTATCTTCTTTATAGGCAAAAAATTGCCATAAACCACGCTTAAAGACAAGAACAAACCGGCATTACCACCCCAAATCAGTAACAAACGCGCTAATATGTATCTACTTATTCCAATTGCGAAACTTTGATTGTGCCCGCCTGAATAAAGGTGACGTGGGCCTTAACCTTTCACGCGCATTCCTGCCGCTGGCCAGCCGGCTTCTCGAATCGCAGCTTCATCGGACCAGTCCACTGCAAGATGCAGACCAATGCGCCTTTCCCTTGCAGCCACGCGCTTTATATTGCATCCCCGAACAAAGAGATTTTGACTACGCACAAGGGCACTAAAGATGGCGGACGGTATGACTGATATGCAAGCAAAACCTACCGAAGATATTTCGGTCCGCGAAGTGTTCGGCATCGACAGCGATATGAAGATCAAAGGTTTCGCCGATCGCACTAATCGCGTCCCCGAGATCGACCCGACGTATAAGTTCGACCCTGACACCACTTTGGCGATCCTCGCAGGCTTTGGATATAACCGCCGCGTGATGATCCAAGGGTATCACGGCACAGGTAAGTCGACCCATATTGAACAGGTCGCCGCGCGCCTGAACTGGCCCGCTGTCCGGGTAAACCTTGATAGCCATATCAGCCGGATCGACCTGATCGGTAAGGACGCCATCAAATTGCGCGACGGCGTGCAGGTCACAGAATTTCACGAAGGCATCTTGCCCTGGGCGCTGCGCAATCCCGTTGCGATCGTGTTTGACGAATATGATGCAGGCCGTGCCGATGTGATGTTCGTGATCCAGCGTGTGTTGGAGGCTGACGGCAAGCTGACGCTGCTTGACCAGAACGAAATCATCACGCCGAACCCCTACTTCCGCCTGTTTGCAACGGCCAACACTGTTGGTCTGGGCGACACGACGGGCCTTTACCACGGCACACAGCAGATCAACCAAGCCCAGATGGACCGTTGGTCACTGGTCGCCACGCTGAACTATCTTAGCCACGACGCAGAGGCCGCAATCATCCTGTCGAAGTCACCGCACTTCAACACGGAGAAAGGCCGCAAGACCATCAGCCAGATGGTGACAGTCGCTGATCTGACACGCACAGCCTTTATGAACGGTGATCTTTCAACCGTGATGTCACCGCGCACAGTGCTGGCCTGGGCCGAGAATGCGCGCATCTTCCAGGATGTGGGTTATGCGTTCCGCCTGTCGTTCCTTAACAAATGTGATGAATTGGAGCGGCAAACCGTGGCCGAATTCTATCAGCGCTGCTTTGATGAAGAGCTGCCTGAAAGCGCTGCAAGCCTAAGCCTCGGTTAACGTCGGGCGGCCTAAGGCCGCCCAACAAAAACAAACAGTTTTTAAAATGCCTGATTGATAGGCATTTTATTTACCGCCATGCTGGATGTATGAGCGGTATGAAAACTATTGCCCAGCAAACCATCTTCGGACTAGCGTTGCTTGTCGCGCCCTTGGGCCATGCGCAACCCCTTGACCCAGAACAGCAATTACACACATTCGCAACCTGCGCTGGCCGACTGTCAGCCGTGATGGAGCATCAATGGCTGTTTGACGGACCGGCCTCTGAGCGGACCAAGCAGCAACGCGCTGCGATCATCGGATTGATTGCGGCCGTCATGCCGCCCGACCGGGGGGCTGAAGTGTTGCAGTGGCGCATCGCGGCAAAAGTGGCACAATCGGCCTTGCTGACCCGCGCAACCTTCAACCCAGACGCACCCGATGCGGCCTGGGCCCAGCAGCAAGCCACACGGTTTACACGCGAATGCACCGGGCTGTTGCTCAGCTAATTACCCCCCGATTGAAAAAGACAGTTGTCTTGGCCCAGTCTGTTTTCTACCCATGATATAGCAAAGATATTTTGAACCGGAGCAGAGCCATGAAAATGAAGATTGGAACCCCGCTGCCTGACGATTACGTGGTCAGCCACGAAGACCTGGCCGAAACGGCCTCGACTTTGATTGCCCACACCCTGTTACCGATTTTTGCAGAAACCATGAGTGAAGATGTCGCCAAGGCCAATGTCGAAGGCATTGTAACCGAACTGGCGTATCTTTTTGATGAAGGCGAGATTGAACTGGGCGGCAAGACATATCGCCCCCGTTTGGCTTTCGTCGATGAAACCGGCGCGATGGTGCCCGGTGCCGCACAGTTGACAACGCTTCACCTGCTTGCCGAACACCCCTTTGAGATTGCGCCCGAGGCAAACATCACATTTGAAGAGCCGCAATTCGCAGAAGAGTAGGTTTCACCCCTTGGGGGACTGGTCATTAGGCCGCTCCAGTTCTAGTTTGTCGCGGAGTAAAGGACCGCGCCATGAACAAACCTTCTGACAATCCTGCCGATCCCTTCAAAAAGGCTTTGGCCGAAGCGACCAAAGTCATGGCCGATGACCCTGAATTGGCGGTCACCTATTCGGTCGATCCCGCAGGCCAGACAGCCGATACAATCCGCCTGCCGCAAATTTCGCGCCGGATGACCCGCGACGAGGTGCTGCTGGCGCGCGGAACAGCGGATGCTTTTGCATTGCGCCATAAATTCCACGACCCCAAAGTATCTGCCCGCTATATGCCACAAGGCCAGATGGCTCAGGACCTGTATGAAGCAATGGAAACCGCCCGGATCGAGGCCGTTGGCGCTGAATATATGCCCGGCACTGCAGGCAATATCGACGCCAAGATTGGCACTGAGGCGATGCGCAAGGGTTACGATCAAATCACCCAGGCCTCTGATGCGCCATTGGCTGTCGCGGCAGGGTATCTGATCCGTCATATGGCGACAGGGCGCGACCTGCCCAAAGGGGCCGACAACGTGATGGAGCTGTGGCGCGGCTTCATCGAAGATCACTGCGGCGGGACTTTGGAAAACCTGTCTGACACGCTGAATGACCAGCAGGCTTTTGCAAAATTTGCGCGCCAGTTGATCAGCGATATGGGCTATGGCGATCAGCTTGGCGACGACCCCGACAGCCTTGATGATGATCAGGAGGACGAGGCCGAGGACGGTCAGGACGAGCAGGAAGAACCTGACAGCAGCGGCGATGATGACAGCGAAGGTGAAGATGCCGAAGGCACGCCCGAGCAAAGCCAAGAAGACAGCCAAGACGCCAGCCAAGCCCAAGTGAGCATGGATGATCAGGCTGATGCGGAAATGGGCGAAGAGGCCGAGATGCCCGAAGGCGAAGCCCCGCTGGAGCCACCTGCCCCGCAGCCTGTGTCTGACGCTGACCCCGACTACCGTGTTTTCACCACAGAATTTGACGAAGAGATTGCAGCCGAAGACTTGGCCGAACCTGTCGAGCTGGAACGTCTGCGTGCCTATCTCGATCAGCAACTTGAGCCATTGAAGGGCGCCGTTTCCCGACTGGCCAATAAATTGCAGCGCCGTTTGCAGGCCCAGCAGAACCGGTCTTGGGAATTTGACCGCGAAGAAGGCATTCTGGACGCTGGCCGTTTGGCCCGCGTTGTGGCCTCGCCCACGACGCCGCTTTCCTTCAAGGTCGAGAAAGATACCGATTTCCGCGATACGGTTGTGACGCTTCTTTTGGATAATTCCGGTTCGATGCGGGGGCGTCCGATCTCAATAGCTGCCATCTGCGCGGACGTGATGGCGCGCACGCTTGAGCGTTGTGACGTAAAGGTCGAAATTCTGGGCTTTACCACCAAAGCGTGGAAGGGCGGCCAATCGCGTGAGAAATGGTTGGCTGACGGCCGCGAAGCGACGCCCGGTCGGCTGAATGATCTGCGCCATATCATCTATAAATCTGCGGATGCGCCTTGGCGGCGGACGCGGCCCAATCTGGGGCTGATGATGAAAGAAGGCTTGCTGAAAGAAAACATCGACGGCGAGGCGCTGGAATGGGCGCATCGCCGCATTGTGGGCCGTCATGAGCAGCGCAAGATATTGATGGTGATCTCAGACGGTGCGCCGGTGGACGATTCAACATTGTCTGTGAACCCTGCCAATTATCTGGAAAAACACCTGCGCGACGTCATTGCGATGGTTGAAAAACGCAAAGCGGTCGAGCTGGTAGCAATCGGTATCGGGCACGACGTGACACGGTATTACGAACGCGCCGTGACGATCACGGATGTTGAACAGCTTGCGGGTGCAATGACCGAACAGCTGGCCAGCCTCTTTGACAGCGATCCACGCAAACGTGCGCGTGTCTTGGGGATGCGCAAAGCGGGATAGCACATGGCGCGAAGGTGCGCTGACTTTCGCCCCAAATAGTACGCAATCAACCCTCAGAAAGAAGATCGGTTTTCATGATGTTTCAGATGTTTGAGGCGCAGTCTTCACCTACGCAAGGGCCACCACGGCTGGCGGCTTTGCGCAGTGCCATGGCGCAGCGTGGGTTTGACGCCTTTTTGGTGCCGCGTGCAGATGCTCATCAGGGCGAATATGTCGCCCCACGTGATGCACGGCTGGAATGGCTGACCGGTTTTTCCGGCTCTGCAGGGTTTTGTGCGGTCTTGGCGGATGTGGCCGGTGTGTTCATTGACGGGCGCTACCGTGTACAGGTGCGCGCGCAGGTGGCTGACGTCTACACCCCTGTGCATTGGCCGGAAACGCAGTTGGCTGATTGGTTGAAAGACCAGCTGCCCGAGGGTGGCACACTCGCCTATGATCCGTGGCTGCATACAGTGTCTGAAATTGCAGGTCTGCGCGATAGCCTGACGGGGTTTGAACTGGTTGCAACCGACAATCTTGTCGATGCCATCTGGGATGATCAGCCTGCCCCTCCTGACGCAGCTTTCACCGCGCATGCCCTTGAACACGCAGGCGAAACGCATGACGCCAAACGCGCAAGGCTTGCCGCCAAGCTGGATGCAAGCGCCGCCGTTTTGACACTGCCCGATAGCATTGCATGGCTGCTGAACATCCGTGGTACAGATATTGCACGCAACCCTGTCCCGCAGGCGTTTGCCATTCTGCATGACAGCGGCAAGGTTGATCTTTTCGCGGGCGCCGGCAAAGCGGATGACATTCGCGATCACCTTGGCCCTGATGTGTCGGTGCACGACATCGGCAATTTTGTTGCGGCACTTATGCAGTTGCAGGGCAAAGTCCTGATCGATAAGCGCAGCTGCCCAGATCGCGTGGCGACGGTGCTGCGTGCAGCCGGTTGCGACGTCGTAACAGGTCAGGATCCCTGCATCCTGCCCAAGGCGCGCAAGAATAGCACCGAGATCGCGGGCGCCAAAGCCGCCCACGCGCGCGACGCTGTGGCGATGGTGCGCTTTCTGGCATGGTTGGATGCTGCGGCCCCCAAGGGCGGCCTGACCGAAATTGATGTGGTCAAAGCCCTTGAAGGCTTTCGTATGCAAACCAACGCGCTGCGCGATATCAGCTTTGAGACCATCTGCGGTGCGGGCCCACATGGTGCAATCGTCCATTACCGCGTCAGCGAAGAGACGAACCGCCCTGTGAACCAAGGCGAGCTGCTGCTGGTCGATAGTGGTGGCCAGTATATCGACGGCACAACCGACATCACCCGCACAATGGCCATTGGCACCCCAACGGACGAACACAGAACCTGCTATACTCGTGTGCTGCAAGGCATGATCGCAGTGAGCCGGATTCGTTTTCCGCATGGCGTGGGCGGTCAGCATCTGGATGCACTGGCCCGTGCGCCGTTGTGGATGGCCGGGCAAGACTATGATCATGGCACTGGCCATGGTGTCGGCAGCTATCTCAGCGTGCATGAGGGGCCACAAGGCATCTCGCGCCGCTCTGAGGTGGCGCTACAGGAAGGCATGATTCTTTCCAATGAGCCGGGCTATTATCGTGAAGGTGCCTTTGGCATACGGATTGAAAACCTGATTGTCGTGATCCCCGCCCCTGCCCTTGATGGCGGCGATGATCGTGACATGCTGGCGTTCGAAACACTGACTTACGTACCGTTCGACAGGCGCCTTATCGACACAGACCTGCTGACTGATGCAGAACAGGACTGGATTGATTGCTATCATGGCGATACATTGTCACTTCTCGCGCCCCGACTGGATGCACAGACCTGTGACTGGCTGACAAAAGCCTGCGCACCGCTCTGACATCACACTGTCATTTAGCATATTTAGGTTGGCCCGGATCACCGGTCACTGACCACGTCTGACGAAAAGGAAATCATCATGGCTGATCACATCAAAGTCCGCCCAGCGACAGGCACTTGGGTTGTCCGCGCCGCTGGTGCAGTTATCGGCGAAAGCACCAATGCACTGGAATTGGTAGAAGGTGATTACCCGCCAGTGATCTACTTTCCACGTGGCGACCTCGCTATGGCTTTTCTTGATGCGACGGACCTGAGTTCAACCTGCCCCTACAAGGGCAAGGCAAGCTATTTCACGATCGAAGCAAAAAGCGGGCCCATCGCGAATGCAGCGTGGTCCTATGAGAGCCCGATTGAGGCTATTGCCGCGATCAAAGATCATATCGCGTTCTATTCGGAAAAGGTCGCGGTCGAGCAGGTCTAGGAATGCTCTTCGGCCGCTGTCTCTGATAGCGCCCGGTTCATGGCGCGCAGGGCGTCGACCTGAAACAAGGCGCCCCACAGTTCAGGTGGGGCATCTTCACCACCAAGGGTGACAACCGGGATAAAGCGGTGCCCTGCGCCTTCAAAGATCGGCATGGCTTGCTCCAGCGTCGCATTGCCATCCACATAGAGCCCGTCCCGCACCAGATCCCAGCAGGCCTCTTCTGATGCAGCATTCGGGGCGTCCATATCGCGCATGATTGTGGACACTTTAAAGGTGGCCAAAAGATACGCCTGAGGGCCTGCCGCAAGGTGCACATTGCGCCGCTCCAATTGGGTCAGGAAAAACGACCGGTCCACAAGGCGCGATGCAAGGGCTGTCGACAGAGAAACAGCAACCATGACCGCCAGACCGGTCTGCCAGTCGCCGGTCAGCTCAAAAACGATCAGGGTCGTGGAAATCGGTGCACCCAACACAGCGGCCGCAACGGCCCCCATGCCAGCCAAAGCATAAAGCGTGCCACTGCCGGACACCGTTGGAAATATGGCGGTCGCAATGACACCAAAGGCCAGCCCCGTCAGCGCACCCACCATCAGTGACGGGGAAAAGACCCCGCCCCCCATGCGCCCCCCCATGGTGATTGCAACAGCAACGACCTTGAGAATCACAAAGACAATGGCCTCATGCAGCAGTAATTCCCCCGTCAGGGCAGCGGATGTGGTCTCATATCCGACGCCAATGATATGCGGCCATCCGATCGCCAATGCGCCAAGCAACGCTCCCGCAATGGCAGGCCGCAGATAGCGTGGGATACCGGTTTCGCGTTCGACAAAATTGCCGAAATCCTCGGCCCAGAAAATGGCTTTCATCAGCGCAACTGCCACGATCCCGCAGACCAGCCCCAGAATAAGAAAGGCGGGCAGTTCAACATAAAAGCCCAAGGCATTTTGCACGGGCAAGACAAATTCTGTCACATCCCCAAAAACAAGCCGGTTGATCACCGTCCCGACGGCAGAGGCAATCACGATGGGCGCAAAGGCGTGGACCGCGAAGTGGCGCAAGATTACCTCTAGCGCAAACAACGCCCCCGCAATGGGCGCGTTGAAACTGGCCGATACAGCCGCTGCGACAGCACACCCCAGCAAATCGCGCCCGGTGATACCGTTGGCGTTGATCCAGCGGCATATGCCCGTCGAAATCACCGCAGCCAGATGCACAACCGGCCCCTCGCGCCCGGACGAACCACCTGTGGACAGTGTGATCATAGAAGCCGCTGCAGACGCCAGCCCGCGTCTGACTTCGACACGGCCTTCAGACAGGGCCGCACCTTCAATCACGTCAGCAACGGACCTAACCCGCCCATCGTCAGTAAAACGATCCAGAATCAGTCCTACGACCAGCCCGCCACAGATCGGGATCAACAAGATCTGATACCATGCAAGACCCGCCGCAAAGGAATGCAGGGTCAGCACATCATCCGTGCCGTAAGCGGTTGTCTGAATGGCATAGATGCCAAATCGGAACAGCACCGCAGCCAGACCCGCGGCGATCCCGATGGCCAATGCGATAAACCAGAACTGAATTTGGGTCGGCCCGTGGGTCTTCATGATCCGCGCGGCATCACGACACGCCAGTGTTGCGTCAGCAACTCCTTGCTGTAGCAACACTTTGACTGGCTTCCCCATTCCGTCTGCTTTCTTGCGAGCGGCCCGCCGCGATCGTCAGTTTCAATCAAGGTCAAACCCTGTTGTCATTCAGGTCTATTTCATGCTCTTGACGCATCCAAGCAAAAACGCCCTGTGCGCGTGTAGATGAAAAAGCGGCCTCGTCATGTGCAAAATGATCAATCGGCGGCGTCATCACACGACAGGCCGATGGCGCAGGTCGCAACTGATTCTACCTAGGGCTGTGACCCATTCCGATGCGCTGAAGCTAACCCCAACGTCAATTCTGTCAAATTAGAAAGCAAATTTGAAACATAAGACGCTAATTTCATGTGGTATTTTCCGGATGAATCATCAATTTTCCCAGTAAAAACTGGGCTTTGATGTCTTTAATGAACAACTCTGGATAGTTATGTCAATAGCGTTGACATACTTTGGTATAGGTTGCGGAACACCCCTGTTTATTGTTAACGTTAGATTAAGAGGTGTGTGTTGCCTCTTTGGTTAGTGAGTAAAAAAGTACTGACCTGCATTCTCGCATATCGGTACTTGACGTTGTTTGGAGCTTCCGTTTTCGGTGCTCCGAAAATGAACTGTGTGTATCGAGGAGGTGAGTGGCCGAGATACACAGGTATGAGTGGGATTGGTAACCGGTAAAAGTTCAGGGCGTCGCTTTATTGCGGCGCCCACTTTCATTCAGGCCTTTACCAACGCGCGGGCGGCATCCCGTGCCGCATCTGTTACCTTATCCCCCGACAACATTCGCGCGATCTCATCAATGCGCGCCTCAGCGTCAAGCGGCACAACGGTTGAGCGGGTCTCATCCTGCGTTTGCAGCTTTTCGACGCGCCAGTGGTGCCCACCCAATGCTGCCACCTGTGGCGAGTGTGTCACGACGAGCACCTGACCATCCGCCGCCAACTCGGCCAACCGTCGCCCAACCGCATCTGCGGTTGCACCACCGACACCGCGGTCGATCTCATCAAAGATCATGGTCAGTCCGCTGGCGTCCTGCGTCAGGCACACTTTCAGCGCCAAAAGAAAGCGGCTCAACTCGCCGCCCGAGGCGATCTTATTGAGCGGTCCGGCCGGTGCACCGGGGTTTGTGGCGACCGTGAAGGCGACAACGTCTTTCCCGTCTGGTCCGGGCTGTTCAGCCTCGGACAACAAGGTCGCAAAAACCGCGCGCTCCATTTTCAGCGGGGCAAGCTCTTTGGCCATCGCAGCATCCAGTTGTGTTGCAGCCTTCTGCCGCTTTTCACGCAGCGCCATCGCCGCCTGATCAAAGGCGGCCTGTGCGGCGTCAGCAGCGACCGTCAAGACCGCCATATCACGCGCGCCATCGTCCAATACAGACAAACGCCCCCGCAGATCATCTGCAAAACTGCGCAAATCGTCAGGCTGGACGCCGTGTTTACGCGCCAATCCGCGAATAGCAAAAAGGCGCTCTTCGACGTCCTCTAATTCCGAGGTGTTGAACGACAAGGCATCCAGACAATCAGCGACCCCGCGCTGCGCTTCATCGAGGCTTGCAAGAACCTGCTCAAGCGCCTCAAGCGGGGCATCAAGCCGGCCTTCAGCGTCACCCGCCACGCCTTGCAGCCAGCGCGATGCGTCGCCAACCATGCCTTCTGCCCCTTGCAAACCCAATGCTTCGCCAGCTTTGGCAATATCTGTGCGGATCTTCTCGGCTGCTTGCATCAGCCTGCGCTGGGTATCCAGCATCGCCTCTTCCCCTTCTTCAGGGGCCAGCGCGTCCAGTTCTGCCACGGCATGACGCAAGAAATCTTCTTCTGCACGGGCTTCGGCAATCTTGGCTTTTGCTGTCTCCAGATCGCGTTGCGCCGCAACCAGCGCACGCCACGTCTGGCGGGTTTTCTCCAGCGGGCCTTCCAGCCCTGCATAGCTATCAAGCATCTGGCGATGACCACGCGGGTTCAACAGCCCGCGGTCATCATGCTGCCCGTGCAATTCCACAAGGGTTTCGGACAGATTGCGCAGCACTTCCCCACTGACCCGGCGGTCATTGATCCACGCAGTCTTGCGCCCGTCGCGTGTGTTGATCCGACGCAGGATCAACTCGTCCTCTACCATGATACCTGCGTTTTCCAGCACCGCATGTGCCGGATGGCCAAGCGGCAAATCAAACCAGGCCGTCACCTCGCCCTGATCCGCCCCTTGGCGCACCAACTCGGCGCGTCCCCGCCAGCCCAGGACAAACCCCAAGGCGTCCAGCAGAATCGATTTGCCGGCACCGGTTTCACCGGTCAGCACATTCAAACCGGGCTGAAACGCAAGTTCCAACCGGTCAATGATCAGCATATCCCTGATGTCTAAGCCGCGGAGCATGTCAAAGCCCAAAGGGCGGGGATGTCCCCGCGATGTTTACAGCCACTCACCACGCAGCACCTGCCGATAGATCGATGAGAGCCAGTTATCGCCCGCCGCGTCTGTGGACAGCCCCTCGCCCGTAAGCAGCGCAAAGCTGGCTTCGTACCATTCGCTGGACTGGTAGTTATAGCCAAGAATCGCACCTGCGGTCTGCGCCTCTTCGACAAGACCCAATAACAAATAGCTTTCGACCAGCCGGTGCAGCGCCTCTGGCGTATGTGATGTGGTCTGGAAATCTTCGACCACTGTCCGGAACCGGTTGGCAGCAGCCAGATAATTGCCACGCTTGAGGTAATAGCGTCCAATTTCCATTTCCTTGGCCGCCAAATGATCAAATGCCAGATCGAATTTCAGCACTGAAGTGCTTGCGTATTCGCTTCCGGGGTACTGCTCGATCACACGGCGCAGTGCCTGTAGCGCCTGAAATGTCAGGCCCTGATCACGCCCGATTTCATCAATCTGGTCGTAGTAGGACAAAGCCAAAAGATACGCTGCATAAGCCGCGTCATCTTCCGCAGGATAAAAATCCAGATAACGCTGGGCTGAGGCGCGGCTGTTTGGGTAGTCCTCGTCGCGGTGATACGCAAAGGCCTGCATGATCAACGCACGCTGGGCAAACTCCGAATACGGGTAAAGTCGCTCAATCTCGCCAAAGGTAAAGGCTGCATCATCAGGGTTGCCGGCCGCGATCTGGCGCTCTCCTCGTTCAAAGATTGCCTGTGCGCTTAACGCGTCAAGGGGCTCACCGGCGCGCTCACTATTACCGCAAGCCGCCAAAACGGCCATGCTGACGGCTGCGCCAAAACGGAACATCCAACGGCTGGCGTTGCCCTTTTTGACTGACATTTTCGCGTCCTCACTCACACTTGACTGCATTGCCGTCGGGATTGTCCTCGGCAGCTAGGGATCGGTCTAGCATAGAAAAATCGGGGGCAAAATGCCTTTTGGCGCCTCAACGATCAACTGTCGGTGGGTCTTGTTCAGGCGACAGCGTCCAGGTCAGCCAAGCTGACGCCAACGCCCGGCAAACGGGCAGCGATTTTTTCATCGCATTGCACGTAACGCCACGCGTCAGGTTGTGTAAATAACGCGCGCAAAAGCTTATTCGTCATCGCATGCCCCGCACGCGAGCCGACATAGCGGCCCAAGATCGGCGCGCCTGCGGTATAAAGATCACCCAAGGCATCAAGCATCTTATGGCGCACGGCCTCATCCGCGTGGCGCAAACCACCCGGCGTCAGAACTTTTTCACCATCAACGACAACGGCATTTTCAACCGTGCCGCCTAATGCCAGGCCATTCGCGCGCATCGCATCAACATCAGCTGAGCGGCAAAAAGTACGGCTGTCGCACAGTTCGCGAACGAAAGCACCGTTTGCCATGTTCAGAGTTTTTGACTGACGGCCGATGGCTGCGTCTGCAAAATCAATCTCGAACTCAATTTGAAGCGTCGTCGCAGGCGACAGCATGGCGCGCGCGCCGCCTTCGGACACTGCGACATCACGCAGGATTTCGATAGCTTGCAAAGGGGCGTCCAACCGCTGCAATCCAGCAGCGACAATGCCGCGCACAAAGCTTGCAGCACTGCCATCAAGGATCGGAACTTCAGGCCCGTCCACATCAATCAAGGCATTATGCACGCCGCAACCAGCAAGCGCGGCCATCAGGTGCTCAATTGTCGAAATTGTGACGCCATCAGCATTGCTCAGCCGTGTGTTGAGCGGTGATACGATCACATCGCGGAAATCAGCAGGCAGCTTTGGCTGACCGGTCACATCGGTGCGGCGAAAAACGATACCAGAATGCGCTGGCGCAGGGTGCAGAACGACATACACGTCTTGGCCAGAGTGCAGACCAGTGCCCTCAAAGGTAACTTTGCTTTTCAGTGTTGTTTGCACGCGTATCTCGCTCTTGCAGCATTTTTAGCTTTACCCTGAACTAGGCTGCAACAGCGGCTTGCTCAACTCACTCTTTGCGACGGTCTGAAACACTTGTGTCACAAACTGTGTCAGCAATAAGGCAAGCGCGCCAACCACCTTAAAACAAAAGAAAAAGGCCGCTTGATTGCGGCCTTTCCCAAAACGCTCAAGTCACGTCATTGCAACAGTTTGCTGCAGATTAGTTGGCCTGACGGCGCAGGAACGCGGGAATTTCAATTCTTTCCTGATCGTCCACCTGTTCTTCCTCGTGATGGATCGCAGTCACTTGCGGCTGCGTGCGTGCCTGATGCTGGTGTGCCGCCTCGGCTTGTGCGCCCGTCATACGGTTAATCAACGAGTTGATCCCGAAACGTGGCTTTTCGGCGTCAGCTGCTGGTGCGGCTTGCTGCTGCGGGGCTTCGCGATTTGGCACACGATTTACCGCAGCTTGCAGCCGGGCCAGTGCCTCGGGCGATGGTGTGCCGGGCGCAGATGAGCGCGGGGCTACAAAGTTATCGGCTTGCGTCAACGCAGGCTCTGCACGCGGCGTGTAAGCGGGCGGCGGCAGATCGTCGGCAGCAGCTTGCTGCGGGGCTCTGGCGGGTGCAGGCTGATAAGCGGCGGCAGGTTCTGCAGGCGCATCCAGATCTTCAAAGAGCGTACGCTCTTCGGAAACCGGCTGCGGTGCTGGCGCGGCAATGGTCGCCACTGAAGGCTGCGCCGCAGGCTGCGGCTCTTCTACAGCGGCGGCGACTTCAGCAACCGGTGCCAGTGGCGCGGCCATCGACCGGCGTGGCACAGGAGTTTCTGACTGCTTGGCCAATGCGTCGATCCCTGTTGCAACAACAGAAACCCGCATCTTGCCTTCCATGCCCGGATCAAGGGTCGAGCCGACGATGATATTTGCATCGCCATCAACCTTTTCACGGATTTTGTTCGCGGCTTCATCAAGCTCGAACAGGGTAAGGTCGTACCCGCCGGTGATGTTGATCAAGACACCCTTGGCGCCTTCCAGCGAAATCTCGTCCAGCAGCGGGTTCGCGATGGCTTTCTCGGCGGCCTGAATCGCGCGGTTCTCACCTTCGGCTTCGCCTGTACCCATCATCGCCTTGCCCATCTCGTCCATCACAGCGCGGACATCTGCAAAGTCGAGGTTGATCAGACCGGGACGGACCATCAGGTCAGTCACACCTTTGACGCCTTGGTAAAGGACATCATCAGCAAGCGCGAAAGCTTCGGTGAATGTGGTGTTTTCATTGGCCAGACGGAACAGGTTCTGGTTGGGAATAATGATCAGCGTGTCGACAACTTTCTGAAGGGCTTCAACGCCTTCTTCAGCTTGCTTCATCCGCTTGGCGCCTTCGAACTGGAAAGGCTTGGTCACGACACCAACGGTCAGAACGCCCAGCTCGCGGGCAGCTTGCGCGATGATAGGCGCGGCCCCTGTGCCGGTGCCACCACCCATACCTGCGGTGATGAAACACATATGTGCGCCGGCAAGGTGGTCGACGATTTGCTCAATGCTTTCTTCAGCGGCCGCAGCCCCGACAGTGGCGCGCGCCCCTGCGCCCAAACCTTCGGTAACTTTCAGGCCCATCTGGATCTTCGCTGCAGCGCGCGATTGCTGCAATGCCTGCGCGTCAGTGTTCGCGACGACGAACTCAGTCCCATCAAGCTCTTGCTCGATCATGTTGTTGACGGCGTTACCACCCGCGCCACCAACACCGAACACGGTAATACGTGGTTTCAGTTCTTCATGCCCCGGGAGGGAAAGATTCAAAGTCATAACTCGATCCGCCTATTTTTTTGGCCCGTGCCCGCGGGCGTTTACTGCTAATTGAGACTCATATTAACGAAGTGATGCCGAAAGGTCACGACAAAAACACAAAATAGCCACCAAATCTGGACAAAAACCTTGGCTCACCCCCGCCATTTCGACAGATCAGCAAGATCTTGCGCATTACCAGTTATCTTTGAACCATTTTACGGCCCGCTTGAGCGATCTGGCCGGATAATTCTCGGCTGGAATTTCAAAATCCCACCATTCATCTTGCGGGTTCGCGGCAAAGAGCGTCAGACCAACCGCACTTGAAAACGCCGGTCCAATCGCCGCCTGCGGCAAGCCTTGCACACGCAGTGGACGCCCCAGACGCACCTGCTGGCCCAAAATCTTGCTGGCCAAACCGTCAAGGCCCGGGATCTGGCTGCCGCCCCCTGTCAAAACGATTTGCTGTCCGGGCAAGTGTTCAAAGCCAGCTGCATCCAGACGCTCGCGTACCTCTTCGAGAATCTCTTCGACGCGCGGGCGCATGATGCCAATCAACTCAGCCCGGCTGACCGTGCGCCGGTCGTGTTCCCAGTCACCGGTATCTCCGCCAATTTCAATCATCTCGCGATCGTCCATGCCGGTGGCCACGACACCGCCATAGAATGTCTTGATCCGCTCGGCAGTCGACATCGGGATTTGCAGACCCATCGAAATATCGGACGTGACATGCTCGCCGCCCATACGGACGGAATCTGCATAGATCATGTGTTTTTTCATAAAGACCGACAGGCCGGTCGTGCCACCGCCAAGGTCGATACAGGCGGCACCGAGTTCCTGCTCGTCTTCGACAAGCGAGGACATGCCGGACACATAGGCGGACGATGCAATGCCGGCCAGTTCCAGGTCGCATCGTTTGATGCAGTAAAAGATATTCTGGACCGCTGTCGCATCGACCGTCAGCATGTGCATATCGGTCTTCAGCTCATTGCCGATCTGGCCACGTGGATCGGCCAGGCCAGAGCGATGATCAAGCGCAAAGTTGACAGGCTGCGCATGGAGCACTTCGCGATCTGCGCCATAGTCGGGCACGTCGCAGGATGCCATCACCTGGCTGATGTCCTGTTCTGTCACCATGCCACCTGCCACGTTCAAGGTGCCGTCCAGACCGTAAGAGCGTGGACGCGCGCCCGACAAACAGGCGATCACGTGGTCAACACGGACATTTGCCATCTTTTGCGCGGCCTGCACGGCTGTTCGAATGGCCCTTTCGGTTTCCTGCATCGCGTCAACTTCGCCGAAACGGACACCCCGCGACCGCGTTGTGGCGGCGCCGATGACACGAAATTGCGATTGGCCCGCCAGTGATCCGACACCATCGCGACTGCGGAACTGTTCGGGGCCGTCAAAGCGCAGCACCAGACACGCGATCTTGGATGTCCCGACATCCAGAATGGCGACCACACCGCGCTGCATTGCTGCTTTGCGCATTTGCCGCATTGCCCGTTGGCTGTCGTAAAGATCGCCCATCTAGTTCCCTGCCCCATCATTTATTGTTGTATTGACCCGGCGCAATGCGTCGGCTGCCTCTTCGTTCATCCGCAGCGTTGGCCGGTTGGTGTTGCGCATATCGACAACGGCCACATCACGGTTGAGCATGTCTTGCGCATCGTTCAGTGCGATCACCCGGTCCAGCGCAGACACCGGGTCTTCGGACGGCAACAATAGGCGTTGATCGCGATCAAGCACCATATCCCAGCGGCGTTCCCCCATGCGGACGAGACCGCGCACGCGGTCGATCAAAGGACCAGCGGCGGCGAACAACCGCAGCGCTTCGTCGATCATGTCTTCGGCGCCGTCGCCTGCGATCAACGGCAGATCAAGCCGTTCCGCGCGGGCCATGATCTGCCCGGCTTCGACACCATCCGCATCGATCAGACGCAAAGTGCCCGCGTCACGCCATAACGCCACCGGCACCCGGGGGGTCAGTTGTACTTCGAGCGCACCACCCTGTCCGACGCGGACACTGGCAGATTTGATCGGGGCAAGCGCTTCGATATCTGCGCGCATCTGTTCAAGATCAAGATCGAAAGACGACACCGGAAATGCCTGCGGCAAGAGCGCGGCGACGTCAGTCATTACCGCCAGATCACCGCCTGTGACATGCATGGTTTGCACCATGAACTGCGGGCGCTGTTGAAAGCTCTGCTTTGTTTCTGCGATCGTCGCGGCCAATGCGGCCCGGTTTTCAGGTTTGGCATACCAAGAGCCCGCAATCGCCATGATCAGCAGAATTGGAACACCAATCCGCACCGTTCCCCGAAAACCCGGGGTCAGCATCAAGCGCTGATAGCGATAGCCCAGACGTGACGGGGCCGGATCGCGTGGTGCGGCGTCTGAGGCTGCGCGGCGGATCAACGATCGCATGACGCGTCCTCCACCATCCAGCGACACAGTTCCGGGAATGACATGCCAACATGCGCGGCCTGCTCTGGCGTGAGCGAGGTCGGCGTCATGCCGGGCTGCGTGTTGGTTTCCAGCAGGATCAGACCATCAAGGCCACGCGCCTCATCCCAGCGGAAATCAGTGCGACTGACCCCGCGACACCCCAAGGCCTGATGCGCGCGCAAGGCGTACTCCATGCAAGCGTCGAAAATCTCGGACGGGATATTTGCGGGCAATTCATGGCGTGATCCGCCCGGCGCATATTTGGCGTGATAGTCGTACCAGCCATCGGTGATGATATCAGTCACCGTCAAAGCACGATCGCCAACAACCGTTGTCGTCAACTCGCGCCCCGGCGCAAACGCCTCGACCATGACCTCAGCGGGCATGTCATCGGCCAGTTGTGGTGGGCCGTTTGCCTCTTCGTTTACGATGTAGATCCCAACGCTGGAGCCTTCATTATAAGGTTTCACAACATAGGGTGGCGGCATCACATGGGCTGCACGGACGGCATCGGCTGATGCCAGAATACTGTCGACGACCGGCAGACCCACCTTGCGATACACATCCTTGGTGCGTTGTTTGTCGAGCGTCAGCGCAGAGGCCAGAATACCCGAATGCGTATATGGAATCTGCAACCATTCCAGCACGCCCTGAATGGCGCCGTCCTCACCCCAGCGCCCGTGGAGCGCGTTGAAAACAACGTCGGGTGCAATTTCGATCAGACGCGCAGCAACGTCCGGGCCAGCATCGACCTCGATCACGTCACACTCTGCGTCCCGTAAAGCCGCCGCGCATTCACGACCCGAACTAAGCGAAACATCACGTTCCGCCGAGGGGCCGCCCATGAGGACAACAACTTTCGGGTTTGCCCTGCTCGACATACCCTACCGCCTTATTCGCGGGCCTTTTGCGGCCCGTCATTCGTTACGATCCTTGCCTTGGATCAATGGTCTTTTGACCGGATTAAGCGGTCTTTGCACCTTTGCGATGCCCTACCCGCTTAATTTCCCATTCTAGCTCAATCCCCTGTGAATCGTAAACCTTTTTCCGCACCAACTCGCCCAAATCCTCAAGATCGGCGGCGGTGGCATCACCTACGTTGGTCAGAAAATTGGAATGTTTGGTGTTCATCACGGCGCCGCCCATACGCGCCCCGCGCATGCCTGCCGCATCAATCACCTTCCAAGCCTTCAGATCATGCACGTCGTCCGCCTGCCCGGTCGACGAAAACCCCGCCGGATTGCGAAAGGTGCTCCCTGCCGTCCGGTCCTTGGTGGGTTGGGTTTCATCGCGTTTTGCAAGCTGGTCGGCCATGCGCGCGTGCAAAATGGCGGGGTCTTCTTTGGGCGGTGTAAACTTGGCCGCCACGATCACAGCCCCTTCGGGCAGAACGCTTTGGCGATAGGCAAGGTGCAGCGCACCTGCCGCCATCTCAGTAAGCGTGCCATCGCGCAAAACCACTGTGACGGACTGCAAGACATCCGCCATATAAGTCCCATAACACCCCGCATTCATGCACACGGCCCCACCAATCGTGCCGGGAATAGTGCGCAGGAACGTCAGATCAAAGCCCGCATCGGCCGCTTTGCGTGCCACATGCCCGTCCAGTGCTGCGGCCCCTGCGATGACCTGATCGGCATCAATGGTGATCTCGTTGAATCCACGCCCCAAGCGGATCACCACACCACTGATCCCGCCATCGCGGACAATCAGATTACTGCCCACACCCATTGGGAAAACAGGGACTGCCGGATCAAGTGCTGCAAGAAAATCAGCCAAGTCCTGCACATCCGCGGGTTGGAACAGCACCTCTGCCGGACCGCCGACGCGCATCCACGTCAGATCAGCGAGGGGACGTTGCGGCGTCAAATTGCCCCGCACCGAGGGAAAATTGTTCATGTTCTGCCTTATCGCTCTTTGCCCAGCCTACAAGGCTGCCGATCAAACTGCCCACTCCGGTCGGAGCGCTAATCCCTATCAGGGCCAGCAAATAGGCAAGCCCGTCCCATCCACTGGCGTCGTACATTCCAAAAAACATAATGCCTGTAAAGCCGGTCCAGACGATACCCATGATTGACAGACCCAGTTTATTCCGGCGCTTGCCAAAAAAGAATGACAGCAAAAGAGCCGCGATAAAAGCGACGCCAACAATGCCGAACATGATGATTTCTTCGCTATGCATGATTCTTCTCCATAATTGAACATTGTTCATATATTTTCCAAATTAATGAACGTAGTTCAAGTATTTTCTTTCACCGCACTTTTTTTAAATGCGCCGGTCATCCTGACGGCGCAAAAGCCACCCCAGAAGGGCCCCTGCCGTGCTGCCCAACAGCGCCGGAATGCACGCCAACATCGCAACACTCATCGCAAAGACAGGATCAATCCCGAAAGGCCGCCCACTTGCATAGATCAGGATCACAAAAATCGCGCCGATCACCGCGATGATCGCTAGCGTCAGCCCCGACTGCCCCGCCCGCATCAAGACGGTCAGCACCGCAAAAGGCACAGCCGCGCAGGCCAGCATCAGACCAAGCACCAAAACCTGCGCCATGCTAGCTGCCCCCGAACAATCGCTTCAACCGCGCCCACAAGAAATAGACGGGCCAGCGCAGTACAAGCCCACCAACCAACACCGCGACCGCCGCCATCGCAATGCCGTTGTGCCAAGCAATCCAAACCACAAGCGGCACACCGACGGCTATCAATACATAGGCCCGCCGCCAGTGATTATCCGTCGAAGGGATGGCAGCCAAGATGAATGCCAAGACGACCCAAAGGCCGATCAAGACAAAGGGGTGTGTCACTTGTTCAGACGGGCTGGCAAGGCATTGGCCCAAGCGCTGATCGTACCGGCACCAAGACACACGACCATGTCACCCGGCTTGGCTTGCTCGCGGACAAGGCGTTCCAGATCATCCTCGGATTCCACCGTGCGCGCATGGCGGTGCCCGTGGCGGATCAGGCCGGCGACCAGATCACGGTGGCTGGCCCCTGTGATCGGATCTTCCCCAGCGGAAAAGACCTCTGAGATGCCAACAACATCGGCGTCGTTAAAGCAGGCGCAGAATTCATCAAAATGGTGCGAAAGACGGCTGAAACGGTGCGGTTGATGCACGGCGATCACGCGGCCTTCGGTTGCTTGGCGCGCGGCTTTCAGCACGGCCGCAATCTCGACCGGATGGTGGCCATAGTCATCAATGATTGAAACCCCATCCACTTCGCCGACTTTGGTAAAACGGCGATTGACGCCTTTGAAGCCCTTTAAGGCTGCGCGAATCTCATCTTTCTTCATACCCAGGTGCCGCGCGACTGCGACCGCAGACAAAGCGTTGGAAACATTGTGATCACCGGGCATTGGCAGTTCGCAACCCTCGATCACGGCGCCCTCGGCCTGTAGTGCGATATCAAAATGCGCTGTACCTGCCTGATACGTCAGATTGACCGCGCGAATATCGGCCTGTGCGTTGAAACCGTAGGTCACAACACGGCGATCGGTGATCTTACCCACCAATGATTGCACATCAGGATCGTCGGTGCAGCACACAGCCAACCCATAAAACGGAATGTTGGACACGAAATCATAAAAGCCCTTATGCAGCGCCTCTTCGGTCCCCCAATGCTCCATATGCTCGGGGTCGATATTCGTCACAATCGCGATGGTCGCAGGCAGGCGGTTAAAGGTGCCGTCGCTTTCGTCCGCCTCAAC
>JALQUF010000044.1 GCA_023263855.1 Yoonia sp. | reverse complement strand
CTGATTGACCCGACTTCACTGCCGGCCTACCAAGCTGTTGCTGAGTTCTTGATGTCGCAGGAGTAATGGCGGCTTCAGCCGCGACAGGTCTTGATGGTTTGGTTCCCGCTTTGATGCCTATAGGTCTGCTGGGCCTATAAGCATTCTAAACGGGGGGGGGGCGGAACCCCTGACGATGGCAACTGAGGGACAGCAGGAAGATGTTATGAGGAAATCACAGAAATGCGCCTGATCAGACGGGCAATTGGCCCGTTTTCCATGCCCTGTCTTCTGATCGGCCTGTTATTTTTCACGGCATCGTTGACGCCATCCCTCATCCCGCGGGAACCCGCAGTTCAGGGTATTCTGGGCGGTCTCGTCACGGCTCTTGGTTATTTGCTGGGACAGATCGTCGGGCTTTTGTGGCGCGCATTGGACATGCCAGCTTTGCCCCGATTTTTGGCACGCAGCAGTATTTGGATTGCGACCGGGTTGATTGTCGCTTTCTTTCTATGGGTGCTGGGCTCGAGCCTGACATGGCAAAATGACCTGCGTGACAAAATGGGGATGGCTCCGGCCGACGGGCTGAACCTGATCAGAATACTTGTTTTTGCAACGCTGACATTTGCGGCGGTCTTTGCCATCGGACGGATCGTTGCATCCTTCTTTCGCCTTGTGCGCGCGCGGCTTTATCGGGTGATGCCACCACGGCGCGCAAATGTGGTTGGATTGATCGTCGTTGCTGTGATCTTGCTGGTGGTGACGCGGGACGGCATCCTTGATCGTGTGATTGCAGGTCTCGATACCAGCTATGAGACAGCGCAAGCCTTGTTTGAAGATGCCCCGCCCCCGCCAAGTGACCCCAGGCAAACCGGAAGCCGCGCCTCACTGATTGATTGGTCGGGGATTGGCAAACCGGGACGCGACTTTATCACGTCGGGGCCTGATGCGGATGCGATTTCTGCCTTCACAGGGCGCCCTGCCCTGGACCCGATCCGTGTCTATGTTGGGCGGGCAAACGGGGAAACACCGATGGAACGCGCCGCACTCGCGCTCGCAGAGCTCAAGCGGCAAGGTGCTTTTGAGCGCAGGGTTCTGATTATCGCAAGCCCCACAGGCACGGGCTGGATGGACCCAGGTGCGCACGATCCGGTTGAATACATGCACAATGGTGACATCGCGACCGTTGCCGCGCAATATTCATATCTGCAATCGCCATTAGCGCTGGTTCTCGAGACCAACACCGGCCTTGAACAGGCAACGGCCCTGCAAGACATGGTGCACGGATACTGGAAGACCCTGCCCAAAGACTCGCGCCCGCGCCTTTATGCGCATGGACTGAGCCTCGGGGCTTGGTCATCCATGCATGCAACGAACCTGTTCCGCCTGTTGGACGATCCGATTGACGGGGCCTTCTGGGCCGGTCCGCCGTTTCCCTCTGATTTCTGGAACTACGTCCAGAACCAACGAAGCGCCGGAAGCCCTTGGGTGCTGCCCAAGATCGGCGACGGTTCCCTGATACGCTATGCCTCGCATACGGCGGATGCGTCACAAGCCGCCGCTGAGTGGGGCGAGATGCGGATTGTTTTCCTGCAGTATGCCAGCGATCCGGTTGTCTTTTATGATCCTGCCTCATTCTGGCGTGCGCCACCCTGGATGCGTGACCCGCCAGCGGCCGATATGTCTGCGCATTTCATCTTCATGCCGGTGGTTTCACAGTTTCAGCTTGCGCTTGATATGGCATTGTCCTTTGGGTCGCCACCGGGTCATGGGCACGCCTATTACGCGCAGGATTACATTGGCCCATGGGTGCAGGTGACAGCCCCCGAGGGATGGACCGACAGCGATACTGCACGCCTGAAAGCACATTGCGACGTCGGCTTTCAATCCGGGTGCGCGCACAGTCTGCAGTAGCGCACTGCCCGCACCACTTTTGTGGTTGGAAAGCGCGCGCTACTCTGGCCGTTCCGTCAGATGCATCATTGCCACGCCATCCGCATCCATCATCACAAGACCTGTCCGGTAGCGCACATAGCTAGCCACGCGTGGCAAAGCCGCCAAGACAGACCTTTCAAGTTGCTCAACCCCATCGGAGCAAGCCATCATCGTCCCGGCAAATTGCGCAGGAAACGCAATCTGGCGATCAAGCCTAAGCAGTTGCCCGACAAAGCGGTTGCAGCCGCCGAAAAGCGCAAAGTTCATTTCAGCGTCAATGATAAGGGTCGCGGGGTCATCGTTTGGCCATGGCTCACCTGCAACCTCTGTCACAGCCCATTCCACACCTGTGATGGTCTGTCGGGTGGCAAATGCGGCATCACCATTGCCCGAGGCAGAAAGGATCATCTCGAAACCTGCGTCTCCTGTATCGGAAAAAGGATCGTATCTTTCCGTACTCTGAAAGATGCGGTCGTCCCCGGCCCAGATTGAGGCCGTCAAGGAATAGGCCGCTTCGGGCGAAATGAGCGCCGCATCATAGTGTAGTGTGACGCGCATTGGGACAGCTGTCATGCGGTATTGCTGAGATGCAAGCGGCGTGGCAGCAGCCGTGGCGCTTGATGTGTCAATTAATTCCAGATGCAGCGCGGCAACGGGGGGCAGTGCAATGCGCTCACGGTATGAGACCGCCACGTCGATGGTGCTTTGCGCAAATGCCTGATTCAACGGCATGACAAGACAAAAGACAACTCCAAGACTTTGAATGACCCGCCGCATAGTTTGCTCCTGTTTGTGTAATGCCGTTTTAAGGATCACCCAAAAAGGCTTTTGCGTCTACTGCTTTGCGCGGGCACGATACTGATACTGATACTGCACAAGCCTCAATGCCCCTGCCCGTCGCATACCCGCAAGATGGCAGACAAGCACCCAAACACGTCACTTTCCAGAGTTATTACTGCGTTCTGCGCAGGCCTGTCTCGATGTCGAAGATGTGGGCCTTGCCGGGCTGGACACGGTAGCGCATTTCGGATGTGTTGTCGGCAAGCAGATGCACGCCCTGCAAGCTGACGGTAAAGCTGTCGCTCATGCCGGCCAGCCGTCCGTGGAGCAGGGTATTGGCCCCAAGCGGTTCCGTCATTTGAACATGCACAGCGATTGGGCCTGCCTCATCACGTTCAAGATGTTCTGGCCGGATGCCGAATTTGACCGGCCCATCCGGGCCAATCGCATCCATCACAGGGTGATCGCCAAGGTAGACCTTGCCGTCTTTTACGGTGGCATCGACGATGTTCATCGCCGGACTGCCGATGAATTGCGCGGCAAACAGCGTGCGCGGTGTCTCGTAGACTTCCAACGGCGTGCCGATCTGCTCGGCCACACCTGCGTTCATCACGATCATCCGGTCGGCCATTGTCATGGCTTCCACCTGGTCGTGGGTCACGTAAAGGGACGTGATCCCCAGCTTGGATTGCAGTTCCTTGATCTCAAGCCGCATTTGAACGCGCAGCTTTGCGTCAAGGTTTGAAAGCGGCTCATCAAACAGGAACACAGCAGGTTCACGCACAATAGCGCGCCCCATAGCGACGCGCTGACGCTGACCACCCGAAAGCTGTTTTGGCTTGCGATCCAGCAGCGCCTCAAGCTGAAGCAGCCGCGCAGCATCGTGCACTTTTGCGTCGATCTGGTCCTTTGGAAGCTTGGCGATCTTCAGCCCGTAGCCCATGTTTTGGCGCACCGACATATGCGGATAAAGCGCGTAATTCTGAAACACCATCGCGATATCGCGGTCCATCGGTTCTTTGTCGTTGGCCCGCTCACCGCCAATCAGCACATCACCGGCCGTGACCGTTTCAAGACCGGCAACCATTCTGAGCAGAGTCGATTTTCCGCACCCCGAGGGGCCGACAATCACGATGAATTCGCCATCCGCGATTTCGGTGCTGATGCCGTGAATGACGTCGGTGGCGCCAAAGCTTTTCTTGATGTCTTTGAGTGTGACAGTCGCCATGTTTATTTCTCACTATCGACAAGGCCGCGGATAAACAGCCGTTGCATGCTTACGACGACGATCACCGGGGGGATCATTGCCAAAATTGAGGTCGCCATGATGACAGGCCAATCGGCCACATCATCACCGGACGGGAACATCTGTTTGATCCCCATGACGATGGTGTTCATTTCCGGGTCCGTCGTGATCAAAAGCGGCCAGAGATATTGGTTCCAGCCATAGATAAACAGGATGACGAAAAGAGCGGCCACATTTGTGCGGCTCATCGGGACGACGACATCCCAGAAGAACCGCATGGGCCCTGCCCCATCGACGCGTGCGGCTTCGGCCAACTCATCAGGAATTGTCAGGAAGAACTGCCGGAACAAGAAGGTCGCCGTGGCCGAGGCAATCAGCGGAAAGATCAACCCGCCATAGCTATTGAGCATGCCAAACCCGGCCACAACTTCGTATGTGGGCACTATGCGCACTTCGACCGGTAACATCAGCGTCAGAAAGATCATCCAGAAAAAGATGTTTCGCCCCGGAAAGCGAAAGTAGACGATGGCAAAGGCAGACAGAAGCGAGATGATGATCTTGCCCACCGCGATCCCGATCGCCATGATAAGGCTGTTGAACAGCATGGTCGAGACCGGCACGTTGACGCCCGCAAACAATGCCTTTGAATAATTCTCCCAAAGCTGATCGCCGGGCCAAAGCGGCATGGGCGGACGCACGATTTCGGGCTGTGTCACGGTTGATGCGACAAAGGCCAACCAGATCGGGAAGAAGATCACCAACACCCCAAGGATCATGAACACATGCGTCAACCAAAGGCTTGCGCCGCGCTTTTCCACCATGCCATGCATTTCACGCGCCATCAGTAGTGCACCCTTTTTTCAACGAACTTGAACTGGATGACGGTCAGCAGACCCACAACAAACAGCAAGATCACAGATTGCGCAGACGATGACCCAAGGTCTTGCCCCACAAAGCCGTCAGAAAAGACTTTATAAACAAGGATCGTGGTTGATTGCTGGGGACCACCAGAAGTGATCGTGTGGATCACGCCGAAGGTTTCAAAGAAGGAGTAGACAACATTCACCACCAGCAAAAAGAACGTGGTTGGCGACAAAAGCGGCAGGACGATCGTCCAGAAACGCCGCCAGAAATGGGCGCCATCAATCGCTGCGGCCTCGATCACCGAACGCGGGACAGCCTGTAGAGCAGCAAAGAAAAACAGGAAGTTATAGCTGATCCGGCCCCAGGCCGAGGCTACGACGACAAGCCCCATGGCCTCATTGCCGTTCAGCACATGGTTCCAGTCATAACCAAGCTGGCCCAGATACCAAGACACCACACCAACGCGGGTGTTGAACATGAATAGCCACAAAACCCCTGCGATAGCCGGCGCAACGGCGTAGGGCCAGATCAGCATGGTACGGTACACGCCAGAGCCTTTGATCAACCGGTCGGCAATCACGGCTAGAAACAGCGCCGGGATCATCGAGCAAAGCGTCACAAGAATTGAGAAGATAGCCGTTGTCCCAAAGGACGCACGGTAAAACGGGTCGCTGATCAGGAATTCAAAATTTGCAAGCCCCACATATTGGGACGACAGCCCGAAAGGATCAGGAATGAACAAAGACTGCCAAACCGCCTGCCCTGCGGGATAAAAGAAGAAGACGGCGGAAATGAAAACCTGTGGCGCAATCAGTAAGGCCGGCAGCCACCAGCCGCGAAAAATAACGCGTTTTTCCATTTCACTGCTCCCCCGAGGCGTTGGCAGGCCCCCCAAAAAGGGCCTGCCATTTTGCATGAACCTTAGCGGTTCGCCATTTCAAAGCGACGCAAAAGCGCGTCACCGCGCTCTTTTGCACTATCCATCGCTTCTTGTGCGGATTTGTCACCCGACCAGATGGCTTCAAGCTCTTCGTCGATGATGCCGCGGATCTGGTCGAACGACCCAAGACGCAG
The DNA here is from genome assembly GCA_023263855.1 of Yoonia sp. Classification (GTDB taxonomy): domain Bacteria; phylum Pseudomonadota; class Alphaproteobacteria; order Rhodobacterales; family Rhodobacteraceae; genus Yoonia. The sequence goes on along the minus strand of JALQUF010000044.1, from coordinate 17,715 downwards.
ACCTTTTGAATTGGCGGTCGGCTCGTTCATGGTCATCTGGATCACAGCCACATCAGTGCCCGGGTTTTCATCATAGAATCCGGCGGCACGGGTGGCTTCACCTGCTGCGGTGGTGATTGGCAGATAGCCGGTGTCCTGGTGCCATTGCGCCTGCACGTCGGTCGAGGACAGGAAGCTGAGGAATTCGCCGACGCCTTTGTACTCGTCCGCCTCATGCCCTTCCATAACCCAAAGCGATGCACCACCGATGATGGTGTTCTGCGGGGCGTTGCCGACACCTTCCCAATAAGGAAGCGGACGCACGTCAAACTCAAATTCGGCTTCAGAGCTGATCCCTGCGTAACCGGCAGAGCTTTCCGTAAACAGCGCGCAGTCACCGGCGCGGAAGTTTGCGCCACCTTCGTTGCGACGGCCGGTGTAGATGAACTTGCCATCGCGCGCCCATTCACCCATCGCGGTCAGGTGGGCCACTTGGGCTTCGCCGTTCAACATCAACTCAGTATCAACCCCGGCAAATCCGTTGTCTTGCGATGCAAAAGGCACGTCGTGATAGGCCGAGAAGTTTTCAAGGTGAATCCAGCTTTGCCATGCGGTAACAAGCGGGCATTCTTCACCACCAGCTTTCAACGCATCCAAGGTTGCCCCAACATTCTGCCAGGTGGACAGATCAGTGTCAGGGTCGACGCCCGCTGCCGCCATCGCATCGCGGTTGACCCACAGCACAGGCGTTGACGAATTGAACGGCAGGGACAGCATGTCGCCATCTGTCGATGTGTAATAGCCTTTGACCGAGCCGATATAGGCGTCCGGGTCAAATTCAGCACCGCTTTCGGCCATGACCTCATAGACCGGGCGGACAGCGCCCTGTGCGGCCATCATTGTGGCGGTACCGACCTCAAACACCATCAGGATGTGTGGCTGTTCGCCCGCGCGGAAGGCGGCGATGCCTGCATTGAGTGTTTCAGAATAGTTGCCCTTGTGGCTTTGCACCACGACATAGTCGCTTTGGCTTGCGTTGAATACTTCAACTTGCGCGGCAACCAGTTCGCCCAGACGACCTGTAAAAGCGTGCCAGAACTGCACTTCAGTTTGCGCCATTGCCGCGACAGGTGACAGCATTGTGGATACGGCGAGCGCGCCGATCAAAGATTTCTTCATGTTTCCTCCCTTGCGCCAAACCGGCGCGTTGTCATGTGATGCTTTCGGCCAGTGGCCCGCATCGGTTGTTCGACGTCGAAACGATACACCGCTTGCACCATAATTCAAGACCGCAAAATCTTGCATAAATATAACATCTCGTTATACGTTCGCATTGAATTTTTGGGGTCTTCTTTGTGAAACAGATACCGCGTCTACGTCAGCTCGAGGCTCTTATGGCGGCCTCTCATTACGGTTCTGTGACACGTGCCGCAAAAGAATTGGGAATCAGCCAACCTGCGGTCAGCCGTCTGCTTTCGGATCTGGGGCAAACATTTGGTTTTGCACTGTTTGATCGGCGCGATGGCCGTCTGGTCCCGACGCAGGAAGTGCGATTCTTGCAATCAGATATCCAGCGCGTGCTGGAACTGATGGAACAAATCGGCGACGCCAGCCAAAGCATCACCGAACGCAAAGCTGGCCATATCCGTGTCGCCTGCCTGCCCGGTTTTGCGACAAGCCATTTACCAGCCGTCTTGGCGAAATTCCTGAAAGAACGTCCCGGTGTCAGCTTTACAATCGAACCTGACCGTCCCGAGCGTATTCTCGAATGGATTATCGACGAACAATTCGACTTCGGAATCACTGATGGGTTTCAGGGGCATCCAGCGGTCGACAGCCGCGATATCAATGTACGTTCGGTTTGCATTTTCCCCGCCGGACACCGACTGGAGCAGTGCGATGTTGTCTCGCCCGCCGATCTGGACGGCGAAGGGATTATTCATACCCGCCGCGACAGTGATTTCTTCAAAAACCTGCAAGATGCGTTTCAAAAAAGCAGAACGCAGCTGACGACATTGGTTGAGGTGCGTCAGTTCACCGCCGCGTGCGAATTGGTCGCCCAAGGCGTTGGTGTTGCCGTTGTCAGTGAACTTGATGCGGAAAAATTTCTGGGCGATGCCGTCGAAGTCCGACCTTTCACCCCGTCACTACCGCATCGGCTATCGCTGGTGCGGCCGACACGGATGCGCCCATCGATGGTTCTGCTCGAATTTATCGACGCGTTCGAGGCCAGTTTGGACCCTTTTCGCCAAGACACGAAAGCCCGCAAGACGACGTTGTCTTAGACCCGGAGCCTGCGTATCACCTAGCAGGTCACACATTGTATCCCGTTGCTTGATGCCACAGGGGTGTAGCCTTCCCGCACGACCCGCAGCATCCCGCCGGCGACGTCCACGACCGGGTTCTCAAGCAATCCGGCGATCTGCCGTGCAGCACGCGACGTGCGATTGCCTGACCGACAAATTAACGCCAATGTTTGATCAGGCGCCAGATGTGGTTTGACTGCGCTCAAGAAACTTGCGGCATCTGTGTAGGTGACCAATAGCGCACCTTCAACGATACCCGTTTGCTGCCATTCCCCCGGGGTTCGAATATCGACCAAAAGCATGTTCTCATCAGCAACAAGCTCTGCTCCTGACAGAGATGCAAGCTCGATATTTGCCGTGTCTCCCCGGCCTGCGGCCATCACCCCTGCGACAGCGCCAAACAAGGCGACAGCCCCGCCAAATACCACCAATAATCTTCTTTGCATTGAAAGCCTCATTTTCTTGCAAGACACCGAAAGCCCACTGATTGATATGCCCATCAGGGCCATTTGCAGGGTCATACGTGTTCTCATATATTTTACATATGTAATGTATCTTCCGAAGCGGTCAAGCAAGAGCGCAGGGGCGCGATAGGCGCAAATTTCTTACATCGGTAGACGCCTCAATGTATGAAAATTCATACAGTGATGGATGATAAATTTAACTTCGAAGTTAAAATTTTTTAGAATTGGCGCAGCTTTGGATTTCAGTCACAACAATGCCATCGGTTACGCGTTTTTTGTAATCGATGCGTAGTGAGTAGTGACGAGTCGTCGATATAGTTTCCGAGTGTTTATCTGTGCCTTTGGGTATGTGTAGTGAGTTCCTGGTGCCTACCGTTTGGTGAATCCGTAGGCTCCGTCAAAAAGCAATGTAACGGCTATTTGGCGCTTGGCTTTTTGACTGATTGTATGGCGATCACGAGATTGAGTAAGAGAACAGCGCCTGGTGAGGGCGCTGTTCTTTTTTGTTCAGTGATTGGCGGACAAACGGCGGATACGCCTGCCCCGCAACCGAGCCAGACTTTCAGGGCATGTTCATAATCGCAACGATGCAAATGTCGTGCTAACTGGCACACCGGTCTTCCACAGTTGGTGCGCTAGGGAGCGAATTGATCAATCACGTCGACCTGCATGTTCCCCTGCACCGGGCCGGTCCATTGATTGGTCCGCCAGACACGCCCTGTCGCAGCATCAAGATAGTGGATGTTGTTGAACGTATCGCCTTCTTGCGTTGCGCAGGTTTCCAAGACTTCGACCACCCGACGATTGGCGTCAACGACATCGATCACCAACTGGCGGCCGACTTGATTGCGACAAACGGCGGTGAATTGTGCAAACACGGTGCCCCGTTGCGACACGTGATACGTGCGCGTCACTTCGGCGGGCCAATCCCCGGCCTTGGCTTCTGTGACCAGAGGGTCATTGCTTTGGGTCGTAACCGCTTGCAGGTTTGTCCCAAACCCGAGCGTTGCATAAATCAGACCGCCATCAAGCGTCACACCGCGGTTGTCATTCGCGTTATAAATGATCCGGCCATCACGCATCTGGATCGCAATCCCAACAGCCGCAATGCCTGTTCCGGGGCTCAGCATCAGCACGGCAGCTAGATCAGCTTGTTCGATCGCTGCGCGGTTCACCCCTGGGATCACCATTTCAACCTCGGGATCGGGGTTCATGATTGCATCACGCATCTGCCCGAATGTGTCCAGACAACCAGAAAGGGCCAAGATCAGCCCCGCTGAGAAAACAACTTTGATCAATTCCAGAACTCCCCAAAGCCATCTTCAATCCGGCGTTTGTCAGATGTGCGCAGCTCATCATACAGCAGGCCTGTGCCGCTGACACGCGACCCGAAGTCCCCCGACTGCCCTCCAACCGACAGGTTGGTCGTGCCCTTTCCAGCATCAGGCGAGGTCCACGACAGCGGGATTGCAATCTCGGCACCGAACTTGAGCGCCGAGTCGCGCTCTTCGCTCCACCCGGTCGAGGCCGATATGCGCCACCCGTTTCGATAGTTCCGGCCAACCGTCAGCCCCACGGCGAAATCACCCGCAAGATGCTGGCCCGCGTCGAGCACCAGATAGTCTCCGTTCCGTCCGACATTGGCATAGAGGCTGCCAATGAGCGTTGATGCGTCCGCGTCCTCAAACCCGAACCAGCCTTCATAAGCGCGCTTTTGGACGTAAGTTGCCTCAAGCCCTAATGCAAAATTCTGCTCGGGATCGCGCCAGATCATTTCACCGCTGACACCACCGTAGGCCCGCTCAAACAAGCCCGCTGACACCCGGCTGTAGATCTCGGGTGCAACGCGGAAACGGTGCCGGACACTCAACGACTGCAAGTAGGCAATATCGGGCGCATAAGAGGTAAAATCACTGCGCGGTTGTGGCTCGGCTGGCGGATCCTCTTGTGTCCACTGGTTCAAAAACCGGTAGCCGACAGAGCCGGATACAAAGGTCTGCGGCGAAAACGTATAGCGGGCATTCGCGTTGAAAGTGCCGGTCAGTTCCAAAGTGTCAGAGGTAATGAAGTCTGCCTTCAGAACCGGAGTGAACCCATAGCTGAAACGCGGCTGAAAGGTGCTCTCGCCCAGCGCTGCCGGACGGTTCAGCGGACTGGCCTCAAATGAAGTCGCATCCCACGCCAGCGCGGCTGCGTCGGGGGCGCCCACAGCATCATCCAGACCCGCCCTGTCCAAAACCACCACGTTGCTGTCAAATGCGCCTGTATTCTGTGTCACGCGGAACGTTGTGATATTGGCGGGGGCGATTGCCGAAAGGACGCGCGCAACGCGTCCAACGACACGGGCAAAGACGGGATCCATATTTGATGCAGCGGTTACATCAATCGTATCCCCGCGCATCGCAAACCGCCGGATTTGAATGTCATCTTCTTCAAGCCGCTCTTTGAGCAATGCAAAGACCTGTTGTTCGCCCGGTTGCGGCTGCCCTGCGCGTAGACCGCGGTTTTCAACATAAGGATGCGGGCCGCGGTTGATGTCGGTTTGCACGAACGGACGCGTGGGGTTTGCCGCAAAGACAAGCCTGACGCCCACACTGCCCTGATTGGTGACAAACCCGGCCACCCGCAGCCCTTCAAGGACCTCATAGGACAGGCTGGCGCCGAATGTGTCATCGGCCTCGGCGCCGCCAACGCCACTATATTCTGCAGCAGCAATCAGGCTCTTGTACCCGGTATCCCACACAATATTCGCAAGCGGTTCGGGGTCGCCCACAAACAGATGATCGGTCCGCACGATGCTTTCATCATCACCGCGATCAACCGCTATGTCTTGCGCATAACGCCCCCACCCCAGACCAACCGACGCCTGCACAGACCCCATGGTCTTGCTGGCCAACACGTATTCGCCGGATCCGCGATCATCGCTGCCAAACCCGACCACTCCTACCGTCAGGCCCGGAAGATAGCTGCGTTCCTCCCAAAGGCGCAAACCAAAGCTCAATTCATTTCCGCTCGAGCTGCCGCCGCCCTCATCGTACGTCGGGAAACTGATCCCGATTTCCAACCAGTCGCTTGGCTGCAGGCCAAATGACAACGCGCGATAGTCTTCGCGGAAATCCAGATGAATGGTCAGGTCATCGGCGATGCCACTGGCCGCGCGCGGTGTATCAACTGCCTGCGAAAGGCCGCCTATGCCCTCGGCCATCACACCCGTTGCAACGCTGGTTGATAGCAAGGCAGTCAATGCCATCCCGAAAGTAGGTCTTGTCATGCGGTGCTTTCCACCCTGTGGGCAACTGATCCAATACAATTTGTACGAACCTATTCAAAATTGCGCAGGAAAGTCGAGGACATTGGCCAGAATTTCCCAAGGATTTCATGCTTTCAATACGCCACCTGCCGCCAGGCCAAAAAATGCGCGCACATTTACGTCACATTAAGCAGCAGGCAGCCATACCTGACCAAAGCACAGCTTGAATCACCTGATCTTGAAATGGGAGCGGCCCGGAAATGAACGACAGCACAGCAAGTTTTGCACTTCCTCCCGTCACGACGATGGAAGACACTGAATGCCTGCATACGTTTCTATTGGCAGCCCAGGGCGCTGCGATCACCATTGATTGCAGCGCAGTTGAACGGCTGCACGGGCTGACTGCACAGATGCTTGTGGTCGCTTGTGACCTCTGGCGACGCAATGCGAAGCAAGTCACGATCCTGAACCCTTCCACAGGCTTTCAAGAAGGCGTTGCGCTGTTGGGACTATCTGACACCCTTTCCGCAGAACAGGTGATCGCATGAGCGCGCATATCCTCGCGATCGACGATTCGCGCACCATTCGCGCGCTTCTCACCGCCACATTGGAAAAGGCCGGCTTTGCCGTGACCACGGCAGTGGACGGGGTTGATGGAGTGGCGAAATTTCAGGAAGCCCAAGCCGATCTTGTCATTACCGACGTCAACATGCCCAACAAAGATGGCTTTGGTGTGATCAACGACATTCGCCAAGGTCAGGTGAACCGCGCCGTTCCGGTTCTGGTGCTGACGACCGAAAGCGGCGCCGCTTTAAAGGATCGTGCGCGCAGGGCCGGCGCGACAGGCTGGATCGTCAAACCATTCGACGATGAAGCCCTTGTATCGGTGATAAAGCGGCTGACGGGAACCTGATGCATGATGGATAGCGCAATTCTCGATGCCTTTTTTGAAGAGTGTGAAGACCTGCTTGTCGCCCTTTCTGATGGGCTGGCCGACATGCGCGAAGGTCTGGCGGATGACGAAACGCTGAACGCCGTTTTCCGCTCTGTTCATTCGATCAAGGGTGCCGCGGGCGCATTCTCACTCGAAGATGTGGTCGGGTTTGCGCATATATTTGAAACCGTGCTGGATGACGTCCGCAGCAAAAAACTGGCGACAGATGAGGCGCTTTTGCGTGTCCTTCAGCGGGCGGGCGACATTCTGGCCGATCTGGTAGACGCCGCGCGGGACGATTTGCCGGCGGATCGCGATCAGGTTGATCCCGTGTTGCGAGAACTTGAATCTTTTCTTAGTACCGATGATTTGGTTAAGGAAGAATTTGTATTCGAAGCTTTAACGCTGTCTTTCGACACACGGGACTCTGGCAGCGAATTTGAGGTTTCCTTTCATCCAAGCGCTGAATTTTATGCCGCCGGAAATGACCCTGCATTATTTATCAGCGCCTTGCATGATCTCGGCCCCTGCACTGTCCAGGTAGAGACGGTAAAGCTGCCCACCGATCTAGCGGACTTTGACTGGACCAAAGGCTATCTGACCTGGCACGTTGTTGTCGCTGATCAGAAAAACGATCTCGCAATTCGGGAGATTTTCGAATTTGCAGATGATCTCTGCGCCCTTAAAGTACATGAGACTACGAAAGACGATCCACAGCCAGACGTCATGTCCCTGCCCGAAGAGGTGGAGACTGTGCCAGAACCCGATCTGGAACCCGCGCAGGCAGCCCGACCAAGCACGCAAAAAGCCTCAAAAAAATCAGCCAGCACCCTGCGTGTTGACCCGGAACGTGTCGATCGGCTCATCAACGCAGTTGGCGAATTGATCATCAACCAGTCTGTCATTTCGCAAAGGATTGAAGAGGCATCCCTTCCCAATAGTTCAGAGCTTTACGGGGATTTGGACAATTACAAGCTGCTTGCGCGCGAAATTCAAGAAGGCGTCATGGCCATTCGGGCCCAACCGGTCAAACCACTTTTTCAGCGCATGCTACGCATCGCCCGCGAGGCTGCGGATGCAACCGGCAAGGACGTCAACCTTGTGACTGAAGGTGAAGCGACGGAAGTAGACAAAATCGTCGTTGAACGTCTGGCTGACCCGCTGACCCACATGATCCGAAACGCCATCGATCATGGCATTGAAAAGCCTGAGGAGCGTGCAAAAACAGACAAACCCGCAACCGGAACCCTGCGCCTGACAGCCAGCCAACGCTCGGGCAGTATTGTGATCGAAATCATTGATGACGGCCAAGGCCTCAATCGCGAGCGAATTAAAGAAATTGCGGTCAGCAAAGGGCTGATTTCCGCGGATGCCCAATTGAGTGCACAGGAAATCGACCATCTGCTCTTTGCACCCGGATTTTCAACGGCGACAGAGGTGACAAATCTCTCCGGTCGGGGTGTCGGGATGGATGTTGTCAAGACAGCAATCACAGCCCTCGGCGGCCGCATTGCAATCAACAGTATTGCAGGCCAAGGCACGACATTTTCGATAACGCTTCCCCTGACCCTAGCAGTTATGGATGGCATGATCATCCATGTGGGGGGGCAGACGATGGTTGTTCCTATCACCAGCATTCTGGAAACAATTCGGCCCGCGTCCACTGACCTCGCGCAGATTGGCCTGGATAACCAACTTTTGCGCATCCGGGGTGACTATGTACCGATCATCGACTTGGCAGAGCGATTTGGCGTGACGCCACAGTCTGCATCTCTCACCGACCGTGTGCTTTTGTTGATCCAAACGGAGTCGGTCAGCCAATGCGCAATAGCCGTCGATGACATTGTCGACCAGCGCCAAGTCGTCGTTAAAAGCATGCAGGGGACCTACGGTCAAATAACCGGCATCTCCGGGGCGACAATCCTTGGCGATGGTAAAATCGCACTCATCATCGATCCTGATGCAATTGCTGCAGGCCAAGGCAACGCATTAAGCGCGCATATTCGGGCGCAAAAGGAGGACGCATATGCAACGACATGATAATTCAAAGGCCGAAAAGCATATCGAATTTGTTACACTTGTAGCGGGCGGGCAAAGCTTTTGCATCGAGATTACCCAGATCCGTGAAATCCGGCGATGGTCGCCCGTAACCCACCTGCCGCACTCGCCGTCCTATGTGCTTGGAGTCATCAATTTGCGGGGCGCCGTTGTTCCCATACTCGATCTCGCGGCCAAGCTTGGTTTCAGCGCCATCACACCCACAGAAAGGCACGTCATCATCATCACGGCAATTGACGACCGCATCGTCGGTTTGCTCGTTGAATCGGTGTCTGAAATACTCGGTGTACAGGCTGACATGGTGCGTGAAACCCCGCGCACCAAAGAGGATGCTTCTGCCATTGCCGTCGCGGGGATCATTCCCGTGGGTGACGATATGATCAAGATTATCAGTCTGGACGCCCTCTTGCCCACCACGCTGGCAACTGCCGCATGATGGAAACGACCTCGCAAGCACCTTTACCAGAACGACACGACTTTGCATTTTCGGACCGTGACTTTCGCATGATCTCTGATCTGGCGAACGGGCGATACGGTTTGTTTTTGCAACCCTCAAAAAAGGCGCTGGTCCATTCGCGCCTTGCAAAACGGTTGCGCGCGCTAAACCTGGGCAGCTTTCAAGAATACTGCGACTTGCTCGCGCGACCAGAAGGAAACGACGAACAGCCGCATCTTCTGTCAGCCCTGACAACCAATGTGACGCATTTTTTTCGCGAAGTGCATCACTTTGAGTATTTGAGGGATACGATCGCACCAATCCTAATTGCGAAGGCGAAAAATGGGCATGCCGTGCGGCTATGGTCATCTGCCTGCTCGACTGGCCAAGAGGCATATTCCATGGCTGCTGCTTTGGTCGCCGCCGACCCTGCCGTGCATCAGCATGACATCAAAGTTCTTGCTACGGATATTGATCCGAAAGTCATTAAGATAGCGCGTGAAGGGGTATACCCATCTGAGCAAATCGCCGCCATTCCGGCACAATGGCAAAGCCGTTTGACAGCATCCGGTCCAGCGGGCTGTGGCAAAATAGCGATGGATGATCGACTCAAATCCCTGATTTCATTTGGCGAACTAAACCTTGTCGACGCATGGCCCATGCAGCGTAAATTTGACGTCATCTTTTGCAGAAACGCCGCCATCTACTTTGACAAGACAACACAGGCACGGCTTTGGCAGCGGTTTGCATCTGCCCTCGCGGATGATGGTTACCTTATGATTGGCCACTCGGAACGCCTGAGCGGGCCATCCCAAGGTGCATTCAAGAACATCGGCATCACAACCTATCAATTGCAGCGCAACGAAGGAGACAAAAAGTGAGCTTGAAAGACTCTCTAAGGGTGATGATTGTCGACGATATGGGGGTCAGCCGCGGCCTGCTCGTGCAGGCAATCGAAGAGATGGGTATCTGGAAAAATCAGGCCGAGAATGACGGGCGGGCGGCCTATGAAAAACTCGTCAGTGATCCTGTGCATCTGGTGCTATCGGACTACAACATGCCGGGAATGGATGGATTACAACTATTGCAGGCATTGCGTCAAAACCGCACAACGGCCCGGATAGGATTCATTTTGGTGACTGGCAATCCGACACCTGATTTGGTCAACAAGGGAAAGGCGCTTGGCCTCAACAACATTATCAAGAAACCGTTCACAACAGCTAGCATGAAACAATGCATCGAAAGTGTCGTGGGTCGCCTGTGATTACGCCGTCGCAAAGCACAGGTGATGCACACGTGAGTTTGGGGGCCTGCCTACAACGGACAGGATATTGTCTCACGCAATTGGGACATATCATATTGGAGCTAGAGCGCGGATTGCTGGATGGCGGCGACACTGATGACACCGCGTGTAAGCGGAAGCAAAGCCTGCAATCGCTCGATTTCCTCAAGCAAGCGACAGACGATATCGCGGCCCTTTTGAAGCGTGTCGCAGACACGGTGCCTGATTGTGAATCCTTAAGTCAATCCGACGTGATCGGGCCCATGAAGCTGCGCGAACTACGCGAGGCAATCGGCCAATATGACCCGACAGATACTGGAACTCACACGCTTTTCACCGGAAAGGAGATCGAAATCTTTTGACGCAGTCCATCGTGTCAGCGGCCATTGACAAAAGCATGAGGGGGAAAGGCGGGAGGCCGTTATGCTGCTACCTTAGCGTGAATGAAGGCACTGTTTCTGTGATCTGCTGCGTCTTGAACGCCAATTCATATCCAAAGGCGACAACGTCAGTTTTTCAGATTTTAACATGTTCACTTCAGTTTCACCGTCAGGACCCGATATGAAAATCCTCATCGCAGATCAGTCTCCGTTGTCTCTGGCCCGCGTGAGACGCCAAATTATCGCGGCTTTAGGCGGGGCAGACATTCTTGAGGCATTAACACTGACCGACACCTATCACCTTGCAGAGCATCATATCCCTGACGTCTTGGTGATCACCCAAGACCTGACCCGTTATGCTGAATTTGAACTTGTCGTGTCGCTGCTCAACATCATGGACATTCCCTGCTTTGTATTGTGTAGAGACATCGCAGTTGCGGCCCCAAACCCTACGTTTCGTCAGATCATCGATATCCCTTCAGGCGCGCTCGGCGAGCAAATCGGGAAAGCAGCAAAGACGACCAAGCGCCCATCTGTCAAAGAACACGCCGCGCAAACTGATCGGGCACGGCAGGCAGAATATCACAGCAATCGGCTTATTTTGGTGGGGGCGTCGACCGGTGGAATTGATGCGCTTCTCAATCTGACGCAGCACTTTACGCAAGATTGCCCGCCCCTGCTGATTGTCCAGCACACAGGCGGCGCCTTTGCACGCAGCCTTATCAGATTGCTCAATGGTGCCAGCCCTGCCAGCGTGATCGCCGCCGAAGATGGCATGCCGGTTGCGGCGGGATGTATCTATCTCGCTTCGGATGATAGGGCGCATTTAACGCTTACCCCATCCCGAGAGGCGCGTATCAGGTTGGACCATGGCCCTCCAAGGATGGGGCACCGCCCCTCGATTGATGCGCTGTTCGCTTCTGCGCTGCCTCACGCGGCGCGGATCAGCGCAGCCCTTTTAACCGGCATGGGCAAAGATGGCGCGGCAGGTTTGACCCAATTGCGACGGGCCGGCGCCTATACGGTCGGCCAGGATAAGAAAACCAGCGTTGTCTACGGCATGCCGCGCGTCGCCATGGAAATGGGTGGTGTTTCCGAACAGCTGCCTCTCGCTCAGATCGGGCCAGCTTTGCTGAAGTCCTGTCAGATGAGGCAGCCTACATGACCACGTCAGAAAGAACCATCACAGTGGTGCAGGGTGATTTCGCAGTCTCTGCCGACCCGGCCGTCACACTGTCGACGGTGCTTGGATCCTGTGTGTCTGTCTGCTTGTTTGATCCAGATGCCAAAGTTGGCGGGATGAACCACTTTTTGCTGGCGGGTGCTGGCGGTGAGCGTAGCAATGATATGCGCTACGGCGTGAACGCAATGGAGTTGCTGATCAACCAACTTCTGCACGCCGGGGCGAGGCGAGAGAAGCTTTTGGCCAAGCTTTTCGGCGGCGCGCGCATGACATCCCATGCGCGTGATATTGGGGAATCAAACGCCGCTTTTGCGCGCGATTTTTTGGCGCAGGAAGGGATCATATGTGTGTCGCATAGCCTTGGTGGCGTTCAGGCCCGCAGGGTACAGTTCAAGCCGGTCACTGGCGCGGCCAGGCAATTGCAAATCGCAGGTGACGCGCCTGACCTTATCGTACCGAAAACGCCAGCGGCACCAGCGCCTGACATTACGCTGTTCTGAGGAGCGGGTCAGACCTTCGCGATATAACTCGATCAGGGGCGCCCGTGTGCAAGGCGCCCGACGCGGCTTACGGCCTATCCGATTGCTTGCAACCGTTTTAGCAATGAGGACGTATCCCAACGCCCACCGCCCAATTTCTGCACGTCCTTGTAGAACTGATCAACCAAGGCTGTGACCGGCAGGCTGGCCCCGTTTTCATCTGCTGTATCTAGACAAATCCCAAGGTCTTTGCGCATCCAATCGACTGCGAAACCATGGTCCCATTTATCTGCCAGCATGGTCTGGTAGCGGTTTGACATTTGCCAACTACCCGCAGCGCCCTGACTGATAACTTCGACCACGGCCTCGCCATCAAGGCCGGCTTTCTGCGCAAAATGCAGCGCTTCGGACAGGCCCTGTACCAGGCCCGCAATGGCAATCTGGTTGCACATCTTGGTCATCTGCCCTGCCCCGCTTTCACCAATCCGGCGGCATAGTTTTGCATAGGCTGCGATCACCGCTTCCGCCGTGGCATAGCTGTCTTCGGCACCGCCACACATGACGGAAAGCGCGCCATTCTCGGCACCAGCCTGCCCGCCAGATACAGGGGCATCGACAAAGGCGATCCCCTTTTCGGCGGCGACATCATGCAGTTCGCGTGTGACAGCAGCCGAAACCGTGGTGTGATCGACAAAAATGGACCCCCGGGGCATGCCCGCAAAGGCACCATCATCCCCAAGACAGACAGAGCGCAGGTCATCATCATTGCCGACACAGGCCATGACCAGTGCCGCACCTTCGGCCGCCACACGCGGTGTCTGGGCCATGGCACCACCATGTTGTGTGACCCAGCTTTCAGCTTTCGCCGTTGTCCTGTTGTAAACTGTCACATCGTGCCCTGCGGCCTGAAGATGCCCGGCCATTGGATACCCCATGACCCCTAGGCCCAAAAACGCAAGTTTTGTCATCGCAGCTGTCCCTTGTTGCTTCGCCTGACCGACAACCTAGTCCACCAAATCCCATGGGATAGTGTATGCATTCAATGCTTTGCCGATCTCTTCGTCTGATACATCGCCCGTTTTGGCGATATGGGCAACCAATCCGCGTTTTTTATCTTCGCTCACATCGCGCACCTCGGCGGCGACATTGGCCAAGGCCGCATCATAAATCCGCGAAATTGCCCGTTTGCGCAGGTCGGGCTTAAAGATCTTGCCAACGGCTGTTTTGGGCAATTCATCCAGGATTTCTATATGCTTGGGATGCGCGGCCCGTTCGTGAATATTGGCTTTGGCAAAGGTCATCAGTTCTTCATGTGTGACAGCCGCACCTGCGACAAGCTCGACATAAGCGCACGGCACTTCGCCGGCATGTTCGTCCGGTTGGCCGATGGCTCCCGCAAAGGCGACCGCGTCATGGCCGGCCAAGGCCTCTTCGATTTCGGCCGGGTCAATGTTGTGCCCGCCACGAATGATCAAGTCCTTGGCGCGTCCGGTGATCCAAAGATAGCCGTCAGCATCAATGCGTCCCAGATCGCCCGTGCGCAGGAATTGCGAGTCTGAGTCCGGCCCGGGATAAAACATGTCTTTGTTTTTGTCCGCTTCGGTATAGGTCTGCCCGCCAAAGACACCGGGGCTGGACACACAGATTTCACCGATTTCGTCGACACCCAGAACCTCGGCGTCTGCGGCATCTACGATTTTCACCTGTGTATAGGGGAACGGGACACCGATAGAGCCAACCCGTTTTTCGCCCAGCGGCGGGTTGATCGACACCAGACAGGTCGCTTCGGTCAGGCCGTAGCCTTCGCAGATCGTCACGCCTGCGGCTTCTTCAAAGCGCCGGTAAAGCTCTAAAGGCAAAGGCGCTGATCCGCAAAATGCCAGACGCAAGGTCGAGATATCCGCATCCACCTTACGCTGCATCAGGGCTGACATTGCCGTCGGCACAGTGATCATGAACGTGACCTTGTGCTTTTCCACCAGCTTCCAGAAGTTGTCGAAAACACCTTCGCCGCGATACCCTTGGGGTGTGGGCAGGACGATTTGCGCGCCCGACCCCAATGATGCCCCTAGTGAGACGATCGTTGCAAAAACGTGGAACAACGGCAGCGGACAAATCTGCACGTCTTCTTGCGTAAACAGCAGTCTATCCCCCAGCCAGGCGTTGTAAATGATCCCCGAATACCGGTGCTGGACGACTTTGGGCATACCTGTTGTGCCGCCGGTATGAAAATAGGCCGCGACCCTGTCGCCAGAGCTGTCAGCAAAGCCCAAGGTCTTGGGTTGTTTGTTCATCTCGGCGTTGAAATCAAGCACTTTTGCGTTGTGGGACACCGGGTTCTTGGGCCGGATCAAAGGCACGATCAAGCGCTTGAGCCCCGTCAGATAGCGATGCAAATCGACTTCCAGAACGTGGGTCACATTGGGTGCAAGGCGCACCGCTTCGGCCGCTTTTTGGGCGACATCGGTTTTTGGGAACGCGCGCAGCGTGACCAGCACCTTGGCATTTGTTTCGCGCAGGATTGCGGCAATCTGCTCAGCATCAAGCAGCGGGTTGATCGGGTTCACGATCCCCGCCACCTGCCCGCCCAGATAGGTCAGGACCGTTTCTGTGGCGTTCGGCATCAGATAGGCGACAACGTCGTTTTCGCCCACGCCAAGGCTGCGGAACATATTGGCAGCTTGCGTGGTCTTGTCACGCAGGGTGTTCCAGTCAAGCGTTTCGCAATACGCGCCCGGATCGGACAGCAGACTAAAGCTGACCGCCTTGCGCCCGCCGTGCTTTGCGGCTGTCTGGGTCAGCAATTCGTAGGTTGTCGTCGGCGTATCGCGCGCATCCCACAGCTGTTCGTTTTCGATGGCGTCCCGGTCTGCGACACTTGCAAAAGCCATGTCGTTTCCTCCCTTGTTGTCTTCACTGTGCAACGCAGCACAGCCCCCTCGCATCGCAAGGTGCGACCAAAGCGGTGCAATCACAAGTCTTACGCTACGAAAAAACGGCGACTACTCTGCGGCAAGGCCTTCGGTAAACTGCAAACGTGCCAGCCGCGCATAAAGCCCGCCTTCGGCAACAAGTGCATCATGCGTGCCTTGGGCGACGATCTTGCCATCCTCAAGAACCACGATGCGGTCAGCCTTTTTGACGGTGGCCAAGCGGTGCGCAACAATCAGTGTGGTCCGTGTGCGCGCCAGTTCTTCAACCGCGCGCTGCACGGCATATTCGCTTTCGGCGTCCAGAGCGCTTGTCGCTTCGTCCAGCAGCAGGATCGGCGCATCGCGCAGGATCGCACGGGCAATCGCAATACGCTGTTTTTGCCCACCTGACAGCATCACGCCCCGCTCACCCACATAGCTGTCAAACCCATCTGGAAGCGCGATCAGAAAATCATAGGCTGCGGCGGCCTTGGCGGCGGTTTCAACCTCGGCATCGGTTGCTGTTGGCCGTCCAAAGCGGATGTTTTCGCGGGCTGTATCCGCAAAGATCACCGGGTCTTGCGGGACAAGTGCGATGTGCTTGCGGAAATCCGCGCGATCCAGATCGCGCAGGTCCTTGCCGTCGATCCGGACAGCGCCATCTTGCGGGTCATAGAACCGCTGCACCATCTGGATGATCGTGCTCTTGCCCGCCCCGGATGGGCCGACAAGCGCCACGGTCTCACCGGGCGTAATCTCAAGATCAATGCCATCAAGGGCAGACACCTGCGGCCGTGACGGATAGTGAAACCGCACCTTTTCAAAACGCAGCGCACCTTTGACCGGCGTTGGCAGAACATTAGGCTGCACGGGGTCTTGCACCGTGTCTTCGGCGGTCAACAACTCGACCAGCCGCTCGGTCGCACCCGCCGCGCGCTGCAATTCACCCCAGACTTCTGAAAGTGCGGCAACTGCCCCGCCCACCATGATCGTGTAGATCATGAACTGGACAAGCCCGCCTTCGGTGATTTCACCGGCAACAACATCTTGAGAGCCCATTTGCAGGAACAGGACGATGGCTGCGAACACCATGAAAATCACAATCGCGGTCAGTGCCGCCCGGGTCATAATGCGACGCCGGGCCGAGCGATAGCTTTGCTCTGTGACTTCGTCGAACTTTGCGCGGCTCAGGTCTTCGTGGGTGAAGGCCTGAACCGTTTGTGCGGACAACAGCTGTTCAGAGGCATCACCACTGGATTCGGCAATCAGGTCTTGATTTTCCTTGGACAGGCTGCGCACACGGCGCCCCAGAAACAGGATCGGGAACAACACAACCGGAATGGGCCAAAGGACCATCGCGCTCATTTTCACCGAAGTCAGCAGCATCAAGATAACACCACCGATAAAGATCAAAATGTTGCGCAGGGCAATAGAAACCGAGCTGCCAATTACCGACAGGATCAAAGTGGTATCTGTCGTGATCCGGCTCAGGACCTCACCGGTCATGATCCGTTCGTAAAACGCGGGGCTCATGCTGATCATGCGGCTGAAAACGGCCTTGCGGATATCGGCCACAACCCGTTCACCCAAACGGGTCACAAGGTAGTATCGCAGCGCAGTACCAAACGCGAGCAACACAGCAATCACCAGCATCGTGACAAAGTGCTGGCCAATCTCACCGCTGGCCAGACCAAAGGTATCAACCACCTGCCCTGCCGCAATCGGAAGGCTGAGTGACACCATCGCCGTGAAAACCAAGGCAAAACCGGCGCCCATCATGTTGAAACGATAAGGTTTCATAAAGGGCCACAACGCTTTCAGCGCGCTGATACGCTTGCCAACCGGCCGTTCCTCGGGTTTGGGTTTTTGTATCTCGGCCATGGGCAGTCCCTTTTCACGTCAGCAGGGACATAGAACTGAACCGAGCGTTTCACAAGGCGACCAAACGCATCGGGCGTATTTTGGGCTGTCAGAAAATGGAGCGGGCGACGGGAATCGAACCCGTATCATCAGCTTGGAAGGCTATTGCTAAGATGGGAAATTATCTCTTTA
>JALQUF010000043.1:14339-24486 GCA_023263855.1 Yoonia sp. | reverse complement strand
GGCTCTGAGATGTTCGCGAATTTGCCCGCGCCAACCAGTGATTGGCTAGGCTACCGTCCATCCATGCCGGACGCTCTGCCTGTGATCGGGCCGAGCGCAGTTACAGACCGGATCATTCACGCCTTTGGACACCAGCACCTTGGTTTGACGCTTGGCGGCATTACAGGTCGGATCGTTGCTGATATTGCCGAAGGACGCCAGCCAAACATGGAAATTGGTGCCTTCCAACCACAGCGGCGCTATGCTGCCCTTTGACAGCTCGACCAACACCGAGCTTACTTACAGCCGGGGGAATGGTTGCACGCCCTTCACGCGCAAAACGCTCGGGGCATTCCTAGCGAAGTCCTAGAAGGGATGCTTGCACATGATGGGGATGCGTTAGTCCGCCGAGCGCGCGCAGAATGCTTACACCTCAATCAAGTCACATCAGATTGGTGGCGCAGCACGCTCAGTGATCAACTGACGAGCGGTGACCCTTTCGCGGTGGATCATGTAAAGTCCTGCGCTGATGATGATGGCGATTCCGGTCAGGGTCAGCGCGTTGGGGAAATCGCTGAAGACCAGATAGCCCAGCAATGTCGCCACCGGCAGTTCCAAATACTGCAGTGGCGCCAGTGTGGCCGAAGGCGCCAGCGACAGCGCATAGGTCATCATCATATGGCTCAGCGTGGCGAAAAACCCGACTCCAAAAAGCCAGAGCCAGACAACGCCGTCGGGCCAAACGGGATCAAGCAGTTCTGAACCAGTCCCTTGGGCCAGTATCATTACCGGCAGGCACAGCAAGCTGGCGATGAGGCCTGTGTGGAATTGCAGGACGACGGGATGCATTCTCCGCGATAACCCGCGCGTCACGAGTATATAGAACGCGAAACCTACCGCCGTGCCCAGCGGAAACAGCGCCACTGCGCCAAAGGCCGCAAAACTGGGTTGGATCACAAATAACACCCCAACAAAGCCCACAATCGCGGCCAATACGCGGCGCGACCCCACATCTTCATGCAAATAGAACTTTCCTACCAGCAGCACTATGAACGGGGCCACAAACACAATCGCCAAGGCATCGGCAAGCGGCATGACCCGAATAGCAGCAATGAAGCAAAAAGTTGAGACAAACAAAAGTATCGCGCGAAACAAGAGCGGAAACCATTGCCTCCGCTCCACCTGCAACGACAGACCCATCATCCAGACGAACGGCGCCATCAGCACGCACTGAACGATAAAGCGTGCGGCCGTGATCTGTCCCACTGGCACGCTGGCCGATGCCAGCTTAGCCGCAACATCCAATAATGGGGCGGTTACGCAAAATCCTAGCATCAGAGCTACACCGGTTAGGATGCGGTCCGTAGAGGGATTGTGAGAGGAAAGGCTGGTCATAGGGCTCACATAAGGGTGTCAGCACAGATGCGTCTGTTCTTTTTGCGACGCCTGAACGTGCCCATGATCCCTTTCAGACATGAAAGTCAAATGTGGGGAAGGCTAATTTTTAGCTCAAACTGCCAAATGCTGCTCCTTGCACCAAAGCCTGTTGAGATTGTTTTGTTGCAGAGTTGAACCCGGAAAACTGGCCTTACCTCGTGTTTGGCTAGGCGGATCGGGTTGGGTGGCCTCTGAGAGCCACCCATGCCTTATGTTTCGTTTCACTTCTCTAACAGTAGGTAGTCGTTCGAATACCATGTCGAAACGTCTGGCATCTCTTCCAACACGCGCCCGTCAGCGTCGCGCATGATCCCGGCCTCAAACAGGAACTTCGTGATGTTGGCGATCTTGTTGTCATCGATCAGCCCTGCCGGTTCGCCCGCTTCTTGCAAGTAGTTGCCCGCGGCAAGGGCTTCCATCGAAGCGCGCACCAGATCGGGGTTGCTGAGCATGCCCGCCGTTTCCGCGATTAGGATTTCAGCGGCTTCCTGAGGTTGAGCCGCAGCAAAAGCGTAACCACGTTGTGCTGCCTGCACAAAAGCATTGGCTGTTTCAGGGTTCTGTGCCAACCAAGTGCTGTTGCCTCCCAGAAACGTCGTGTGCTGGTCCGGAACACCGTAATCCGCATAGCGGAATGCCCGCTGTGGCCGGTTCAGCAGGACCGAGTTCACACCTTCCCATGTGCTGACTTCCAGCGTGAAATCGACGCGGCCATTCGCCAGCGCCTCATAGGCAGAGGTCCCCAGTGTCACGGTATCGAATTCGCCTGTCCCGCCATCGTTGCGGATGATCGTCGAGATCAGAGCGTTTTCCCATGCGCTACCAAAGCCGGCGTAGATCATGCCATCCAGATCGGCGGGGCGCTGAATATCGTTGCGCTCGCCATTGAAGACGAGCTGCCCTGTTTCGTGTTGCACCACAGCCATCACAACGGTCATGTCCGCTCCGGTGGCGCGCTGTGTGTGAAAGCCTACAGCGCTGAGGATGCCGAACTCAGCCACCCCAGCGGCGACCAATGTGCCGGAAGAAGTGTCAGTGTAGGGCAGGATATCGACGTCCAGACCAGCCTCTTCAAACCAGCCTTTTGCCTGCGCGACATAAAGGCCGACATGGTTGGTGTTGGGCGTCCAGTCGAGCGCGACGCTGAGTTTTTCTTGCGCGGTAGCAGGTAGCGCCAATGCGATGAAGGCGGCGGTTAGGATGTGTTTCATGGTTTCTCTCCAGTTTGGTCCAATAGTGTTTCAAGAAGTTGTGCTTCGATGGCATGCACCTGCGCACAAATTGGGCGGCCAAGTCGCGGGCGCGGGATGGGCACGGTGATTTCGGCGATCACATGGGCAGGGCGGCGCGACAGCACATAGATACGGTCGGACAGGGCAACAGCCTCGCGCACGTCATGGGTGACCAACAGGGTCGTCCAGCGGGCCGCTTGCCAGCGGGCTTCGAACCATGTTTGCATCTGGGTGCGGGTCAGCGCGTCCAAGGCACCAAAGGGTTCGTCGAGCAGTTGCACAGGCCGCCCTTGCACGATGGTGCGCAAGAGGGCGGCGCGCTGGCGCATTCCGCCGGAGAGTTGGGCGGGGTAGTGGCTGGTGAAGCATTCCAGCCCGAAATCTTCCAGCAGGAGTGTGACCTGCGCGCGCGCTTTTTTACGGGGCACACCCTGCACCTCTAGCCCAAGCGTCAGGTTGTCGATGATGCGCCGCCACGGCATCAGCGCGTCGCGTTGCGGCATGAAGGCAAAGCTGTTTTGCCCCGCTCCTGTGATCGCGCCGTCTTGCAAGGGCAAGGTCCCAGTCAACAGTCGAAAAATCGTCGATTTCCCGGCACCTGAAGGACCAAGAATTGAGACAAACTCACCTTCCGCGACATGCAGGTTGATGTCGTTCAGCACAGCGGTATCGCCCAGCGTCACACTTACGTGGTTCAGCTCAAGAAGGTTCATCTTCGCTCCTCCAGATCACGCCAGCGCAAAACAATCCGCTGCAGCATGGCGGTGGCCGCAAACAGCACGAGTGTGAGCAGCGAACTGATGACAACGGCGGCCAGCACCAGATCAGGGCGGAAACTGTTCTTGGCATTCAGGATCACGATCCCCAACCCCGCCCGCGCGCCGACGTATTCAGCAAAGATCGCGGCGACGACCGCGTAAGTGATTGAAATACGCAAGCCGGCAAAGAAATAGGGCATGGCAGAAGGAAACCGCGCGCTGCGAAAGATATCGGTGCGGCTGGCGCCCATTGACCGCATCAGGTCCTCGATTTCAGGGTCGGTGGAGGCATAACCATCGACCAATGCCACCAGCATCGGAAAGAAGGTGACCAAAGCGACAAGCAGCACCTTTGGCGTCAGGTCGAATCCGAACCACAACACGACCAAAGGGGCAATTGCGACTAGGGGTAGCGTCTGACTGACCACGAAGATCGGGAACAGGGCGCGGCGCACACGCGGCATGAAATCCAGCACAACGGACAGGCTGAACGCAACGGTCAGCGACAGGGAAAAACCTGCAAATGTAGCTTTCAACGTGGGCACCGTGTTGTCCCACAGCAAGGCGCGGTTCAGCATGATCTGGTCCAGCACGCGCGACGGCGCGGGCAGCATCAGCGGCGAAATGCCCGACAATCGGACATAGATTTCCCAGATCACAAAGGCACTGGCCACACTGAGGACGGCAGGAATGCCGTGGACCAGCCCTCTGCCAGCTTGGCGAGGGACGGGGCGCTGCATCGGCTCAGCGCTTTGAGGGGCTATTCGCGGAGACAGTCAGATCAATGGTGACGTGGCCGTTCGGTGGGCCAAACTGACAAAACGCCTGTTGTAGAGTCGCAAAGACTGGCCCTGCATCACCCGTCAGACGGGTGCAGAAGTTTTTTGATCGATCAAAACTCTCGCTTTGCTTGAGGAAATCAATACAGCCCATGATCTCGGCCATATGGTCACCCGCCCCCATCACATACAGCGAGAATTGGGCATCGGCGGTTTGCCCTTTGTCAGGGGTTGCCGCGATCGCGGCCAATGCGTTCTGTTGGCGCGCGGCCAACGGCTCTTCGGGGTTGGCCAATGCACCCGTTTGGCAGATCGGGTCATCCGGTTCGCCAGGGCAGCCGCGTGAAAGGGTGCAACGCAGCACCACATGTGTGCCGGTCGCAGCTGCACTGACGTAAAGATCGCGCAGCGCTGGAAACAGCACCTCGGGCGAACCGACAATGAGGGTCGAGATATCGTCAGTCTCAATCCGCAATTGGTCACGCCACGGATCAAGGGCATGAAGCGATGACAAAATCACGTGAACAAACCCGTCGGTCATCGGGTAAAGGGATACTTGTGCGCCTGCAAACATATATATGTCCTCCTTGCTACGCTGGCATTATCCAGATCAGCTTCGAGGGTTCGAGGGCGTGCGCCCGCATCTCAGCCGCGGCATTACGCGGCTCCCCTGTGGTCTTTATTGGATGGCACTTGGGGTGAAGCAGCGCAAGTCAAAAAAGATGAGCGCATTGATTAGTGCCGTGCAGGCAAGAACGGATGGTGAATAGAATCTAAGCTGCGGCACTTTCTAAGTCAGACACTCGTGCGACCGGCGCATAGTTCCGCGAAGCAATCATATCGCGGTTATGGTAGCGATGATCGGCAACGCCCCTCAAACGAAGGAAAGGCTAATCATGAAAATACTGACCAACGACCGGGGTGTCCCACGTGAAGTCCTAGGTGGGGTGGTTGGAAGTGATGGAGATGGGTCGATCTGCCAAGAGCTGTTTTGGATAGTGTCCACCGCTATCCACACCTCATATCAACTATTTTTGCTATAAAAATTGCAATACATTACGCTTACAGTAAATATTTTTATATAGTAATATTATATATTTAGATGACATAACTCTAGCGTATGTCGGACTTCGTATCCGCCACCCACACCAGTAGCTTTTGATTTCACAAAACAGATATTTTGCGCCCTGATGGGCGCGCTCATCGTGTTCGTCTGACGATCGGGTGCGTTTTTTTCGTATGTTTGGGCGGGCGGTTTTGGGGCTGCGGTATGGGGGCAAGCGATGTCTTATTGCCTGGGGCTGGGTGATTTTGCGCTGCGCATAACATTGCGAAAATAGCGTGGATAGATTAGAACAAATAGTGAACACTAATATGGATTCGGTGTCAGGTGTATGGGTTCACTTTGTATGCACAAAGCTTTGGCCGGGCAGGGGGAAAGCCCGGCTCTGATGCCGCACACCCTGGCGGAAGTGTTTCCGGTCACTCCTACCGACGCTGCGGGCATAGGGTTTGTGTTGTCACGTTTGCCGCGCACCAATGCCCCGATCCTGTGGGTGCAGGACCGTTTGTCGCGCAAGGAAGCGGGGCGTCCGGCGGTGGCTGGTCTGCCCAGGGATCGCCCTGTCATCATGGTCGACCTGTCGCGCGCGGCGGATGTGCTTTGGGCGATGGAAGACGGGTTGCGGTGCCGCAGCTTGGGGGCCGTGATTGGCGAGGTTTGGGGCGATCCGCCGGCCTTGGATTTTACTGCGACCAAACGGTTGGCGCTGCGCGCCGAAGCGGCGGATGTCTCTTGCTGGTTGATCCGTCGTGCCGCCAGCCCCGATCTGAGTGCGGCCCGCGATCGCTGGCGCGTTGCCAGCCTGCCCTCGGCGCCGCATCCGCACGACGCCCAGGCGCCGGGGCATCCGCGCTGGGCGCTCGATTTGTTCCGCTCGCGCAGGGCCAAGCCCGGGCAATGGGTGGCGACCTATGACCGTGCGGCGGATCGTGTCGATCTCGCTGCCCCAGCTCGCGATCGAGCGGTGGAGCCGCGTGATGGAGCGGTGCGGGAACGCGCCGCCGGATGATGTGCCTGTGGTGCTTGCCCGTGAAGGGCAGCATGGGCCGGTCATTCATGCTGCCAATCGTGTGGCGCGGATCGAGGGTATTATCCCCGGATCGCGTGTGGTGGATATGCGCGCGATCTGTCCGGAATTGCAGGTGGAATATGCAGATGAGGCAGGCGATCATGCGGCGCTTGACCGACTGGTGCTTTGGGCCCGCCGCTGGTGCCCCTGGACCGCGCGCGATGGGGATGACGGGCTGATTTTGGATACCACCGGGGCCGATCACCTTTGGGGTGGCGAGGCCGCGATGCTGGTCGAGATGGAAACCCAACTATCCTTGCTGGGGTTGACGGCGCGGCTGGCGGTGGCACCCACTTGGGGGGCGGCCTGGGCCTTGGCGCGGTTTGGTCCGGTGCGCACGGTGTGTGGCCCTGATGAGGTTTATTTCAAACTGGGTCCGCTGCCTGTGGCGGGGCTGCGGTTGGATGATCCGACCTTGCTTTTGCTGCGCCGGTTGGGGCTCAAGACCATTGGTGCGGTCATGGATGTGCCCCGCCTGTCGCTGACCCGCCGTTTTGTGAAGGCCGGGTTGCAGGCCAATCCGTTGATGCGGCTGGATCAGGTGATGGGCAAGCTGGCCGAGCCTGTTTCAAGCGTGGAAACCAAGCCGGTGATCCGTGCGCAGGCGCGTCTGGCCGAGCCTATTTTTGATCCGACCCCGCATTTGCCGGATCTGTGTGAGGACCTCTGCGCGCAGTTGAAGCACGCAGGCCTTGGTTGCCGCCGTTTGCATCTGACGGTTTATAAGACCGATGGTGATATCAGCCATGTGGATGTCGCCACCTCTGCCCCGACCCGTGATCCGGCCCATTTGCATAGTCTCTTTCGCGATAAGGTCGCGCGGATCAATCCCGGCTTTGGTTTTGATCTTATCACCCTTGCCGCTGGCGCTGTGGAAGAGGTGCAGGACAAACAGACCCGTCTGGATGGCGGGGCGGATGATGACCTGCATCTGACCCGGCTGATTGACAGGCTGAGTGCGAAATTTGGCCCCCGCGCCGTGACCCGCCCGGTTTTGCGTCAAAGCCATGTGCCCGAACGGGCCGAGGCACAGATTGCCGCTTTGGCGGATTGTCCTGATCAGGCTGCGGTTTTGACCAAGGAGCGCCCGTTGCGTCTGCTGGACCACCCTGAGGAAGTCCGCGTGCTTTATGCGGTCCCCGAAGGCCCGCCTGCGCAGTTCGTCTGGCGCAGGCAAACCCACCGGGTGGCCCGCTATGCCGGGCCGGAACGGATCGCACCCGAGTGGTGGACCGATCGCCCCGGCACCCGGTTGCGCGATTACTTCAAGGTCGAGGATCAGGCGGGGCGGCGGCTCTGGCTGTATCGTGAGGGCCTGCATGAGGATGGGCGCGGGGGTGATCCGCGGTGGTTTGTGCATGGGATGTTTGCCTGATGCCCGAAAATGACCACCAGCACCCCCGGCGGACCTTGGGCGAAGGTGACTTCCTCCCCAACCCCCGCGCGCCTTTTGTCGAACTGGGGCTGACCACCTGTTTTTCGTTTTTGCGCGGGGCGTCGGATGCGGTTGATCTGGCCGCAACCGCTTGGGCGCTGGGGTATGATGCGCTGGGGTGTGCGGATCTGAATACGATGGCGGGGGTCGTGCGCCTGCATGCCGAAGCAACCAAGGCGCAGATGCGCCCTGTGATCGGGTGTCGGGTGCAACTGATCTCGGGCGAGGCGTTCTTGGCCTATCCTAAGGACCGGGCGGCCTACGGGCGGCTGTGTACGCTGCTGTCCAAAGGCAAGATGCAGGGTGTCGATGGGGCATGGCAGGCGAAAGGCGCCTGCGATATCACGCTGGATGATCTGGCGGCCCATAGCGCGGGGGTGCAGTTGATTGCGATCCCCGGTGAAAATGTCGATCATTTCAGCGCAGGCTTGCGGCGGCTGGTGCGGGCTTTGCCGACGCTGCGCCATATCGCGGCCAGTTATCTGTATCGCGGCGATGATCGGGCGCGGATCAACCGTCTGGATGCGCTGGCGCGGGCCAACGGGTTGTCCATTCTGGCGACCAATGATGTGCATTACCATGCGCCTGAGCGACGGCCTTTGCAGGATGTGATGACCTGTATCCTGCATAAGACGACCATCCGACAGGCGGGCTTTCTGCTGGATGCCAATGCCGAACGCCACCTGAAATCACCGGCCCAGATGGTGCGGCTTTTTGCGCAGTGGCCGCATGCGATCAAAGCGGCCCGTGATGTGGCCGATGCCTGCGATTTCAACCTGACCGAGCTGTCCTATGAATACCCGCGCGAGACCGTGCCAGAGGGGTTCACGCCGCAGGGTTATCTGGAAATGCTGACGTGGAAGGGCGCGGCCAACCGCTATCCCCAAGGTGTGCCGGGTGAGGTCAAGGTGGTTCTGGGCAAGGAACTGGCGCTGATCGAAAAGCTGGATATCGCGCAGTATTTTCTGACGATCCATCAGATCGTGAATTTTGCGCGCTACGACAGCAAGCCAGAAATCCTGTGTCAGGGCAGGGGGTCGGCGGCCAATTCGGCTGTCTGTTATGTGCTGGGGATCACGGCCGTTGATCCTAACAAGAACGACCTGCTGTTCGAGCGGTTCATCAGTGAAGAGCGCAAAGAACCCCCCGATATCGATGTCGATTTCGAACACGAGCGGCGCGAAGAGGTGATCCAGCATATCTATGACACCTACGGGCGCGACCGGGCGGCGCTTTGTGCCACCGTGATCCATTACCGCCCCCGTATGGCGGTGCGTGAGGTGGGCAAGGTCATGGGCCTGTCCGAGGATATCACCACCGCCTTGGCCAAAACCATCTGGGGGTCATGGGGCCGCGAGGTCGGCGCGCGCGAGGCGGCAGAGGCGGGGATTGACCTGCGCGATCCGCTGATGGCGCGCACGATCAAGCTTGCCGATCAGATGATCGGGATGCCGCGTCATCTGGGCCAGCATGTGGGTGGGTTTATCCTGACCGAGAAAAAACTGACCGAGACGGTGCCGATTGGCAACGGCGCCATGCCCGACCGCAGCTTTATCGAATGGGACAAGGACGATATTGATGAACTGCGTATTCTCAAGGTTGATGTGCTCGCACTGGGGATGCTGACCTGTATCCGCAAAGCCTTTGATCTGATTGACGCGCATTATGGGCAGCGGTTCACGCTGGCAACGGTCCCGCAAGAGGACACGGCCACCTATGACATGCTGTGCAAGGGCGACAGTCTGGGTGTGTTTCAGGTCGAAAGCCGTGCGCAGATGAACATGCTGCCGCGGCTGAAACCGCGTGAATTCTATGATCTG
Organism: Yoonia sp.; assembly: GCA_023263855.1. Taxonomy (GTDB): domain Bacteria; phylum Pseudomonadota; class Alphaproteobacteria; order Rhodobacterales; family Rhodobacteraceae; genus Yoonia. Next base: position 14,914 of record JALQUF010000043.1, on the reverse strand, counting down.
GTCATTCAGGTCGCCATTGTCCGCCCCGGTCCGATCCAGGGCGATATGGTGCACCCGTACTTGCGCAGGCGTAGCGGGGTCGAGCCGGAAGACTACCCCGCGCCGGGCCCGGACCATGACCCCGATGAGCTGCGCAAGGTGCTGGGGCGCACCCTTGGCGTGCCGATCTTTCAGGAACAGGCGATGAAAATCGCGATGGTCGCGGCGGAATTTTCACCCGATGAGGCCAATCAGTTGCGCAAGGCGATGGCGACGTTCCGGTCCAAGGGCCGGATCGAGGAGTTGGAGAACATGATGGTCAGCCGCATGATCCGGCGCGGCTATGATCCGGACTTTGCGACCCGTTGTTTCAACCAGATCAAGGGGTTCGGGTATTATGGCTTTCCTGAAAGCCATGCCGCCAGCTTTGCCCATCTGGTTTATGTTTCAAGCTGGATCAAAAAGCATTACCCGGATGTGTTCTGTGCGGCTTTGCTCAATTCGCAGCCGATGGGGTTTTATGCGCCTGCCCAGATCGTGCGTGACGCGCGTGAACACGGGATTATCGTGCGGGGAGCAGATGTGAATTATTCAGA
>JALQUF010000043.1:0-14329 GCA_023263855.1 Yoonia sp. | reverse complement strand
ATACGCTGGAACCGATAGCACCCGGTCAATTCGCGGTGCGGTTGGGCCTGCGCCAGATTGACGGGATGCGGCAGGATATGGGGCAGCGCGTGATGGACGCGCGGACAGAGCCTTTCACGGATCTTAAAGACCTCAAGGAACGCGCCAAGCTGGATGCGGGCACGATCCGCAAACTGGCCGCCGCCGATGCGGTGCGCTCGATGACGCTTGATCGCAGGCAGGCGCTGTGGGATGCGCGTGCGCTGCGCGATGCGCCTGATTTGCCGCTTTTTGCGGAAGAAAAGGATGAAGGCGCAGAGGTGCGTTTTGATCTGCCGCAGATGCCGATTTGCGAACATGTGGTCGCCGATTATCAAACCACGCGATTGTCCTTGAAGGCGCATCCGATGTCCTTTCTGCGCCGCAGTATGGACAGGCAAGGCTATACGCCCACCCGGATGCTGGACCAGATGCGTAACGGGCAACGGATCAAACTGGCCGGGATCGTGTTGATCCGCCAGCGCCCCGGCAGCGCCAAGGGCGTGTGTTTCATCACGCTAGAGGATGAAACCGGCGTCGCCAATCTGGTGGTCTGGCCCAAGATGATGGAGGCCTATCGCAAGGTCATCATGCGCGCCCGCGTGATTGATGTGCGCGGAGTGGTGCAGCGCAGCGAAGATGTGATCCATGTGGTCGCCAACCAGTTGACCGACCGCAGTGACGCGCTGGAGCGGCTGTCGCATGACCGGATGGAGGCACCCTTGGCGCGCGCCGATGAGGTCAGGAAAGCCATTCCGCATGATCCACGCGGTAGCCATCCGCGCGATGTGCGCGTGATCCCGAAATCGCGGGACTTTCACTAGGTGGGCAGGCCCAGTACTGTCTGCGCAAGACAAGCAAATGAAAGTGTCCCATGCGGCTGAACCTCAAACAACTTGAAGCCTTTGTCTGGGTTGCTGATTTGCAGAGCTTTCGGCGTGCGGCAGAGCGTCTGAACACCACACAGCCCAACATTTCGGCCCGGATTGCCGGGCTTGAACAGGCGCTGGGCAACAGTTTGATGACGCGCGATGCAGGCTCGGTGCGGTTGACGGGAAAAGGGCAGGATCTTCTTGCCCATGCCCGCCGCGTGCTGGATGCGACAGATGCGCTGATCGCGGCCGCGGATCAAAAGGCGCTGATTGAAGGGACGCTGCGCCTTGGCGTAACCGAGATGATCGTCCACACATGGCTGCGTGATTATCTGCGGCAACTCAAAGACGTCTATCCGCGTCTGATGGTCGAACTGACGGTCGATTTTTCGGTCAATCTGGAAAAGGGTCTGGCAGAGCGCAGTCTTGATCTGGCGTTGCAGAACGAACCGTTCAGCCGTCTTGCCACAGGCCAGCTTGAGATCGGGGCCTATGATCTGATCTGGGTGGCGGCCCCTGATCTGGGGCTTGCGCCAGAGCAAACGATCGAAACACTGGCCGCGCAGCCGATCCTGACACATGCGCGTGACACGCGGCTTTATGAGGAAATCGCCGCGCATTTCGGCCTGCGGCGTGATCTGGCCCCGCGTCTTGTGCCATCGACCAATCTTGCGGCCTGTCAGACGATGGCCATTGACGCTATGGGCATCGCTGCTTTGCCTGCCGCGATGGTGGCGCCTGACCTCAGATCGGGGGCGTTGATGCCGCTTGCTTATGATTGGACGCCCGCGCCACTGCATTTCTTTGCCCGCTATGATGAAGAGCGGGCGCCGCGCTTTGTGGCCGAGGCGGCCGCGCTTGCGGTGCTGCTCGCAAAAGATCAGTAAATTTTATCCTTTATATCACTTTAAACAATTGGAAGTGATGAAAGGGCGCCATTAGCCTCACCCTTGAAAGCAAGAGGTGGCAGGTATGCAAAATCAGATTCGCATGGGCGTCGATATTGGTGGCACCTTTACCGATGTCGTGCTTGAGGTCGGCAAAGACCAGTTCTCAACCAAGGTGCTGACGACCTACGCTGCCCCCGAAAACGCGATCATCGACGGGATGCATCAGGTTTGCGGCAAAGCCGGGGTTGCCCCTGCGCAGATTGCGCAGATCATTCATGGCACCACGCTTGCGACCAACGCCTTGATCGAACGGCGCGGGGCAAAGACCGCGCTAATCACGACCGAAGGCTTTCGGGATGTGATCGAGATGCGCACCGAAAGCCGGTTTGAGCAATATGACCTGAATCTGCAACTGCCCGAGCCGCTTTTGCCGCGCCAACATCGGTTTACCCTCAAAGAGCGCATGGATGCGCGCGGCAACGTGCTGATCGCGCTGGAACGCGGCGATGTGGAAGCATTGGCCAATGAAATCGCCTCATACGGATTTGAAAGCATCGCGATAGGATTGATCCATGCCTATCTCAATGACAGCCACGAGCAGATGATCCGCGATGTTCTGGCGGAAAAATTGCCCGGTGTGATGGTGTCGCTGTCGTCCGAGGTATCGCCCCAGATGCGCGAATATGAGCGGTTCAATACCACTGTCGCCAACGCCTATATCAAGCCACTGATGAAGTCCTATCTGGGTCGCTTGAAAGGCCGTCTGGCGGATGAGGGGGTGGCTTGTCCGATCTTTCTGATGCACTCGGGTGGTGGCATTATCAGCCTTGAAAGCGCGGCTGAATTTCCTGTGCGTCTGGTGGAATCCGGCCCTGCTGGTGGGGCCGTTTTCGCAGCCAACATCGCCGCGCGTTACGGGCTGGAGAAGGTGCTTTCGTTCGATATGGGCGGGACGACCGCCAAGATTTGCCTGATCAAGAACCAGACGCCGAAAACTGCGCGCGTCTTTGAGGTGGCCCGCACCTACCGTTTCAAAAAGGGGTCCGGGATGCCGATTTCGATCCCTGTCATCGACATGGTCGAGATCGGGGCGGGCGGGGGCAGCTTGGCCCACGTCGATGCGATGCGCCAGATCCGGGTCGGGCCGGAAAGTGCCGGGTCAGAACCGGGGCCCGCCTGCTACGGACGCGGCGGTGCGCGCCCTGCGGTGACAGATGCGGATCTGACTTTGGGCAAGCTGGACCCCGATAACTTCGCCGGTGGGTCGATCAAGCTTGATAGCGATGCCTCGGCCAAGGCGCTGTCGGCGCTGGGCGCGCCTTTGGATATGGATGCACAAACCGCCGCCTTTGGTCTGGCCGAGGTGGTGGACGAAAACATGGCTAATGCGGCCCGCGTGCATGCCGTGGAAAATGGCGAAGATCTTGCCGACTATACCATGATTGCTTTTGGTGGTGCCGCGCCTTTGCACGCGGGCCGTTTGTGCGAAAAGCTGGGTGTGGATCGCTTGCTGGTGCCAACCGGTGCGGGCGTCGGGTCTGCCATCGGTTTCCTGCGCGCGCCGTTCAGCTTTGAAGCGACCCGCAGTGTTTACATGAAACTTTCCGATTTTGCGCCGGATACGGTGCAGGCCCTGCTGCGCGAATTAGAGGCTGAGGCAACGGGATTTGTCCGCACCTGTGATGCCGACGCCCCGATCAAGGCGGAATATAAGGTCTATATGCGCTACACGGGGCAGGGTTGGGAAATACCCATCGCATTGACCGCTGAACAAGCCGCTATCCCCGATGCCGCCGCATTCCAATCGCTGTTTGAGGCAGATTATACAACGCTCTTTGGGCGCACGGTGGCAGGTATGGATATCGAGATCACGGTTTGGGCCGTGAATGCGACGACCGAGGCGGCAAAGGCCGACGCTTTGGGCGAGACGCCGCAAGGGCAACCCGCCGTGGTCGAGAGCACACGCGCGCTTTTCGATCCGGTGCAGGGGGCAGTCGCTGACGCGTCTGTCGTTCTGCGCGGCATGCTGAGCCCCGGTGATACGGTCGCGGGGCCTGCTTTGATCACCGAGGATGAAACCACAATCGTCGTGCCAAACAGCCGAACGGCCATTGCGCGGCCAGATGGCACCATCGACATCACGGAGAAACGGACATGAGCAATGTTGCCTATCAAGTCATGTGGAACCGCCTGATCTCGGTGGTTGAAGAACAAGCGCAGGCGCTGGTACGGACCGCATTTTCCACTTCCGTGCGTGAGGCGGGTGATTTGTCCGCCGGCGTCTATAATGCTGAGGGCCTGATGCTGGCGCAGGCTGTCACGGGCACCCCCGGACACGTCAACGCGATGGCCGATGCCGTGGCCCATTTTATTCGCCGGATCGGACGCGAGAACATTCATGAAGGTGACGTCTATATCACCAATGACCCTTGGGAGGGCACGGGCCACCTGCATGATATCACTGTCGTCACCCCGTCGTTTCACAACGGCAATCACGTCGGCTTTTTTGCCTGTACCGCCCATGTGGTCGATATTGGCGGACGCGGTTTTGGCGCTGATGCGGGCAGCGTTTATGAAGAGGGACTATATATCCCGATCATGAAGTTTGTGGATCGCGGGAGGGTGGATGAAACCCTGATCCGTATCGTGCGCGGCAATGTGCGCGAGCCGGACCAACTGGTCGGTGATATGTATGCGCTGGCGACGTGCAATGAAATCGGGCATCGCCGCCTGGCCGAGATGATGGATGAGTTCGATCTGACCGATCTGGAAGGCATCGGCGATTTCATCCTCGAAAACTCGCGTCGCGCCACGTTAGAGCGGATTGCCGCACTGCCGCGTGAAACGGCCACGGGTGCTATGCGGATCGACGGGTTCGCAACGCCGATTGATCTGAAGGTCAAGCTGAGCATTGAAAAAGACCGGATGCATTGCGATTTCACCGGCACCTCGGGGCTTGATAAAAAGGGTATCAACGTGCCGCTGGTCTATACCAAAGCCTATGCCTGCTATGCGCTGAAATGCGCGGTCGCCCCTGAAATTCCCAATAATGCGGCGTCGCTGGCCCCGTTTGAGGTATCGGCCCCGGTCGATAGTATCGTGAACGCGGTCCATCCGGCGCCCGTCGCTTTGCGCCATATCATCGGGCATATGATCCCCGATACGGTCTATGATGCGCTGGACAAAATCCTGCCTGCGACGGTGCCGGCCGAAGGAGCGGGGTGTTTGTGCAACTTTCAGGTGTCGCTGCGCCCTGCACCGGGCCAGAAGGGGCGGCGGTCCGAAGTGCTGACCTTCAACTCTGGCGGTGCAGGTGCGCGCCCGAGTGTTGATGGCTTGAACGCAACGGCGTTTCCGTCCGGCGTTATGACAATGCCGATTGAGGCGACTGAACACACCGGCCCTGTGATTATCTGGCGCAAGGAATTGCGCCCCGATAGCGGTGGCGCGGGGCAATATCGCGGGGGCTTGGGGCAGTACATGGAGGTAGGCGCAACCGCCGGGCATGAGTTTGATTTCTCTGCCATGTTCGACCGCGTGGATCACCCCGCGCGTGGGCGGCAAGGCGGGCAGGATGGCGCGCCAACGACAATCGCACAGGATGACGGCACGCCGATGCAAGGCAAAGGCAAGCAATATGTGCCGGAAGGCCGGCGCGTGATGTTGGCGTTTCCCGGTGGGGCTGGGTACGGCGATGCGTCCGGGCGCGACCCTGACATGGTTAAACGTGATCTTGCGCGCGGCTATATTACTGCCGAAGCTGCGCGGGACACATATGGGATGAGCGCCGAGGCAGTGGATGCTGTTCTGGCTGCCGTAGCAAAAGGAGAAACGGCATGATGCAAGCGCCAGCTAAGACCAGCTATGATGTCGTGATTGTTGGCGGGGCGATGTATGGCTCGTCCGTTGCATGGTTCCTGACGGACAACCCGGATTTTGATGGTTCCATCTTGGTCGTTGAACGCGACCCGACCTATGAGTTCACATCCACCTCGCACACCAATTCTTGTATGCGCCAGCAGTTCAGCGCGGCGATCAATGTCAAGGTGTCACAGTTCGCCGCTGATTTCGTGAAGAACTTTCGCGACTACATGGGCGGCGACCCGCGTGTGCCGGATGTTGCGCTGCAAAGCTATGGCTATATGTATCTGGCCGACAATGAAGCCTTTGCCGCAACCCTGCGCGAAAGCCAGAAGGTGCAAGCCGCCAATGGTGCGGGCACCAAACACATGACTCGCGATGAGATTGCAGCAGCCTATCCGTTCTACAACCTCGATGACATTATCGCGGCCAATCATAACCGCGTGGACGAAGGCTACTTTGACGGCAACACGCTGTTTGATTGGTGGAAACGCTCGGCCAAGGAACGCGGGGTGGAATATCTGACCAATGAGGTTGTCGCGATGAACCGCAATGCCGCTGGCACCAGAGTTGAAAGCGTCATCCTGAAGTCGGGTGAAGTGATCAACTGCGGCACAGTTGTAAACGCCTCCGGTCCGCGTGCGGTGCTGACGTCACGCATGGCCGGGATCGAAATTCCGGTGGAACCACGCAAGCGTTACACCTTTATCTTCGAGGCGGAAAAGCCGCTGGACCGCGACCTGCCGCTGACCATTGATCCATCGGGCGTGCATATGCGCACGGATGGCACCTATTATCTGGCCGGTTGCCCGCCCGATGTTGATCCGGCGGTGGATTATGACGACTTTGTACAGGATCACAGCATCTGGGAAGACAAGGTCTGGCCCATCCTTGCGATGCGGATTCCGCAGTTTGAGGCGATCAAGCTACGCAATTCATGGGCAGGGCATTACGCCTATAACACTTTGGACCAGAATGCGATCTTGGGGCCGCATACGCAGGTAGAGAATTTCATTTTCGTCAACGGATTTTCCGGGCACGGGTTCCAGCAATCCCCGGCGATGGGGCGCGGCACGGCAGAATTTATCACCTATGGCGCATACCGCGCGCTCGACTTGACGCCGTTTCATTATGACCGGATCGAGAAGGGCGAGAAATTCATCGAAAAGGCTGTCATATGAAGATGCCCGTCAACCGCTTTCTGGCGGCGATCCGGCAAGGTCAGCCGCAAATCGGGTTGTGGATCAGCCTGTCGCATAACTATGCCGCCGAAGTGGTTGCCAGTGCGGGATATGATTGGCTGCTGGTCGATATGGAACACGCCCCCAGCGACATGGCGACGGTTTTGGGACAATTACAAGCGATTGCGCCCCATGGGTCCACCGCGATTGTGCGCCCGCCGTGGAACGATCCTGTCATGGTGAAACGCTTGCTGGATGTGGGCGCGCTCGGTCTGCTTTTCCCGATGGTGCAATCTGTTGCCGAGGCGCAGGCGGCTGTTGCTGCGACACAGTATCCACCCAATGGCGTGCGCGGCGTGGCGGGGTCAATCCGCGCCAATCATTTTGGCCGGATCACCGACTATTACGCCCGTGCCGATGACGAGACTGCTGTGATTTTGCAGGTCGAAACCCGCGCTGCCGTTGCACAGGCGCTTGAGATTGGGCAAGTGGACGGTGTTGATGGCGTCTTCTTTGGTCCGGCTGATATCGCGGCTGACATGGGGTTGCTGGGTAAACATATGTCGCGAGAGGTTTGGGACCTGATCATGCCAGCCGCGCGCAAACTGATGGATGCGGGTATTCCGGTCGGTACGCTTGTCACTGATCCTGCGTTTGCCAAACACCTGCTTGCCGAGGGCTTTACCTTTGTGGCCTGTGGCACTGATACGAATTTGCTGGCCAAAGGGGCCGATGCTTTGCTTGCGCAGATGCGCGCGGCTACGGAGAGGGAAAACACATGAAGAAACTTGTTCTGACAGGGGCTGCGGGCCGCCTTGGATCTTACTTGCGCGAACCGCTGACCAAGATGTGCGATGAATTGGTCTCGACCGATATCGCGGAGGATATTGGCACGCTTTATGATGGCGAAAGCTATGTGAAAGCAGACCTGTCAAACCTTGATGCGATGCTCAAGGTGATTGAGGGCGCTGATATGGTTGTCCATTTCGGGGCGATCGGGGATGAGGCCGCATGGGACGATATTCTGCAATCCAACATCATCGGAGCCTATAATGTGTGGGAGGCCGCCTATCGTTGCGGCGTCAAGCGGGTGGTTTATGCCAGTTCCGTGCACGCTGTCGGGATGCACAAAAAGACAGACACAATCGGGCTGGATGCCCCGCACCGCCCGGACACCTATTATGGTCTGGCCAAGTGCTTTAGCGAAGACCTTGCCAGCCTCTATTGGGACAAGCGCGGGATTGAGAGCGTGTGTATGCGCATCTTCTCATGTGCGCAGGCCAATAACGCGCGCAGCATCGGGACGTGGTTGTCCTATGATGACCTGATCCATCTGGTTGAGCGGTCCATCGACAGCCCTGTGGTGGGGTTTACCGTGGTTTACGGCATTTCCAACAATGACCGCGCCGTGGTCGATAACAGCAAGGCCGGGCACTTGGGCTACCGCCCAAAAGACAATGCCGAAGTGTTCGCCAAAGAGGTCTTTGCCGATACGCCGCCGCTCGACAACAAGGATCTGGCCAATCTGTGCATCGGCGGGCCGTTTGCAACGGTGGAATTGGGTAACTCGGGCGTGGCTGCACTTGGTGTCGTGGACGACCGCAAGGAAACCTAACCCTTCGCGCGGCCCCCGTGGGCGACCCACATGCCCGCAAGGATCAGCGCAACACCCAAGGTGCGCGCCCATAATTGACCGGGCGCGCCCATGATGATGTCGAGAACAACACCGGAAATCATTTGCCCGGCGATAATCAGCAGGGCCGTTTGGGCGGCGCCGATGCGGGCAATCAACCAGCTGCCAGCGGCGATAAAGATCACGCCCACCGGTCCACCAAAATAGGCCCACCACGGCGCGGCCGCAGGCTCGCCTGCAAAAAGGCCGCCGACCAGCAGGGCAACACCTGTGATAAAGACCAGCCCGACGATATGGTTCCAGAATGAGGATTCCATGGCCGAGGTCGAAAGCGCCAATCTGCCGTTGATCTGGCGGCTGAGGGACACAAGCACACCGGCGAGAATGGCAAGGGATGCAAACCAGATCATGATCCGCTCCCGAAGAAAATCAGGACAAGGCTGCCCATGATGATCAACGCAAGGGCCATATAGTCGCGCCGCAGTGGGGTGCGTTGCGGCAGGCCGAACAGCCCGCGCATGTCTGCGAACAGGCTAAAGACCATCTGCCCTGCCAGCCCCAATGCGATCGTGCCGGACAAGGCCAGCGCGCTGTTGAGCGTTGCAGAGGTTAACATAACGGTCACGGCACCGGAGACTCCGCCCAGATAAACCCATAGCGGCGGGCGTTTCACCTCGGCCCGTTTGGGCCTGAGAATGATCAAGAACAGCAAGGCTGCTACCGTGCCTGTCAGGTGTGGCACCCAAGAGGCAAAGAAGAGTGAGCCATAGGCCGCCAGCGTGCCGTTGAACAGCACCATCAAGGACAACAGCCCCCCTGCGCCAAAGGCGGCGCTGAAATAGAGTATTTGCTTGGATTGTGATGGCTGCGACATGGCCGCAGGTGTCTAGCCTTTCGCGGCAGAACGCAATTGCTGTTGACGCTTGATAGCGCCGAAATGTTGGACAGAGCGTATGGGGCGCGACGCATGGATGTTGCGCAATTGGCCGATCAGCTTGCGATTTTGCGGGGACAGCCAGACTGCAGCGTATTGTGACATCCATTTCGGCAACGCCTCAATGGCATGGGCATGCAGCACCATGCGCTGTTCTTGGCGGGTCAACGCCTCAAATGGCAAGGCGCAGCGGGTCTTGCGCATCAGATCCACGCAAAGCGCCACGAGTTGCGGTTGATTGTCGGTTGTTGTTGAGGCGATAAACGCAGATCTATAAACATCGGCTATATTTTTCTTAAGGGTCTCAAAGCGGCGCTTCACCGCAAGATGACCCCAAAGCCACATAACCGCCACACAGGCTAACAAAACAACAAGAGTAAACGGCACACTAGATCCTCTTTACCGCCCCACTATACAACATATTGGGGGTGTTGGGCAATAATTGGTCATAATAGGTACATTCTTAAGTCGTTCAGATAACACTACGTTAACGTCAACTTCTTCTGCGTTGACACCCGAAGAATCCCCTCTATAAGCCGCACATTCATTGGTGTTGGTGGACCGCGCAAGCGGAACCCTGTCACCGCGGCCAAATCCGCGGAAAGGACAACGCCCTTCGTAATATAAAGAAGGAGATCAGCGTATGACTAAACGTACCGCTGCCAAGTACAAAATTGACCGCCGGATGGGCGAAAACATCTGGGGTCGTCCAAAGTCACCCGTCAACCGTCGTGAATATGGGCCCGGCCAGCACGGTCAGCGCCGCAAGGGCAAACTGTCCGACTTCGGCACACAGCTGCGCGCAAAGCAAAAGCTGAAGGGTTACTATGGAGACCTGACAGAAAAGCAGTTCCGCCGCATCTACGGCGAAGCCGAGCGTGTAAAAGGCGACACAGGTGAAAACCTGATCGGTCTGCTCGAGCGTCGTTTGGACGCTGTCGTTTACCGCGCCAAATTCGTACCAACCGTTTTCGCGGCACGCCAGTTCGTAAACCACGGCCACGTCACAGTGAACGGCAAGAAGGTCAACATCCCTTCCTACCGCGTGAAAGAAGGCGACGTGATCGAAGTGCGTCAGAAGTCCAAGCAGCTTGAAATGGTCTTGGTTGCGTCCCAGCTGCCAGAGCGTGACGTGCCTGACTACATGGAAGTCGACCACAACAAGATGACAGCGACGTTCACACGGACACCTGGTCTGGGCGATGTCCCGTATCCGGTTACGATGGAACCAAACCTCGTCGTCGAATTCTACGCGAAGAACTAATCTTCGCCTCTGTCCGGCGCAAAGCCGGAGCACTATTTCCAAGGCCGCTCCGATCCGGGGCGGCCTTTTGCATTTGTCGGGTCGCAGACAAGGCGCCCGCAGTCACCTTGGCTCTGGCCTTGGCTTGGGCAGGGCGATAGAACGGGCCAAACGATACGGGAACGGATACTCATGGCCGACGGCATTCAACCTCAACCGGGCATTATGGACATCGCGCTTTATCAAGGCGGTGCGTCCCATCTGGATGGCGTCAGCAATGTGCTGAAGCTGTCATCAAACGAGAACCCTTTGGGGCCAAGCGAGGCCGCGAAAGACGCTGTTGTGCGGGCATCGCATGCGCTGCATCGCTATCCTTCCACTGATCACGCCAGCCTGCGGGCGGCCATTGCCGACGTATGGGATGTGGATGCCAACCGGATTTTCTGCGGTGTCGGGTCCGGCGATGTGTTGAAACTGCTGGCCGAGGCCTACGCCGGCCCCGGTGATGAGGTGGTGTTCACCGAGCACGGCTTTTCGATGTACCCGATCTACGCCCATGCCTGCGGCGCGACCCCTGTGGTCGTGCCTGAGAATGAACGCGTGGTCGATGTTGATGCCATCCTTGCGGCCTGCACCGGCAAGACCCGTCTGGTCTTTATCGCTAACCCCGCCAACCCGACCGGCACGATGATCGGGCAGGCCGAGGTTGCACGCCTGGCCGAAAGTCTGCCGCCAAAGGCTTTGTTGGTGCTGGATGGGGCCTACGCTGAATTCGTCGATGGCTTTGATGCGGGTAAGGCGCTGGTTGAGGCCCGTGAAAATGTCTTTATGTCGCGGACGTTTTCAAAGATTTACGGACTGGGCGGAATGCGCGTTGGCTGGGGCTATGGACCACAGGCTGTGATTGATGTGCTGAACCGCATCAGGGGGCCGTTCAATCTGTCGACGGCCGCATTGGCTGCGGCCGAGGCTGCTGTGCGCGATACCGAGCACACCAAGAAATGCCGGATCGAAAATGCGAAATGGCGTGACTGGTTGGCCAATGCCCTGGCCGAACTGGGCGTGCCGTCGGATACGTCTACGGCCAACTTCATTCTTGCGCGCTTTGTCGATGAAGCCGAGGCGAACGCCTGCGACGATCATTTGCGCGGCGAGGGGATTATCGTGCGCCGTGTCGCGGGTTACGGGCTGCCGCATTGTCTGCGGATCACTGTTGGTGATGAAAGCGCGTGCCGCCGTGTGGCCCACGCTGTTGCGCAGTTCAAAGGAATAGCCTGATGGCGCAAGTCTATGATCGCGTCGCCCTGATTGGTCTGGGGTTGATTGCATCCTCGATGTGTCACGCCATGCGCCGCGCCGGGTTGGCCGGGGAAATTGTGGGCTATGCCCGTTCCGCAGAAACCCGCGAGATCGCCCGCGAGATCGGTTTGTGTGACATTGTCTGTGACAGCGCGGCAGAGGCTGCCAAAGACGCCGATCTGGTTTTGCTTTGTGTGCCGGTCGGGGCAATGGAATCGGTCGCGCAGGAAATTGGACCGGTCTTGAAAAAAGGGGCCACTGTCAGCGACGTTGGTTCTGTCAAACGGACGGTGATTGATGCGGTCGCGCCGCATATTCCGCAAGGTGTGCATTTTATCCCCGCACACCCGCTGGCCGGAACCGAGCATTCCGGGCCCCGCTCGGGCTTTGCCGAGCTTTTTGACAACCGCTACACGATCATTGTGCCTGTCGCCGGGTCTGACCCTGCTGCGGTGGCGCAGTTGGAAACGTTCTGGCGCGGCATGGGCGCGCTGACAGATGAAATGGACGCCGATCACCACGATCTGGTGTTGGCCGTGACCAGCCACACACCGCACCTGATTGCCTATACGATGGTAGGTGTCGCAGATGACTTGCGCCGTGTCACAGATAGCGAAGTGATCAAATACTCTGCCGCGGGCTTTCGCGATTTCACGCGGATCGCCGCTTCTGATCCGGTGATGTGGCGGGATGTGTTTTTGAACAACAAAGAAGCCACGCTGGAAATTCTGGGCCGCTTTACCGAAGAGCTGTTCGCGCTGCAGCGGGCCATCCGGCAGGGCGATGGCGATCATTTGCACGATTATTTCACCCGCACGCGGTCGATCCGGCGTGGTATCATCGAGGCGGGTCAGGATACGGATGCACCAGACTTTGGGCGCGTGAAGCCACGCAAAGAGTAAGCCCGCAGGCCTTTACCATAGCGCGGGCTGAGCCTATAAGCGCGGCATGTTGCGGCAAATGATCATAAGCATTATTTGCCCGGCGGTTTGAAACCTCAGACCTGCCGGGAAAAGGTGTCTGCGTCTGCGCACCGATCTTTCACGATATCCCCCGAATGACTGCTTGAAGGACGCGACCCATGTGCGCCGAAACACCCGACTATAAACAAACCCTGAACCTGCCCCGCACCGATTTCCCGATGCGTGCCGGATTGCCCAAGCGCGAGCCTGAATGGCTGGAACGCTGGGAAAAGATCGGGGTCTATGACCGCCTGCGTGACAAAGCCGAAGGGCGCCAGCCTTTCACCCTGCATGATGGTCCGCCCTACGCGAATGGCCATCTGCACATTGGCCATGCGCTGAACAAGATCCTGAAAGATATGGTGGTCCGTAGCCAGCAGATGATGGGCCGCGATGCCCGTTATGTGCCGGGCTGGGATTGTCACGGCCTGCCGATCGAATGGAAGATCGAGGAACAATACCGCGCCAAGGGCCGCGACAAAGACGATGTGGATGTCGTGGATTTCCGTCAGGAATGCCGCAAGTTCGCTGAAGGCTGGATCGGTATTCAGCGCGACGAGTTCAAGCGTCTCGGGATCACGGGAAAATGGGAAAAACCCTATCTTACCATGGACTTCCGTGCCGAAAGGATCATCGCCGAAGAGTTCCAGAAATTCCTCATGACGGGCACGCTCTACCAAGGTTCCAAGCCGGTGATGTGGTCGCCCGTGGAAAAGACCGCCCTCGCCGAGGCGGAGGTCGAGTATCATGACAAGGAAAGCTTCACCATCTGGGTGAAGTTCAGCGTGCTGACCGAAGGTGATCTGCAAGGTGCCAACGTCGTCATCTGGACGACGACCCCCTGGACCATCCCCTCGAACAAGGCCGTCGTCTACGGTGACAGCTTTGCCTACGGTCTCTACGAGGTCACCGGCACGCCCGACGAATGCTGGGCCAATGTGGGCGATCGCTTCCTCCTCGCCGACAAGCTGGCCGCTGACGTGATGGCTCGTGCCCGGCTGGAGGATGGCATGTGGACCCGCATCCGCGACGTGACCGCAGATGAACTGTCGACCCTGTCGCTGGCCCACCCCCTCGCGGGGGCCGAAGGCGCGAACGGCGAATGGGACGACCCGCGTGATTTTCGCGCCGCCGATTTCGTCACCGACGAGGAAGGCACCGGCTTTGTCCATTGTGCCCCGTCCCACGGGATGGAGGAGTTCGAGCTTTACCGCGATCTGGGGATGTTGGAACAAGTCATCACCTATAACGTGATGGATGACGGCGGCTTCCGCGGCGATCTGCCGTTCTTTGGCGGCAAGTACATCCTTGACCGCAAGGGCAAGGAAGGCAACGCAAACAAGGCCATCATCGACAAGCTGATCGAGGTGGGCGGCCTTTTGGCGCGCGGCAAGATCAAGCATTCCTACCCGCATTCATGGCGCTCCAAGGCGCCG
>JALQUF010000042.1 GCA_023263855.1 Yoonia sp. | reverse complement strand
GCTTCGTCTTCAATTCACCCGACGCGGCCAGATAGGGCAGCAGGGTCAGGTGCATGAAAATACACTGCCCGCGGGGTTTGTCATGGGCGAACTGGCGGATTGCTTCAAAGAAAGGCAGGCCTTCAATGTCGCCCACCGTGCCGCCAATTTCACACAGCATGAAATCGACTTCATCGTCGCCGATCTTCAGAAATTCTTTGATTTCATTGGTGACATGGGGGACGACCTGAATGGTTTTGCCCAGATAGTCGCCGCGGCGCTCTTTTTCCAAGACTGTGGAATAGATCCGCCCCGAGCTGACAGAATCTGTTTTGCGTGCAGGCACGCCGGTAAAGCGTTCATAGTGGCCGAGGTCCAGATCGGTTTCTGCGCCATCGTCGGTCACGAACACTTCACCATGTTCGAACGGTGACATCGTGCCGGGGTCCACGTTCAGGTAGGGGTCCAGCTTGCGCAAACGCACCGAATAACCGCGTGCCTGCAACAGGGCACCCAAAGCCGCAGAGGCCAGCCCTTTGCCAAGAGAGGAGACAACACCGCCGGTGATAAAAATATAGCGTGCCATTGGTAGGAGACCCCCGTGAAAACATCCAAAAACTGTGGGACAGCGAACCCAAAAATTCGCTTCATCACGGGATTTGACGTGTAGTGGATTCGGGCGTGATTGGCAACCACTGACCCAACATCATGTTGCCCTGCGTGACTGCAAGGCAACTGCTAGTAGTTAATCGCCAGCCGGTAACAGCGGATCATCATCACCTAATGAAGGTGGCAGCAGGCTGTCGCCCAGATCAGGCACGGTTGTACCTTCTTCTGTGGGCTCAATGCCCAGACGGTCAGCAACCGAAGACCCGGCCGTATTGCTGGCTGCGATCAGTGTCAGCGCGATTGATGTGCAAATGAAAGCTGCCGCAAGCGCCCATGTGAATTTGCTCATCGCGGTCGGCGCCGGACGCGAGCCTGTCGCACCGCCGCCGCCACCGCCCATACCAAGCCCGCCACCCTCAGAGCGCTGCAAAAGCACGGTACCAATCAAGCTGAGCGCAAGGATCAGGTGGATGATAAGGACGACATTTTCCATTACGGGCCTTTCGGGGCATTCGCGAACAAGCGGTATCTAAAAGCTGCAAGACAATCCCGCAACCCCTGAAAACCCTTATTTGGCCTCACTATTCGTCGATGTCGTCAACATCTGTTTGCCCGGTCAGGCGCCTGCGCACGATTGACCATGACAGACCAATCGCCAAAACAACAGAAAGCGCAAAGATCCCAATCCATGTGTTAACCGAAGGGTCGGCAAGACTGATCACCCCTTGGTCGAACAACACCCATATCAGCGTGCCTACAACGGCCAGGATCAGGATCATCCCAAAGATCCCGATAGACCGCAGGGTGGCGCGTAAATAGATGATGTAGCCGACCAGCAGAATGAGCCCGAAGAGAACTGTCAGCGACAGGTTCGTCTCCGCATTGGCCTGTGCCCAGCGGACATAGTTCCAGTCGGTCGAATTATATGTGGCCGCCAATAGCACGAATGCAAAGATCCACCGGATAACAAAACCCATGATACGCCTCACGTCTTTTCGTTACACAGACAATGCTGTGTCGTGAACTTGCTGTCCAGTCGGGCATTTTGCTGTTTCCCCAGACCCTGCACGCCGATATAGGGGGCACGCAATCTTTGAGGGAAAAGAATCTTATGGCAAATGTTGTGGTCGTCGGTGCCCAGTGGGGTGATGAAGGCAAAGGCAAGATCGTGGACTGGCTTTCGGAACGGGCCGATGTGATCGCGCGCTTTCAAGGTGGGCACAACGCAGGCCACACGCTTGTGATTGATGGCGAAGTCTTCAAGTTGAACGCGCTGCCGTCGGGTGTTGTGCGCGGGGGCAAGCTTTCGGTGATCGGAAACGGTGTGGTTCTTGACCCGTGGCATCTGGTCAAAGAGATCGCCTCGATCCGCAAGCAGGGCGTGGTGATTGACCCAAGCACGCTGATGATCGCTGAAAACACGCCTTTGATTCTGCCGATCCACGGTGAGCTGGATCGCGCCCGCGAAGAGGCTGCCAGCAAAGGCACAAAGATCGGCACAACGGGCCGCGGTATCGGGCCTGCCTACGAAGACAAGGTCGGTCGCCGCTCGGTCCGCGTGGCGGATCTGGCGGATGAAGCCACATTGGAGGCCCGCGTTGATCGTGCGTTGCAGCACCATGATCCTTTGCGCAAGGGCCTCGGGATCGAAGCGGTGGACCGTGATGCGCTGGTGGCGCAACTTAAAGAAATCGCAGCGGAAATCCTGCCTTTTGCGGCCCCTGTTTGGAAAGTGCTGAACGAACAGCGCAAAGCCGGCAAGCGTATCCTTTTCGAAGGGGCGCAGGGCGCGTTGCTTGATATCGACTTTGGTACCTATCCCTTTGTGACCTCGTCCAATGTGATTGCGGGTCAGGCGGCAACCGGTGTGGGCGTTGGCCCTAATGCGATTGATTATGTGCTGGGCATCGTCAAAGCCTATACGACCCGCGTGGGTGAGGGGCCTTTCCCGACAGAGTTGGACGATGATGATGGCCACCGCCTTGGCACCCGTGGGCATGAGTTTGGCACAGTGACAGGGCGCAAGCGGCGTTGTGGATGGTTCGATGCCGCCTTGGTGCGGCAGACCTGCGCAACATCCGGCGTAACCGGTATTTCATTGACCAAACTGGATGTGTTGGACGGGTTTGAAACGCTCAAGATCTGCGTTGGCTATGATCTGGATGGCAAGGCGCTGGACTATCTGCCAACGGCAGCCGACCAACAGGCGCGTTGCAAGCCGATCTATGAGGAAATCGCAGGCTGGTCCGAATCCACCGAAGGGGCACGGTCCTGGGCGGACTTGCCCGCGCAGGCCATCAAATACGTCCGCCGGATCGAAGAGTTGATCCAATGTCCGGTCGCCCTAGTTTCCACCTCACCCGAGAGAGAAGACACCATTCTGGTGACAGACCCCTTCGCAGACTGAGGACGTATGACATATAAAGCACGTAAGCGACTGGCTCTTTTTGTGCTGGTGATTGGCCTGCCGGTCTACATCGTCGTAGCGGCAACAATCATGAGCTATATGATGAGTCAGCAAGTCCGTTTTCCAATCGCGGTTGAGCTTGTCGTCTATGTGTTGTTGGGGATCGGCTGGGCCTTCCCGCTGAAATGGATATTCAAAGGGATCGGGCAGCCTGACCCGGATGCACCACCCAAACAGTAACGCAAAAAGGCGGGGCCAAGACCCCGCCTTTTGTCATTTTGTGGTCCGTAGCTATCAGCCTTGCGCAGCCTGATCCCCATCGGGGCGATACTGCGAATTGTCCGCGACCTGAAAACGGCCATTGGCCAGTTTGACCAGACGTGCCTGCCGCAGCAGGCGACCAAAGCTGCGCAAGCCATCTTCGCGCGAGATTTCATCATCCGATGCAGACTGGACAAGCTTCATGACTTGTGGGCGCGAAAAGTCATTTTCGCCTTCAATGAAGCAGATAAAGGCGCCTGCGGCTTCCAGTTGATCTGCCAAATCTGTCGCGCCATGAGATGCTGCAAATTCTGCGAAATCGCCGGTTGTTTCTTCAACCTCAGCTTCTTTTGTTGTCGCAATCTGGCGCAGACGCTCAGAGGTGCCATCAAGCGGCTTGCTGGTGACAGGTTGCTGCAAGGTCGCCGCAGGGCGCTTCACCTCTTGTGATTTGACCAATTTCAGCGGCGGCAAGGATGGTTTGCTCTCGCTTTTGGCCGCATGTGCGCCAAGATCATCCTTGTAGGCTTCATCAGGGTCCCGCTTTTCAGTGCCCTTGTCGCCAAGTTGACGGGCCGCTTCTGTTGCTGCGACCGCAGCTTTCAGTTGGGCAAAGGCATCGCGGTGACGGCGGTTCTCGGGCTGGTTCAGGTGCTGATCTGTCTGTGACATGATCCGGCTCATCGCGTCTTCGACGTGCCGGGGCAGACCGCGCCGTGCAAAGTCATTGCCTTTGCGCGCTGCGATTTCGGCCTCTACTTTCGCAACTTCTTTTTCCAGATCGAATTCGTCGTCGTCATTGTAGTCATCGTGGTCTTCCTCGGCTTCATCATCCGTGGTCAGAACCAAAGGTTCTTCTTCCGGTGCATCCATCTCTGGCGCGTCCGCGTCATCGGCCATGTCTTCATCGGCCATGCCCAAGTCTTCCTCGGCTTCATCGTTCGTGGTCAGAACCAGCGGTGCTTCTTCCGGCGCATCCATTTCTGGTGTGTCTGCGTCATCGGCCATGTCTTCGTTGGTAATTTCTTCATCGGAACCGCCCAGTTCTTCTTCGGCCTCTTCGGCCAGGAAGGCATCAAGCTCGGCATCGCCGGTCTGCCCGGTTGCAGCGTCAGCAGAACTGTCGGCCACCAGGTCTTCGTCATCTATTTCAGTGGCGTCTGTCGTCTGTTCAGCGACGAAATCGTCCTCATATGTTTCTTCGTAGGCTTCGTCATCTGCGGATGTCACCGTGTCGGCCATCTGGTCGCTAAAGACATTGATGTCTTCTGCATCCAGCGTTTCATCGTCGGCAAAGGCTTCTTCGACGTCAGAGGCATCAACGCTTTCAGGTTCTTCCGGTGTCGTGTCCGCAGGGGCGGAAACAGCCGCTTCGTCTTCGGCCTGCGTGGTGCGTTTCACCAGATCGGATAACCGCTGTGACAACGGATTTGCCGCAGGTGTTGCTGTCTGCCCGCTGAGATCTTCTGAATAGCTTTCGCTGGCGGCGGCGCTTTTGCGCGCGGCGGCGGCGCGCATGCGCTGCAGTTTGTCAGCAACGCTTGAAAGATCATCGACGATGGCTTTTTCT
Source organism: Yoonia sp. (assembly GCA_023263855.1). Classification (GTDB taxonomy): domain Bacteria; phylum Pseudomonadota; class Alphaproteobacteria; order Rhodobacterales; family Rhodobacteraceae; genus Yoonia. The sequence continues at coordinate 19,718 of JALQUF010000042.1, read as the reverse complement.
TCATCAGCCTCGGCAGGGGGTGCGGGCTCTTCGGTCGCATCCGGTTCTGCCGCGGTTTCAGCCTCTTCGGGGGTATCCTCTGGGGCCACGTTCTCTTCCGGGGTTTCCGACCGTACACGGAGGCTAACTTTGTTGTCGGTCATATCAATATCGACCGCTTGGCCGATTTGCTCTTCTGTCAGGCGCGCGAGTGTTTCCATGTTGGGCGCCAATGGCCCGACATCGAGAAAGCGGTCGTGCCCGCCAAGATCATGAAAGAACGAAACGACAAGCTTCATTGTCTCGACGGAATCTTCGAAACCTTCCAGACGGCAAGAAAAATGGCCGTAGGTCACATCAAGAATTTGATTGTTTTCGTCCATGAATACACGCTTTCTTTCGTTAAGCCGTGGCCGCCCGCTGGACACCCATTTGTTCTTAATTGAAAACAACAACACGTTCCATTCGGGATCATATTGTGACCCTTTTGAGGAATGTTTGTGAATGGGGGTGCAATCTTTGTCAAACAAACCGATTGTCGCGAGCGATAAACCAGTCTGCCTTGTCGGAGGAGCGCCAATCGCGAAAGACGCGATTTCGGCGGTTTCTGATCATGCCGGGGCCTTTGTTGGCGTCGATGGGGGGGCAGATCATCTTTTGGCGGCTGATATGCGGCCCGCCGCCGTCATTGGAGATCTGGACAGTTTGTCGGATCAGGCGCGTGCCACATTTCACGACTGCCTTTTTGAAGTGACGGAACAATCGACGACGGATTTCGAAAAGGCACTGACCCGCGTGGCAGCGCCAATGGTGCTTGGGCTGGGCTTCACAGGGGGGCGTTTGGATCATAGCCTGTCGGTTCTCAACGTCATGGCGCAACATCTACAGCGGGCGATTTTGCTGATTGACCGCGAAGATGCCAGTTTCATTGCGCCATTGGGGCAAATCACTTTTGATCTGCCCGCAGGAACCCGCGTGTCGATCATGCCTCTGGGGGCGGCAAAGGTGACTGTTACCGGCCTGCGGTGGCCGTTTGCTGATATGGCAATGGCACCGGACGGGTTTACCAGCCCTTCAAATGCCGCCTTGGGCGGGCACGTCAGCTTGCAAACTGATGGTCCGGTATTGGTTACACTGCCGCAGGCGCATTTGCGGACTGCGATGCAAGCCGCCGTTCGCGCAAGATGATATAGAGCCCCGCACCCACCGTAATACAGATGCCAATGGCGGCCAGCCCATTGGGCAGGTCCGAGAAAATGAGCCAGCCGATGGCAGTGCCAAAGGGAATTTCCAGGTATTGCATCGGCGCGAGAGTTGAGGCGGGCGCAAAGCGCAGGCTCCATGTCATGAACAGATGCGCGAAGGTTCCGATCAGACCAAGTGCTGCCAGAAGCCCCCATGTGGTGGCATCAAATTGAAGCGACAGCTCTCCAAAGGTCGTCGGAAGGATGACCAAAACAGCCGCCAGAATGACTGTCGCCTGTATGCCGCTGATGGCTTGTAGTTTGATCGGATCGAGTGCACGGGCAACCTTGCGTGTCGTCAGCATGAAGAGGGCGAAAACCACGGCAACCCCCAATGGCAGCAATGCCGGATAGCCAACCTCTACAAAATTGGGCTGGATCACCAAGAGCGTGCCGACAAAGCCGACCGCACAGGCGGCCATGCGCTGCAGACCCACGTGTTCGCCCATTGCAAAATGGCCCAGCAGCAGCATGATAAAGGGCATCACAAAGGCAATCGCCAGTGCATCCGCCAAGGGCAAGTAACGCAAGGCGCTGAACATCAGGCCTATCCCCAGAATATGCAGCACGGTGCGGACCAAGGTCCAAAGCAAGATACCTGCGGGCAAGCGAAATCCTTGCCCGCGCAGCGCCACAATCGGGAGCAGAATTGCCGCCTGCACGCCAAAGCGGACAAAAACCAGCACGCCTAGCGCCACGACGCCGCCCAAGAGCTTTGCAATACTGTCACCCAATGGGGCCAGCACGCAAAAGGCCAGCATCAGCATCACGCCAAGGAATGGTCGATCAGAGGTCATGGCAGCACTCTAATCTGTGGCGTCGCGCGCGACAATCTCAGCAATTTGGCACATTGACGGCCAACCCCCCCAATGCCGTTTCCTTGTACTTCTCGCTCATATCCACTCCGGTCTGACGCATCGTTTCAATGGCCACGTCAAGTGACACCAGATGCACACCGTCACCCCGCAAGGCGAGCGATGCCGCCGACACAGCCTTGATCGCACCCAGCCCGTTACGCTCGATGCAGGGAACCTGCACCAGCCCTTTGACCGGATCGCAGGTCATGCCCAGATGATGTTCCAGCGCGATTTCTGCTGCATTTTCAATTTGTTCTGGGGTGCCGCCAAGAACGGCTGCAAGGCCGGCCGCGGCCATTGCGGCGGCGCTGCCCACTTCGGCCTGGCAGCCACATTCGGCACCGGATATGGAGGCGTTGTATTTGATCAAACCGCCAATCGCCGCCGCTGTCAGCAAAAACTCCGGTACGCGCTTAGCGGTCGCACCCGGCACATGATCCAGCCAATAGCGGATTGTGGCCGGGATCACGCCGGCCGCGCCATTTGTCGGCGCAGTCACAACTTGCCCGCCCGCCGCGTTTTCCTCATTTACGGCCATCGCATAGGTGGACATGAAATCGTTGATCGTATGTGGCGCTGTCAGGTTCATGCCCCGCTCTGCCTGCAACGCATCATAGATGCCCTTGGCGCGCCTGCGCACATGCAGTCCACCGGGCAGAATGCCGTTGGTTTCCAGCCCACGATTGATGCAATTGTTCATAACCTCCCAAATGCGGGCCAGCCCTTTGTCGAGATCGGCGCCGGGCATCCGGGACAGTTCATTTGTGCGCTTCATTTGCGCAATGGTTTTGCCCGACATATCCGCCATATCCAGCATTTCCTGAGCCGTGTGGAACGGAAACGGAACCGGCGGGCCGGTGTCGCTGTCTTTGCCTGCGGCCAGTTCTGCCTCGTTCAGGACAAAGCCGCCACCGATCGAATAATAGGTCACTTGCGTGATCACATCGCCTTGGGCATCCGTTCCGCGCAGGATCAGGCCATTGGCATGGCCGGGCAGGGCAGGCCCGTAGTCAAAGATCAGATCATCTTTGGGATGGAATTTCAGCGTGCCCAACCCGTCAGGCACAACGGTATGCTCCGCGCTGATCCGCGCAAGTTCGATGTCGGCCTTGGTCGCGTCATAGTCGTCTGCCCGAAACCCTGCGAGACCAAGGATCACCGCGCGGTCCGTAGCGTGCCCCACACCGGTAAAGGCGAGGCTTCCATGAAGTGAGGCCTGCACGCCTGCGACGCCAAAGGGCTGGGCGCGCAGATGATCCAGAAACCGGGCCGCGGCGACCATCGGGCCAATCGTATGCGACGAAGACGGGCCAACACCCACTTTGAACATATCGAAGACGGATAAGAACATCGCGGTCACTTTCTTTGCACAACGCCGTTGCGGACACCTGCCCATGGCGGCGGTCCCCTTTGTAAAGACTATCTCTTTCGCAACCAGTCGTCCGGTCAAATACGACGTTTTATCTTAGCAAAACGTGCCAGGTGCGGTGGGGGCGGCCTTGGCATCAATTGGGGCCTCGCGCCCCGAGGCATTCTTGCTTATAACGCCGCAAGGTGCATTTTGGAGTGGGTTTGATGTCGAGTGAGTTACCTCCCATTGAAAAGGCGAAATTCGTCGCTGCCAAGCAAGCGACGGAATATGTCGAATCCGGCATGAAAGTAGGGCTTGGCACAGGATCAACGGCCGAGTGGCTCGTGCAATGCCTGGGCGAGATGGTGCGCGAAGAGGGGCTGCGTATCAAAGGCGTGCCGACGTCGAAACGCACGGCCCGCTTGGCGAAAAAAGTCGGTATCGACGTGATCACGCTGGATGAGGCCAAGTGGCTGGATGTCACCATTGATGGCACTGACGAATACGATTCTGATCTGACCCTGATCAAAGGTGGCGGCGGGGCGCATTTGCGCGAAAAGATTGTCGCCACCGCGAGCGACCGCATGATCGTCATCGCAGACGCCAGCAAGAAAGTGGATACGCTGGGCGCGTTTCCCTTGCCGGTCGAGGTTATTCCTTTCGGGCTGCCTGTGACGCAAAGCCTCATCGAAGAGACACTCAGCGGGTTGGATGTTCTGGGGCGCGATGTCACGATGCGTATGCAGGGGGATACCCCGTTCGTGACAGATGAGGGCAATTTCATTCTTGACCTGCATCTGAAACGGATCGGCAACCCCCGCCAGCTGAGCCTTGTGATCAATCAAATTCCGGGGGTGGTTGAAAATGGCCTGTTCATCGACATCTGTGACATGGTCATCGTCGGCTACGGCGATGGGCGCGTCACCACCCGTGACATCACTAACAACACGGCCAATGTCGTCCGCTTTGATGTGCTGGACGATGACAACATTTTTTCTGACGTCGCAGATTGATCTGCGATCTGCACAACAAGACCATATCGGAGCCTATCTATGACTTTTGACTACGACCTTTTCGTCATTGGTGGCGGCTCTGGCGGGGTGCGGGCTGCGCGCGTCGCGGCGGCAACAGGGGCAAAGGTCGCGCTGGCCGAAGAATACCGCATGGGCGGGACCTGTGTGATCCGAGGCTGCGTGCCTAAAAAGCTGATGGTTTTCGCGTCCGGCTATTCGGAAATGTTCGAGGATGCCCGCGCCTATGGCTGGGACGTGAACGAAGGGCCATTTGATTGGGGCAAGTTCAGCACAAAACTGAATGCCGAACTTGACCGCCTTGAGGGGGTTTACCGCAGGCTGCTGGACGGCTCGGATGTCGAGATTGTCGATGCGCGTGCAAAGGTGAAAGACCCACACACCGTGACGCTGTCCAGCGGCAAGGACGTGACCGCCAAGCATATTCTGGTCGCAACAGGCGGGCGTCCTGTGATTCCCGATATGCCCGGCGCAGAATTGGGCATCACATCCAATGAGATTTTCAAGCTAGAACAAATGCCCAAGTCGATCCTGATCATCGGCGGCGGCTATATCGCGTCAGAGTTCGCGGGCATCCTGAATGGTCTGGGTGTCGCTGTGACCCAGTTCTACCGTGGCGCGCAAATTCTGCGCGGCTTTGATGGCGAGGCCCGCGGCCTCGTTGCTGAAGGGATGCGGTCAAAAGGTGTCGATCTGCATCTGGGCACCAATATCGTTGAAATGCGGGCGGCAACAGCCGACGATCTGGCCGGCGTGCACGAGGGCGTTCCGATGGAGGGCGGCAAACCCGCGACATTGCCGCATCAGTCCGCAGGCCACGGGATCTGGGTGAAGGCCACTAACGGCACCGAAAAGGTCTATGATCAGGTCATGTTTGCAACAGGCCGTGCGCCGAATACGGATGATATGGGGCTTGAGGCGGCTGGTGTAGAGGTTGGTCGCCGGGGCGAGATTGTTGTGGATGAATACAGCCAGACATCCGTGCCCTCGATCTATGCGATCGGTGATGTGACCAACCGGGTCCAGCTGACACCGGTGGCGATCCGTGAAGGCATGGCATTTGTCGAAACGGTGTTTAAAGGCAACCCTACTGCGGTCGATCACGAATTGATCCCCTCGGCGGTCTTTACCCAGCCGGAATTGGGCACGGTCGGACTGACCGAAGAAGAAGCACGCGAAATCGAACCGGTCGAGATTTACTGCACCTCGTTCAAGCCGATGAACCACTCATTCGCCGGGCGCGACGACCGTGTGCTGATGAAGCTTGTCGTCAGCAAAGAGACCCGTAAGGTTCTGGGCTGTCATATCGTCGCAGATCATGCGGGTGAGATGATCCAATTGGCCGGAATTGCGGTCAAGATGGGTGCAACAAAAGAAGATTTCGACAGAACCGTCGCGGTTCACCCCACGATGGCCGAAGAGCTGGTAACAATGAAGGAACCGGTGCGGACCGCTTGATTTCGACAAATCAAGCCACACATGGCAAGAAGAAGCCCGCGATAGCAGGGTATCGCTGAAAGGAAGCATAGGAAGACAATGGCAGGAAACAACGGTGGCCCATGGGGCGGCGGTGGAAACAACGGCTCAGGCGGTGGTGACGATGACAACCGCGGAAGCGGTGGTCGTAAACCAAACAATGATGGCCCGAATATTCCCGAGATTGATGAGCTGGTAAACAAAGGCCGCGAACAGTTGCGCGTTCTGATGGGCGGCGGCGGCAATGGCGGGGGGCGATCCTCTGGCAGTGGTGGCGGTGGTCCGCAGTTAACACGCGGGACCGTTGGTTTGGGCATCTTGGCAGCCCTTGGTCTGTGGCTTTATGCGTCATTCTATACTGTGCGCCCGGAAGAACGCTCGGTTGAGTTGTTTTTGGGTGAATTCCTTGAGGTCGGCGAATCCGGTTTGAACTTTGCACCGTGGCCGGTGGTCACACGTGAAGTGCTTGCCGTCACAACCGAGCGGAACATCGACATTGGTGTCAGCCGTTCAGGCAGCGATGCTGGTCTGATGTTGACCGGTGACGAAAACATCGTGGACATTGATTTCCAGGTCGTCTGGAACATCACAGACCCGCAGCTTTATCTGTTCAACCTTGCCAATCCGCCACAAACAATCGAGGCGGTCGCTGAATCCGCGATGCGCGAGATTATTTCACAGTCCGAACTTGCGCCGATCCTGAACCGGGACCGTGGTGCAATTGCTGACAGACTGGCTGATTTGATCCAGTCCACGCTTGATAGCTACGATTCAGGTGTGAACATTATCCGTGTCAACTTTGACAAGGCCGACCCGCCAGAGCCGGTTATCGCCTCGTTCCGCGCCGTTCAGGATGCCGAGCAAGAGCGTGACCGTGTGCAAAACGTGGCCGATGCTTATGCAAACCAAGTGGTTGCCGAAGCCCGCGGTGAAGCGGCACAAATTCTTGAGCAAGCCGAAGGTTACCGCGCCCGCGTCGTGAACGAAGCGACCGGTGAAGCCAGCCGCTTTAGCGCTGTTTTGGCGGAATACGAGAAGGCACCGGAAGTGACGCGCAAGCGTCTTTATCTGGAAACAATGGAGGGCGTCCTTGGCGGCGTGGATATCATCTTGTTGGATGAAAACGAAGGCGGAGGCCAGGGCGTTGTCCCTTATCTGCCGCTCAATGAGCTTCGCCGCAATACAACTGAGGGGACAAACTAATGCGTAAGTCAGCATTCCTTCTACCCGCAGTCGCGGTTGTCGTTATCGGCGCATTGTCGTCCATCTTTATCGTGGATGAACGTGAAAAAGCGCTGGTTCTGCAATTTGGCCAGATTGTCAAAGTGCAGGAAGAACCCGGTCTGGGTTTCAAATTGCCGCTCATCCAAGAGGTCGTCCGTTATGACGACCGTATCCTGAGCCGTGATCTGGATCCTTTGGAAATCACCCCATCCGATGACCGCCGTTTGGTTGTCGATGCCTTTGCCCGTTACCGGATTGCCGATGTTGAGCAGTTCCGCCGCGCGGTTGGTGTCGGTGGCGAAGAGGCTGCGGCCCGTCGTCTGGACAGCATCTTGCGTGCTGAAACACGTGAGGTTCTGGGTTCGGTGACATCCAACGATATCCTGTCGGTTGATCGTGCGGCCCTGATGTTGCGGATCCGTAACTCTGCCATCGCAGAAGCTGAATCGCTTGGCCTGCAGGTGATTGACGTCCGTTTGAAGCGGACCGACCTGCCGCCTGAAAACCTTAATGCGACTTACGAGCGTATGAAGGCCGAGCGTGACCGTGAAGCCGCAGATGAGCGCGCCCGCGGTAACGAGGCTGCCCAGCGTATTCGTGCGCAGGCGGATCGTACAGTGATCGAGTTGGTTTCTGAGGCCCAGCGTGAAAGCCAGATCATTCAGGGTGAGGCCGACGCCCGCCGGAATGAAATCTTTGCAACAGCCTTTGGTGCGGACCCTGAATTCTTTGAATTCTACCGCTCTATGACGGCTTACCAGCGGTCATTGACGCCGGGCAACTCGACCATGGTGCTGTCGCCTGACAATGAGTTCTTCAACTATTTGAAGTCTGATCAAGGGCGTCCAGCGGGCGAGTAAACGTCATATCTTGGAACAATGAAGGGGCCAGCGTTCGCGCTGGCCCTTTTGCTTTGCGATGCGCAGATGCATTATTTCAGCGCAAACACGACAATTCACGTCCAATTGAGCGATGGGGAGCGAAGTTTGCGTTGCACAATCTGCGCCCTACATAGAACATCATAAGGTGAAAGGGGCCTGCAGCATTGCGCCCCATGTCCAGACAAAGGAGATTTGCCCCGTGAAGTCCAAGGCAATCGCAATGAGGCAAGACCATCACCAGGCGCGCCGCCTGTTGATGGCATTCGTAACAACACTGGCGGTCGCATGCGCCATGGTTCTGGCGCAGGTGACATTTGCCAATGCCCAGAACCGTCCTGAAACATTTGCTGATCTTGCAGAGCAGATCAGCCCGTCTGTCGTGAATATCACAACAAGCACAACAATCGCTGGCCGTACCGGCCCGCGCGGGCTTGTCCCCGATGGGTCGCCGTTTGAAGATTTCTTCAATGATCTTGATCGCGGCCCCGGTGAGGGCATGCGTCGCTCTTCGGCCTTGGGATCAGGGTTTGTGATCTCGGAAGATGGTTTCATCGTCACCAACAACCACGTGATTGAAGGCGCTGACGAAATTCTGATCGAATTCTTCCCGGGCGGTGAACCCGGCGTGCCTGCCGAATTGATCGGCACGGACCCCAATACAGATATCGCTGTCTTGAAAGTCGATCTGGATAATCTGCCCTACGTGGAATTTGGCGACAGCAACGCCGAGGGTGCACGTGTCGGCGATTGGGTCATGGCAATGGGCAACCCGCTGGGGCAGGGCTTTTCGGTTTCTGCGGGTATCGTGTCCGCCCGCAATCGTGCTCTGTCCGGTACCTATGACGACTATATCCAAACGGACGCCGCGATTAACCGCGGCAACTCTGGCGGTCCGCTGTTCAATATGGACGGGGAAGTCATTGGCGTGAACACGGCTATCCTGTCGCCAAACGGTGGGTCGATCGGGATCGGTTTTGCCATGTCGTCTGCTGTTGTCACCAACGTTGTGGACCAACTGATTGAATTTGGTGAAACGCGCCGCGGCTGGTTGGGTGTCCGTATTCAGGACGTCACGCCGGATATGGTCGACGCGATTGAAGGTCTTGATCTGGCCCGTGGTGCGCTGGTCACGGATGTGCCTCCTGGCCCTGCCGAAAACGCCGGAATGTTGGCGGGCGATGTCATTTTGAACTTTGATAGTAATGAGATCGCCGACACACGCGAGTTGGTGCGCATCGTCGGAAACTCGCCCGTTGGTAAAGAGGTGCCTGTGGCCGTCCTGCGCGATGGTGAGATGGAAGACCTGATTGTCGTGTTGGGTCGTCGCGAAACATCCGAAGCGGTCGCGTTCCCGGCTTCATCTGATCAGGCCGAGCCTGAGCAGTCTGAAATTCTGGGACTGACACTGTCAGAAATCACGCCAGAATTGACGGATCAGTTTTCGTTGACTGTCGAGACAGGTTTGGTGATTACCGCGATTGATCCGACATCCGAGGCGGCATCCAAAGGGCTGCTTGAGGGTGACGTGATCACCGAAGCCGGACAGGAAGCCGTGGCATCGGTCTCTGATCTTGAGGCACGCATCGAGGCGGCAACAGATGCAGGGCGTAAGTCGCTCTTGCTGTTGGTGCGGCGCGGTGGGGATCCACGCTTTGTCGCGCTGGTGCTTGAAGAATAAGCAGACGCAATAGAACGCAAGAAAGGCGGCCCGTTGTGGCCGCCTTTTTTCATTCTGCTAGCGTGCGTTCTGCGGGAGCCCGTCGGTGAGCTGATAATAGTCACCCTTCTCTGAGACAAAGATGTGCCGTGCGATTTGCGTATGGGTTGGTGTATCAAACATACCCATCGCGATGGCGGTCCAGTCGTGAAAGACGGGATCCCAAAACAGGGTTGACCCGCAATGCCCGCAAAACCCCCGACGTACTTTCTCAGAAGACTGATACCACTTTACATGCGCTTCGCCTGACACCTGAAGCGCGGAGCGCGGGACATCGGCCGAGACTTCGTAGTGTCCTGAATGCTTGCGGCAGGCATGACAATGGCAGGCGTTCACCACCGGCAAATCACCGGTGACGGTGATGGTCACTTTGCCGCAAAGACAGCTGCCTTTATGCGTCATGTCAGGCAACGGCGGCGCTGCGCTGCTGACGTGCGTTGTACACCAGAAGCGAGATCACGACAGCGGCCGCAACCAGATGCACCCAAAGCGGCGCAGGCCAGATGCAACCAGCCCCTGCAACGCCCGCAACGATACGGAAAACTGGGCCAAGTGGTGCTTCCATGCACCCTTGCAAGGCACCGGCCAGCCCGTAGATCCCGACGACACCAAAAGCAAAGATCATCAACATCACAGCCCAATCCCCTGACAGGAACGGCGTGTAGGCCATCATCAGCGGAACAATATAAAGCCCCTTGGCCAGCTTCCAACTGGCAAATCCGGTAGCCATTGCAGGCGCTTTCGCAATCGCGGCGGCGGTAAAGGCGGCCAATGCGACGGGCGGTGTGACGTTGCTGTCCTGGCTGAGCCAGAAGATGATCATATGCGCCGACAGAATGGCGGCGACTGTGACGTTTTGTGGAACGACCAGATCGCGCAAGGGGGCTGCGACCTCTAATGGTAGGGCGCGGATGATGGCGCTTGCGTCTTCAGTTGTCAGCGGGCCTGCCAAAACGGTCGGGTCAGGTATGCCGAACATCAGCACCGCATTAGCAGCATCACCCAAGGTGCCGGCGGCCAAGGCTTCAATCACAAAGCGGTCGGCGATCATACCTGCCAACGCAGGTGCTGAAAGCGTCGCCAGCACGATATAGGCCGCTGTCACAGGCAGCCCCATGCCCAGCACAAGGCTTGCGATAGCGACCATCACAATAGCGATCAGCAGGTTGCCACCTGCCCAATCTGCAATCATCAGGCTGAAGGTGTTGCCGATCCCGGCGGTCGCAATCACATTGACGACCAGACCCACCGCACAGAGCAACACGGCGGTCATGATCATGCCCTTGGTACCCATCACCAGTGCCTCAAACACAGCGCGGGGGCCCATGGGGTTCTGGGTCAGCCAGCTTGATGCGATGACCGCAAGGATGCCAAAGACGGCCGCATAGGCCGGTGTAAAGCCAGAGACCAGCATCGCGATCAATCCAGCAATCGGGATGACAAAGCTGGCCCCGCCTTTCTTGAAGGCAGATCCCACGGTTTCGCCATCATTTTCCATTGGTTGCAGGTTCAGACGCCGTGCCTCGATGCGGACGAAGAAAACCACCGACAAAAAGTAAAGCAGGGCAGGCAGAGCCGCGACAGCAACGATGGTTTCGTAGGGGATTTGGGTAAAGCTGGCCATCACGAAAGCACCCGCGCCCATGATTGGCGGCATCAGTTGCCCACCGGTGGAGGAGGCGGCCTCGACCCCCCCGGCGAATTTCGGCGGGAACCCCGCTTTTTTCATCAAAGGGATGGTAATCACGCCTGTCGACGCCGTGTTGGCGACCGCAGATCCTGAGATTGTACCGGTCAGGCCAGAGGCGATCACTGCAACGATCCCCGGACCGCCCACCAGTCGCCCGGCAATCGCGCGTGCGATGTTAATCACAAAGTCGCCAGCGCCAGAGCGCAGCAGGAAGGCGCCAAAAATAATGAAAAGAAAGACAAAGGTGGATGAAATCCGTGCGATTGTGCCGAACATCGCATCATCGCCGTAGATTGAGCGAAACGCGATAGATTCCCAACTCAGTCCGGGAAAAGAAAACACCCCGCCAATCATTTGCCCCCACCAGCCGACGTAGGAAATCGCAATGATAATCAGGCTTGGGATCACCCAGCCTGTCAGGCGGCGGGTCAATTCAATGGCCCCGATCACGCAGATCACAGCGGCAACCCAGTCAAGCGGTGCGAATTTGACACCTCGGTCATAAATCCCTTGCTCGGCAAAGGGCATGTATATGGCTGCAGCAGCCACCAGCGCCCCAAACGTCAGGTCAAAGACCAACATTGGCTTACTGCGGGTCTTGCCGCGGATCAACGGGTTAAGAACAGCGGCCAGAAAGGCAAAACCTGCAAAGTGATAAGCGTTGCGCTGGAATTCGGAAATGAACGGATCAAAGGCCACATAGATGTGCCCGACCGCGATCAAAAAGCAAAGTATGGAAAGGGCGGTGTTGGTCAGCCCGGTGAAATCGCGCTGGAGGGCGACTTCGGCAGGGGTTTCATCAGACATATTTGTCCCCTTGGATATCAAACGGCCCGCACCTTTGTGGCGCGAGCCGTGGTCGTCTTAGTTAGCAATCAGGCGCGCGGGGAGCTCAATGCCCTGTTCCTGATAGAACCGTGCTGCACCAGGGTGCAGTGGGACAGGCAGACCTGCAATCGCGGCTTCCAGCGCCATCGCCTTTGTGGCCGGGTGGATCGCTTGCAGGAACGGCAGGTTTTCATAGATCGTCTTGGTGATCTGATAGACGTTCTCTTCGGGCAGATCAGCATGCGTGGCCAGGAAGTTTGGCTGCGCGATGGTGTTGATATCCTCGGACTGGCCCGGATAAGTGCCTGCCGGAATCAGGTAAGGTGTCCAAAGCTCACGGCCCGCATCTGCTGCCGCCAGTTCTTCGGCAGTCCAGTTCAGCATTGTCACACCGTCACCTGCGGATGCCATCAACTGGCTGATCGCGCCTGTTGGGACGCCAGCCGGTGTGCTGATACCTTTGACCTGACCGTTTTGCAGCGCTTCAGCCGATGGGCCGTAGCCGCCGAAAACAAGTTCATAGTCTGTGTTGATGTCCACACCCAGACCGGCCATCAGCGCCCCGTTGGAACCGATCGTGCCCGAGTTCTGCGAACCCAGCGCCATCGCCTCACCGGTCATGGCGACCATGTCTGCCATCGTGCCGGTTTCGACGGCATCTGATGCAACGACGAATTGCTCAACGTTCTGCCACAGCATCGTGACCGAGCGCAGGTGCTCTTGCGGTTCGCTGACCGGGCCTGTGCCGGTGGCTGCATAGTAGCCAAACAGACCTTGCAGAATACCAAACTGTGCTTCGCCTTCTCGGATCAGGCGGACGTTTTCGCCGGAACCAGCCGAGCTGATCGCGGACATGCCAATCTTCTGGCTTGGCTCAAGCTTGACCTTGATAAGTGTCGAAAGGGCAACCCCCACCGGGTAGTATGTGCCGCCAGTTGATGCTGTTGTCAGGATATAGCTGGCCTCTTCGGCGTCTTGTGCCTGTGCCATTGGTGCCGCGACAGCAAGACTGGCCGCGAGGACCGCTTTGGATATATTTTTCATAGATTTCTCCCTAGTTCTGGGCCTCCCCGACCCACCGTAGGCACGAAGGTAGGCATTCGGACGCGAGAGTCCACAGTGCACTGGTCTGTTAGCGTCTGACAACAATACATTTGGGGGTGGCGAGCACGAAAAACGTGCACTAGTTAGTATAGCAATCAGTCAATCTGCAAAGGAACCGATACGAATGGCCAAGATTACCTACGTCGAATATGGCGGCAAAGAACATGTAGTTGATGTCGCTACCGGGCTGACCGTGATGGAAGGCGCGCGCGACAACGGCATTCCCGGGATTGAAGCTGATTGCGGCGGGGCTTGCGCCTGTTCGACATGCCACGTCTATGTCGATGATGCGTGGGTCGATAAACTGCCCGCCAAGGACCCGATGGAAGAGGACATGCTTGATTTTGCATTCCAGCCTGATCCGAAAAAATCGCGCCTGACGTGCCAGTTGAAGGTCACTGACGCGCTGGATGGTCTGCGCGTACAGATGCCGGAAAAGCAGATTTGATCCGCGCTGCGGCATTGGTGGCTGTTATGGCCACCTCTGCCTGCGCCGAGACAATCTTGTCGGCGGAATACACCGCGCCAACAGATCGCTATGCCCACGGCATTTTGGGCGATGCGATTGAGTGGGGGGCGTTGCACATTTATACCGAAAAGGGCGTGCGGCGCTTTACGCTCTCGCAAGACCGTGTCTTTGAAGATGTGGCACCCCGGCTTGCCGATGTGGATGGTGATGGCCAGCCAGAGGTTGTGGTGGTGGAAACGCTGGACAGTGAAGGCGCGCAACTCGCCGTTTATGACACAACCGGCAAGATCGCCGCGACCCCGCATATTGGCCGGACAAACCGCTGGCTTGCCCCGATTGGCGTGGCTGATCTGGATGGTGACGGGGACATCGAACTCGCCTATATCGACCGTCCCCATCTGGCCAAAACCCTGCGTGTCTGGCGCTTTGTGGACGGGGCGTTGGTGCCTGTTGCAGACTTGTCCGGCCTGACCAATCACCGTATCGGCGAGGCTGATATCGGTGGCGGTATCCGTGACTGCGGGCCGGGCCCCGAGATGATTACCGCCAGTGCTGATTGGACAAAGATTATGGCGACCGCCTTGCGTGACGGGCAGCTTGTCACCCGTCAGATCGGGGCGCACGTGGACCGCGGCTCTTTTGCCACGGCACTTGCTTGTCAGGACCTGCCCTAAGTCACTGTCACAACGATTGCGATCAGGACGGCTATTTCGGTGATTTGCTGTGTCGCGCCCAGAATATCGCCGGTCTGTCCGCCGATCTTGCTGCGCGCAATCAACCCGCATCCAACGCCGGTCGCAACAGCGACCAAAATCGCCTGCGGGTATCCGCAAAGAAACGCAAATCCCGCTGCAATCCCCACCGCCAACCAAACCGCGCCCTGTGCTGGCCGGCCGACGGTTTTGCTGAGCCCGCCGCCGCGCGCATTGGGCAGGGCGGCCATCAAGACAACCATTGCTGCACGGCTCAGGGCACCTGCGGTGATAAAGGCGACCCAGTAGGCTCCCATTGATACAATCGCGACAAGGGCAAGCCAGCGCAGCAGCAGCGACAGCGCTATCGCGCAAACGCCGTAAACCCCGATATGGCTGTCTTTCATAATTTCCAACCGGCGCGCCTTGTCCCAGCCACCCCAAAGCCCATCGGCACTATCTGCCAGTCCGTCTTCATGCATGGCCCCTGTCATGACGACCGATCCGCCCAGCACAAGTCCCGCAACGATGCCCGCCGGAATGCCGATCCAGATCATCACAGCTGTCGCGGCCGCCAGAATAACGCCCAGCACGACACCCACCAAAGGATAGGCCCAGGCCGCCGCCGCGCCCCGGTCCACAGCGCGCGCGCCATCGACGACCACCGGCAACCGCGTCAGCAATCCCAGTGCTGCGGGCAGATCAACCCTGTCGATCAAGGCATTGTCGTGTTTGTACAAGATGCGTCCTTTCGGGGCCTTTTCACCGCCGCCACGTGCGTTAAACACTGATGAGGATTGACCCTAGCGAGGATGCGATGCAAGCGCCATTTACCACCATTTCGACCTTCCGTGATGCACTGGCTGCCGCTCCCGGACCTGATCAAGCCGCAATTCAGGGCGCACAAGACCGCAACGGGCAGTTGACTAAACCCCCCGGCGCGCTGGGCCGCTTGGAAGATTTGGCGATCTGGTACGCAGGCTGGCGGGGCGATGCGCAGCCTCAGATCGTCGCACCGCAGGTCATTGTCTTTGCAGGCAATCACGGGGTTTGCGCGCAGGGTGTCTCGGCTTTCCCGCCAGAGGTGACAGTGCAGATGGTTGCAAATTTTGAACATGGGGGCGCTGCGATCAATCAGTTGTCAAAGGCCTTTGGCGCCAAGATGGATGTCTACCCGCTGTCATTGGAAACGCCGACCGCCGATTTCACGACGGCTCCTGCCATGACAGAAGATGAATTCATCGTGGCTTTGCAAACGGGCTGGAACGCCGTTGATCCTGATGCGGATTTGCTAGTGACCGGCGAGATGGGGATCGGCAACACGACTTCTGCTGCGGCCGTCGCAACAGCTGTGCTGGGCGGTGAAGCGGCGGATTGGACCGGGCGGGGCACAGGCGTGGATGACGCAGGGCTTGCGCGCAAGACAGATGTGGTGGCACGCGGGCTTGCCTTGCACGCCACGACCGATCCGCTTGAGGCATTGCGCTGTCTGGGCGGGCGCGAACTGGCGGCAATGGCCGGTGCAATCGCCGCTGCGCGCCATCACCGCATTCCTGTGATCCTTGACGGGTTTATCTGTTCAGCCGCCGCCGCCGCCCTTCATAAGGCTGTGGATGGCGCATTGGACCACGCGGTCGCCGGGCATCTGAGTGCAGAAGGCGCACACCAGCGCCTGCTTGATGCCTTGGGCAAAGAGCCTTTGCTGCGCCTTGGCCTGCGCCTTGGTGAAGGTTCCGGTGCGGCTTTGGCCATTGGCGTGCTGAAAGGCGCTGTCGCCTGTCATTCAGGCATGGCCACTTTTGCAGAGGCCGGGGTCAGCGACGGCTAAGAGCCTTCCTTTTCACGCTCACCGGCCTGCTGGCGGGCGGTCAATTCCAGCTCGAGCCCGCTATTGAGTGCCCGTGCCCGCGCGACGTATTCCGGCAAATCGGTGATCGGCACGCCCGGTCGCCAAAGTGCCGCCAATTCGCGCAACGCGGTGCGATCGTGCTGATAGAAGGCTTGTTCCACTTCGGCGGCTTCAAACTCG
Organism: Yoonia sp.; assembly: GCA_023263855.1. Classification (GTDB taxonomy): domain Bacteria; phylum Pseudomonadota; class Alphaproteobacteria; order Rhodobacterales; family Rhodobacteraceae; genus Yoonia. Next base: position 3,146 of record JALQUF010000042.1, on the reverse strand, counting down.
CTCAAACCAAGGTTTTCAAGCGCATAGCGGCCCGCCCGCAATGAGCTGTCGAACATTTCGCGCACGATATCATCTGCACCCGCTTCATAAAGCTCGTGCACATGTACACGGTCGCGGGCGCGGGCGACGATGTGCAGATTGGGCCGGTTCTTGCGGGCATAGCGCACCAGTTTATTGCTGGCCTCACGGTCATCTACGGCGACAACCAAGACCTTGGCATCTTCCAGACCAGCCGCGTTCAAAAGGTCGGGTCGCGTCGGATCGCCAAAAAAGCCCCGAAATCCGAATTTGCGCATCATTTGCACGGTGCTGAGGTCATTATCGACCACAACGGTATCAAATCCCGCACTGCGCACCAGCCGGTTCACGATTTGCCCGAAACGGCCAATGCCAGCAATGATTACGGTGCCTTGTTCGTCGACTTCATCATGTTCGGTCTCTTCGGTGTCGCCCATCCGTTTGATGATCAACTCGTAAATGATGAACAGCAAAGGCGTGATCAACATCGACAAGGCAATGACCAACAAAAGCTGCCCTGCAAGGCTGTCGGTCAGAACGCCTTGCTGCAGAGAGAACGAGATCAGGACAAAGCCGAATTCACCGGCCTGGGCCAATCCAAGCGTGAAAAGCCAGCGGTCTTTCTTGTGCAGTTTAAACATCCAAGCGAGAGCAAAAAGGATCAATCCTTTGATCACCATCACGGCAATGGCCAGCCCCAGAATTCGCCCCGGATCACCGAAAAACAGCGAAAAATTAATGCCTGCTCCGACTGTGATAAAGAACAGCCCCAAAAGCAGCCCTTTGAACGGCGCCAGATCGCTTTCCAGTTCGTGTCGGAATTCCGAGTTGGCAAGGACAACGCCGGCAAGAAACGTCCCCAACGCCGGTGACAGGCCAACCATTGTCATCAAGACAGCCGTCGCGACCACCATCAGCAAGGCCAGCGCGGTATACATCTCGCGCAGGCGGGCGTGGTGGATGTAGCGAAAGAGCGGCCGCGTCAGAAAAGTACCAGCCAGGATCACAGCGGCGACCGCGCCCAGCGTGACAAGCGTGACGCCCCAACCGGGCAGGCCTTCAACAAGGCTGAGCGTGGCATGGTGGGCGTCGTCGTGTGTGTCCATTGCAAGCACCATGGATCCATCGGACGCAAGGCTGAGAAGGGCAGGGGCGGCGAGCAAGGGCAGCAAAGCCAGCATAGGGATCACGGCAATATCTTGCGCCAAAAGCACCGAGAATGTCGACCGCCCGCCACTGGTGCGCATCAGCCCTTTTTCGGTCAATGTTTGCAGAACGATCGCGGTTGAAGACAGCGCAAAGATCATGCCGATCGCAATGGCGGTGGAGGCATCATACCCCATGGCAATGCTGCCGCCACTGATCGCCGCCATCGTCAGCAGGATTTGCAAGCCGCCCAACCCCAGCAAACGCTGGCGCATGTTCCACAAGGCGCGCGGCTCCATCTCAAGCCCGATCAGGAACAGCATCATCACGACGCCGAATTCGGCAAAGTGCTGCAAGTCTTGCGTTTCAGTGCCAACCAACCCGGTCACAGGGCCAATGACGATCCCTGCCAGAAGATACCCAAGAACAGAGCCAAGACCCAACCGCGCGGCCAGAGGCACGGCAATCACCGCGGCCCCTAGATAGATTGTTGCTTGAAACAGGAAGGTTTCCATTGTGGCCCGCTTTGATGGGACGTCATAAGTCCCTTTTGGTTGTGTTCGTTTATAGGAATAGTCTAGCGGTCAGCGACCTATTTGAAAGCGGGTTTTCGCCAGTTTCAGAGAGGCGTGATCTGAAAAGAACAGCCTCATGGTAGGCCAACTCAATATATGAAGGCGGCTGGCGAAGTTACGGCAACTCGATTGCATAAGTGCGCCCGCGTTTGACGTAGTTCAGCGCGTCATCACCAATGGCTGTTACCTGTCCGCCATCCAAGGCGCTGCCGACTTCGACGCGGACATAGCGTCCGTTGCTCAGGCGGACCAACGCGCGGCGGGCATTGGGGCGGCCATAAACACCAATCAAGTTGATATCACGCAAGCGGATTGCATCCTCTTGCGTTGCCGCGCGCGCCACACCACCGGGGACCGGCTCAAAGTTCTGAGGTGCGACAGGCGCCGCCGCTGCCACAGGTGCAGCAGCGGCTGCAGGTTGCGTTTGTTGCTGGCTGCGCGCCGCAGCAACGACGGTGCCAAAGTTCGCGGGGCGGACGTCAGGCCGCAGTGATAGCGGAACCGCAAGTGCTGTACTGTTGTCGAAACGTAAAGTCGCATCTTCGGTTGCGATCCCGGCAAGGATATCTGTGATATCCGGCGTGCCGGGGTCAATTCCATCCGTCAGGCCTTGTGGACGCAGGCGGGGCCGCAAGTCAATAATTGCACCGCCTTCGACAACCTCTGTATCCAGCGCGATTGTGCCCGAGTTTTGCAATTCAAGGCTGGATAGTCCGACACCGCCAAGTGGGGGGACGGTTTCTGTGGTCGCGGCCTCTGCAACGGCTGCATTCACAGCATCATCGCCAGCGGAGCTTTCATCGGCGTCGGGCAGTTGCGCATTTGCAGGGCGAAGCGCGGGCACAACGTCCGGGCGGCCGGCGATGACAATGACACCTTCGGGGGCAGGGGCCAGCAGGGCCATGCGGTCGCGGTCGCTTTGCGTCAGTTCGGGGCGTGGGGTGATTGCCAGATCAGGCAGGCCGGCAAAGACGATTGCGCCTTCTGGTGTCACGGTGCCTTCTTCAGTTGCAAGAATGAACCCGTTTTCATCCCGCGCGAAAACGATGTCTGGTGCGGGTGGGTTGGCTGGCGCGATAAAGCTCAGATCGGTTTCCAGCCCGTCCAAGAGCGGCACGTCCGGCTGCGCGACCCGCACGGGTGGCGCGGTTGCGGCAGGTGATTGAAAGTTCAGCGGGATCGCACCTGAAGGGACAGCCAGAAAGCGCGGTGCGCGTTGCCAAACACCTGTCGCATCATAAATGCGGGCCGCTTCATCAGGGCTGAGCACCTGTCCACGCAAAACGGGTGCGCCAACGGCGGCTTGTGCCGTTTCTTCCGCTGGTGGGGCGGGGGGCGCTTGGACGGGCGACAACGGCGCATCCGCTGGGGTCGCAATCACGGCCGTTGGTACCGCAAGCGGATCAG
>JALQUF010000041.1 GCA_023263855.1 Yoonia sp. | reverse complement strand
AGACCTGCCTACATCGCATTCCCGAATTGAGTGAACGCTTTATTTTTCTTAATGACGAATTTTTCATCACGAGGCCGGTTACAGAGGCCGACTATTTTGAGGGTGATGTTCCCCTCATTCGTGGTTTCTCATTCTACCGCAATAAAATCTTGCGTGAGATCACGCGCATAGTCAAAGGCAAGACATTCACCGCTGCAGGTATGATCGGAACTAAGATCTCACCAGACGATCCGCTAAAGCTTGTTCGAGACGTTAAAATCGCCCACACACCACACCCGATCAATCGACAGGATTTCGCATCCCTCATGGAACGTAGTGGGCGGCTGGAGCGCAACATTCCTTTTCGAATGCGGAACCCATCGCAATTTAGGCCTTTGGTGCTCTACGCTGCCGCCGGATTGAAATCCGACCGCATCAAGCTTGTACCACGTAACGATATCTTTATAGAGCCCAAAGTCTGTGAACCCGTATCTTTAGAAGCTCTAGAAACACAGATCGCGGCGCAGGACATACGTCACATGTGTGTTCAAAGCCTCGACAACTTCACACCTGAATCCCGGACCAGTATCTTTTCCATTCTGGACCGTCTCGTTACATCTTGATGGTGATCAGCCATCAAGCGCTGCCCCATATTTGGAACAGCGCCTTTCTAACTTATCGCTCAACCTAGGCCGCCGACTGCCCGCGTGACCGGTTCCCGCCGCCACCATTGCGGCGCCGTCCGCCCGGTTTGGCCTGACCGCCGCCGGGCTTGCCGCTGGCACGTTGCCCGCCGCCCCGGTTGCCGCCGCCACCGCGACGCCCGCCACCACCACCGTTGGGGCGCTTTTTCTGACCTGGCAGGATGTCCCATTCGCGCCCTGACGCGACTGGAATGGTCTCCTTCATCGCTTTTTCGATGTCTTTCAACTCGATCATCTCGTCCGGTGCGACAAGTGCCACGGCAGACCCGTCAGCGCCCGCACGTGCGGTCCGCCCGATCCGGTGAACATAGTTTTCAGCCACATTGGGCAGGTCATAGTTATAGACAAAACGCACATCAGGAATATCCAGACCACGTGCTGCAACATCGGTCGCGACCAGAACGCGGGTTTTGCCTGCTTTGAAGGCGTCTAGCGCACGTTGCCGCTGGCCTTGGGATTTGTTGCCGTGGATAGATGCCGCCGCAAAGCCTTTTTTCTCAAGCACCTTGTAAAGTTTTTCGCAGCCATGCTTTGTGCGTCCAAAGACGATGGCCAGTTCATCACGGTGCTTGTCGAGCAGTTCGACCAGCAGGTCGGTCTTGGCGGCTTGTGCCACGAAATGCACCGACTGGTTGATCTTTTTCACCGCCTGCCCCGGAGGATTCACCTGCACGCGCACAGCGTCGGTCAGGTAGGTGTTGGCCAATTCACCCATCAGCTTCGGCATCGTGGCCGAGAACATCATGGTCTGGCGGTCTTTGGCCAGAAGCGGTGCGATGCGGCGCAACGCATGGATGAACCCCATGTCGAGCATTTGATCGGCCTCATCGAGGACCAGATAGATGGTTTCGTCAAGACGCACCGCGCGACGATCCAACAGGTCAATCAGGCGACCGGGGGTTGCGACCAACAGGTCAACGCCGCCCGCCAGACGCTTGGTCTGGGCCACGATCCCTGCCCCGCCAACGACCAGCGCCACTTTCAGGTGGCTGCCTTTGGTATAGGCGGTCAGGTTGTCCGCGATCTGCTTGGCCAATTCGCGTGTCGGTGCAAGGATCAGCCCGCGCGCAGTCTTGGGGTTGGGTTTCACGCCAGCCTTCATCAGCGCGTGGATCATGGGCAGGCCAAAGGCTGCGGTCTTGCCGCTGCCGGTCTGGGCAAGCCCCATCACATCGCGGCCGTTCATGGCGTGCGGAATGGCTTGGGTTTGAATGGGGGTGGGATCAGTGATCCCTTGTTCTTTCAGAACAGTTACGAGACGGGGCGCGAGGCCCAGCATATCAAAATCCATCGATGGATATCCTAATTTCTAGCAGGCCAGCGGCCCGCGCATATCATTTGGCCCACGGCAACATGCCATGAACCCGTGCAAGGTTGCGCCAATATGCTGACAGCCAAGACCGCATTGTCCGGGCGCCGATGTGGCGCGGGACCCCTGCGTGATGTGGGAACCTGAAAATAACCTGCGCCTTGCGGTAGACCTGTCCGGTCTCGCTCTGCTCACGCGGCAGCCTGCGTCGGTTGATTGGGACATGAGGCTTGAAGCCGCTTCTGTCAAGGGCTGGTGAAAATACCCTCGGAGTTGTTGCATGTGCTTCCCCTCACTTCGACCACATCATATAGAGGTCCAAGGCAAGGAATTACGGGGAATCGTTCAGTGGCGCATATTATCGTGGTCGGTAACGAAAAGGGCGGTGCAGGCAAATCGACCGTCTCTATGCACGTAGCAACGGCACTGGCCCGGATGGGCCACCGGGTCGGGACCCTTGACCTTGATCTGCGCCAAAGAACACTGGGGCGCTACATTCTGAACCGGCAGTCATTTCTGGAAAGCAAAGGGCTGGATCTTCCGACGCCGTCTTACCACGAACTGCCTGACATTGACCAAAACCTGCTGAAACCCGGCGAAAACGCTTTTGACCACCGCCTGTCGATGGCTGTCGCCCGGATGGAAGCAGACGCCGATTTTATTCTGATCGACTGCCCCGGTTCACACACCCGCCTCAGCCAGGTTGCTCATTCGCTGGCTGATACGCTGATCACGCCGCTCAATGACAGTTTCATTGATTTTGACTTGCTGGCCCATGTCGACAGCGATGGCGAAGACATCACCGGCCCCTCGGTCTATTCCGAAATGGTCTGGAATGCCCGCCAATTGCGCAGCCAAGCCGGGCTAAAGCCGATCGACTGGGTTGTGGTCCGCAACCGCATGGGCGCGCAGGCCATGGTGAACAAACAAAAGATGGAGCGCGCCATCGCAAAGCTCGCCAAGCGCATCGGTTTTCGCACGGCCCCCGGCTTTAACGAACGGGTCATCTTCCGAGAGCTTTTTCCGCGTGGTCTGACACTGCTGGATCTGCGCGATATTGGCGTGAAGGGGATGAACATCTCGAACATCGCCGCAAGGCAGGAATTGCGCGAACTGATCAAAGCACTGGATCTGCCCGGCGTCACCGCTGACTTCTAGACCACGCAATCTCTTTTGTGATGAAAACTTCATCACATCAGCCTTTCGTTCATAAGATCAGCGGCCTAGTCTACCCTCAAATAAGGAGGGTGTGTTGTGCGTCAACTGATCTCGTTACAGCGTTATGCAACGTTTGCTCTGGTCGCTGTCTTGGCCATCGTGTTTTTCATCGCAGGCTTCTGGGCCAGCTGGGCTTTCTTGCTCTTTTTCGTCTTTGCCGCGCTGACCGCGCTTGGCATTCATGACGTCAGACAGACCCGCCATGCGATCATCCGCAACTATCCTGTTCTGGGTCACATCCGGTTCCTGTTCGAAAAGATCCGCCCAGAAATCCGCCAGTATCTGATCGAGGGGGATCAGGACGAACAACCCTTCAGCCGTGAACAGCGGTCGCTGGTTTATCAACGCTCCAAGGGCGCTGAAGACAAGCGCCCTTTTGGCACCCAAGAACGCGTGTATGAGGCAGGGTATTCCTGGCTTACCCACTCGGTGCAGCCGATCCATCTGGAAGACACGGATTTTCGCGTCAATATCGGCGGGGATCACTGCAAGCAGCCCTACAATGCATCGCTTTATAATATCTCGGCAATGAGCTTTGGCGCGCTTTCCGCCAATGCCATTTCTGCACTGAACAAGGGCGCGAAAATGGGCGGCTTCGCCCATGATACCGGCGAGGGCGGCATCAGCCGGTATCACCGCGACGGCGGTGGGGACCTGATCTATGAAATCGGTTCAGGCTACTTTGGATGCCGCAACGACGATGGCACCTTCAACCCGGAAAAATTCGCGCGGCAAGCCGCAAAAGATCAGGTCAAAATGATCGAGCTGAAACTCAGTCAAGGTGCCAAACCCGGTCATGGCGGCATGTTGCCCGCCGCGAAAATCACACCCGAGATTGCAGAAGCCCGCGACATTCCCATGGGGGTCGATTGCGTATCACCCGCTGCGCACACCGCCTTTACCGGCCCGATGGAGCTGATGCAGTTCATTGGCCAGTTGCGCGATCTGTCAGGGGGCAAGCCCATCGGTTTCAAACTCTGCATCGGCCACCGGCGTGAGTTTATGTGTATGGTCAAAGCGATGCTGGAAACAGGGATCATCCCCGATTTTATCGTGGTGGACGGCACCGAAGGCGGCACAGGGGCCGCCCCTCTGGAATTTGCCAATCATGTCGGCATGCCAATGGTTGAGGGGCTGACCTTTGTGCACAACACGCTGCGGGGGGCAGGCATCCGTGATCAGGTCAAGATCGGCGCTGCTGGCAAAGTTGTCAGCGCCTTTGATATCGCCCGTGCATTGTCGATCGGGGCAGATTGGTGCAACTCGGCGCGCGGCTATATGTTTGCCATTGGCTGTATCCAGGCACAGGCCTGTCATACCAATCACTGCCCCGTCGGCGTGACAACGCAAGACCCCGTGCGCCAAGCCGCGCTGGATGTGAACAACAAAAGCAAACGTGTCGCACGGTTCCACGCCAACACCCTGCGCGCCTTGGGTGAGATGGCAGGTGCCGCGGGTCTGAATGATCCAAGGGGGTTCCTGCCCTACCACTTCATGACCCGCAAAGGCGACGGGCAGATGACCGAAGCCGCAGATGTCTACACCTATCTGCGCGAAGGGTTCTTGCTTGATGATGGCGACGACAACCCCATCTACCGCGAGCGTTGGGCGCGCGCGAATGCGCATAGTTTCGCCCCGCCGGAAGCTGCTACAAGCTAGCTGTCGTCGGGCCGCGGTGGCGTTTTGCCCGCCAAGCGCATGAACATAGACACACGCGGCGTTGTCGCCGTTTCAGACCGGGACCTTGTGCGCAGAACCGGCGTATTTTCGGATGTGCCCGAACGGCTTTCACGCAGCACGATATAGAGACCGCTGGCGATGATGATCCCTGCCCCTATGGCCGTTGCCTGATCAATTGTTTCATTAAAGAACAAAAACCCGAAAAGCGTCGCCCAGATGATCTGGCTGTATTGCATCGGGGCAATGATCGCCGCTTCGCCTGATTGATAGGCCGCAATGACAAGGCGGCTCGCGAACCATGCAAAGGTTGCGATGATACCCAACAGGCCCAAATGCTCAATCGGCATGGGTTTATAAACAAACGGCAGCGCACAGGCCATGACAACAAAATTCACCATCATCGGATAAAGCAACATCACGACCGGCCGTTCCACCGACCCGATCTTGCGCACAACGATAGATGCAAGCGCGCCACCGATGGCCGCGGCTAGGGCTGCAAGATGACCCAGCGAAAGGTCTGTGTCGCCCGGGCGCAGCACGATAAAAACACCAGCCAGACCGACCAGCACAGCAAGCCAGCGCCGCAGGCGCACGACCTCACCCAATACCGGGATCGCAAGGATTGTAATCAGCAAAGGCGTGGCAAAGAGAATGGCATAGGTCTGCGCCAAGGGCAGGACCGAAAAGGCGTAAAAGGCAGATACACCTGTGATCACGGCTGCCACAGTCCGCACCGCCAGCCACCACGGATGCGCAGGAACCAACGTGCCGGGCCGCGCATCCCGCATCAGCATCACCATCGCCAGCGGAAAGCTTAGCAGGACGCTGAAAAAGACGATCTGGAACGGCGAGTAAATCCCGCCAAGAATTTTGACGACAACGTCATGTGTCGAGAAAATGCCAAAGGCCAGCAGCGCCAAAAGCGCCCCTTTGGCATTCCCCGACATCAGATCAAAGGCTCGCGTCGAGTGCCGCGAGGATCACGTCACCCATTTGCGTGGTGCTGAGCGGTGTACCGCCTTCAGGCCCCATCAGATCAGCGGTGCGTGCGCCGTCTGCCAGAACCTTTTCGATAGCTGCCTCCAGACGATCGGCCTCTGCGCCTTCGTCAAAGGAATAGCGCAGCGCCATAGCAAAGCTGAGGATACAGGCAATCGGATTGGCCTTACCCTGGCCTGTAATGTCAGGCGCGGACCCGTGTACGGGCTCATACATCGCCTTCGGGCGACCGTTGGCCATTGGCAGGCCAAGCGATGCCGACGGCAACATGCCCAGAGACCCTGTCAGCATCGCAGCGCAATCAGACAGGATATCGCCAAACAGGTTATCAGTGAGGATCACATCAAACTGCTTGGGCGCGCGCACCAGCTGCATCGCGCCGTTGTCGGCATACATATGGCTCAGCTCAACCTCGGGATAGTCGGCGTGGACTTCAGTGACGACATCACGCCACAGGATACCGCTTTCCATCACATTGGCCTTCTCCATCGAGCAGACCTTTTTGTTACGCTTCATCGCCAGATCAAAGGCCGCGCGTGCGGCGCGTTCAATTTCGGCTTCGGTATAGCGCTGGGTGTTCACGCCTACACGCATATTGTCTTCGATATGGATACCGCGTGGTTCACCGAAATAGACGCCCGATGTCAGTTCACGCACGATCATGATGTCGAGGCCCGCAACAACGTCTTTCTTCAGTGACGAGAAATCGGCGAGTGCGTCAAAGCACTGGGCAGGGCGGAGGTTGGCAAAGAGATCCATTTCCTTGCGTAAACGGAGCAAGCCGCGCTCGGGTTTCACGCTGAAGTCCAGATTGTCGTATTTTGGCCCACCCACGGCCCCCAGCAGCACGGCGTCAACCTCTTGCGCCTTGGCCATCGTATCGTCGTGCAGCGGCACACCGTGCGCGTCATAGGCGGCACCGCCAACAAGATCTTCGGACACATCAAATGTCAGGTCACGCTTGTCGCCGAACCAGTCGATGATCCGCTTCACTTCATCCATAACTTCCGGGCCGATGCCGTCACCGGCGAGGATCAAAAGGGAAGGGTTTGCCATGTGTCAGGTCCTTGCTTGAATTGGTTGCAAAGGCCCTAGCGCGATGAGGCGGCAGGTTCAAGATACCAAGGGCTTTAGTCCCTCTGTCAAAAGGCCCCAGACCCGCCGGATTCGCGGCGTTTGCCGCATCGCTTCATGCGCTGTCAGCCAGATCGGCAGGGTCGGCAGCAGGATACCAAGATCGATTTCAACAGTGAGCGGGTCGTTGCGCCCGATATTGACCTGCGCGAAACCGATACCACAGCCAGCGCGCACCCGTTCCCAATAGGCGATGTTGTCGTCGCATCGTGTCTTAAAGAAATTACGATCAATGCGAATACCGGCTTCGGCAAACCCTTCGATGATCGCAGTATTGCGGTCGAAGCCCACGAAATCATGGTTCATAAGGTCAATGACGGATGTCGGCGTACCGCGTTCTGCCAGATAGGACCGGGCTGCGAAGACGCCCAATGGAATGTCTCCGATGTGCTGCGTAATCAGATCAAGCTGCGTTGGCCGATACATCCGCACAGCGATGTCCGCCTCACGATAGAGCAAGTTGCGGGTATCATCGCTAGGCACCAGTTCAATGGCGATTTGCGGTTCCAGCTTACGGATTTTGGCGATGATCGGGGGCAAATGCATGGCAGAGGCCGCGACACTTGCAGTGATCCGTACGGTCCCTTCCAGCCGCGCCTGTTGGCCTGCAGCGGTCAGCGTGATCTGCCGGACAGCATCGCGCATCGCGTTGGCTGGGCCCACAAGATCTGCACCTGTTTGGGTCAGCACGAAACCGCGGGCCTGGCGGCGGAAAAGCTCAGCGCCCAGCTGGGCCTCAATCGCCTTGATCTGGCGGCCTAATGTGGGCTGGCTGGTGCCAAGCTGCCGCGCAGCAGCCGATATGGTTGCAGCGGCCAATGCTGTTGATGTCATTGTGAACGGCCTCAACCCACCCGCCTTCACGATTGGGAACGGACCATTCCTGCGATCATCGCTCAGGTGATTGCGGCTGCAAAGGCCAGCGGTGCGACTATCATCATTCCCGGGAACATCTATAACTTTGGCGATCAGCCGAGGGTGTTGGACGAGAATACGCCGCAGATTGCAACCACCAAGAAGGGCCATGTCCGCATCGCAATGGAGGAAAGCTATCGCGCCTCTGGCGTCCAGACAATTGTACTGCGCGCGGGCAATTTCATTGATCCGGCAGGCAACGGCGAGCGATATCAAAAGGGATAGGATCACCGCAGCGGCCGATCCGAATATACTATAGAGCTATGCCTATGTGCACGAATGGGGGCGTGCGGCAGTCAAGCTGGCCGAAAAACGCACGGAATTGGCGATGTTCGAGGATGTGCCGTTTCTGGGTCACGCCTTTACCACCGCAGACTTACACCGCTGCATCGAAGGCCGCACCGGGCGGCCGATCAAAATCACGCAGTTTGCATGGTAGATGATGATGCTTCTGAGCCCGTTTTGGGAACTGGCACGTGAATTGCGCGAAATGCGCTACCTTTATGCCATGCCGCATCAAATCGGATCCGCGAAATTCACCCGGTTGTTACCCGATTTTCAGGCAACCGATCTGGAAGACGTGATGTTGGGAGGATTACCCGCTGATATCGACCCAGACAAAGTGATGCGGCCCGGCGGCCAATCCGTCATCACCGGTTAGGGTGCGTTCAGGTTCATCCGGCGCGGGCCAGAAAACACCTGCATCCATGACCGTCCAATCCGCAGAGGGTAAAACATAGCTGACGCGCAGTTTGCCGGGGCCATCTTCCGGCCAATCGGCGGTGTTTTTATCTGGCAGTGGGTCTTGCAACAATGGATGGCGCAAGAAGGCGGCCATCGCCTCTGTATATCCGGCACCCCCGTTGGGATCTAAATTGGCATTGCCTGCAACAACAAAACTAGGCGGGACGGCCCCGAAATCGCCGTCAAGCACGGCCTGCCACAAACGCAGCTCATCGCGGTTGCGCAGCCCGTTCATATCTTCCGGTCCGTCAAACACAGGCGGCGTGGCCGAAAACACCAAAAGCGAAAGTGCCGCCCCATCCGGCAGTGCAAGAGGCACGATCCAATGCCCGGTCGATGAAACGCGCAAGATATCCTGTGCAGCAGCACTTGGAAAAGCTGCGCCTGCGACCTGTGGCAGCGTTGCACCCGGAACTTCTTTCCAGAGCGTTGCTGACAGATCTGTTACCTGTGTCTCAACGATGGGAAAGCGCGACAGGACCGCCATACCCCCATCACCGGCAAAGCGCCCATAGCCATGCGCATCGCGCGCCTCACCCAAACGGCCGTTGCCATCAAGGTCAAACCCTGTGGCAAGCCCGGCGTTCGGCTGCAACGCAAAGCGATGTGGGTAATCGGGGCCAAGAGTTGCAGCAAAAGCCGCAAGCGCAAGCCCATCAAGATCATAGTCAAAGTCGGTCAGGACCAGAACATCCGGCGCATGACGTGCGATGATTGCTTGAATTGCGGTCAGTTGCGGGTCATCACCGCGCTGAATATCCCGCAACAAAAGACCGGGGCCATCGCGACTGAGCGGAGCTGCGAATGTCGCGATACGGTAGGGGTCGGCCACGGCCTGCCCTGCCAGGCAGATGGCAATCAATATGTAGGACTGTGTGTCGGTCCATTGCGATCGTAGGTTCTTCTGCGCTGCATTTCGATCATCTGCGCAACCCGGCTGAGAGCCACACCGCGCATCAGGATACTGGCTGGCAAAAATGCCCATGCAGAGACCGTCCAAATCAAAGTCTGCGGATTATCAAGATTGATTGGGGTGCCCAGCGCCGCAACCAGTTTCACCACCGCTGGCACCAAGAATGGCAGCAAGAAACCTAAGATAATGTTAACGCGCCCATCCCGTTGCAAGCGTTTGACCACGTCGCCGCCTGCCGTTGGATCAAATGTTGGTAGATTGATCCAGACATTGAAAGCACCAGTGCGCCGTGGCCACTGATAAAGTCGCAGCACAATAACAAACCAGATGACCGAGAAAACCGAGACAAGATAGCTAAGACCCGCTGCATCCCTCAGATGCTGGATCACCAAAGGATCTGTGCCATCCGGCATCATGATGACCATCAAACGGACGGGCGAATAGGGAAAGTCGATGGTTCTGCCGATGACACTGCCGCTGTTCTGAAAATATGCGGAAAGCGCCGTTGGCTGCTCAACGCCTTTGAAAATCATCGACAGGCAAAAGACCGTGGCAAACAGTGCTGAAAACCTTACCCGATTGAACGGCGGTGCGTCGCGAAATTCCACAAGGCTGGGGCTGTTGGAACTGTATTCAACAATTGTAAAAAGCGCACCAAAGATCGCGACCAGAACAATGATCTGTGCATTGTCTGACCCGGAATTTGGCAGCAACCAGAAAGGCATGAAGATTAACATCACGACCAAAACGGCTCTGACCAATGCTGCGGGCAATCGGGCTAGCACTGCATCTTTTCCTCTACTGAACCACCACATGCTTTCGACAGGTCGGACTGGTGGCCCGTACAACATAACGAACATCTTAATATATGGCGTGAATCTGACCAAATCCTGTCTGTCGCATCAACTGATGGGACACTGAAACAAAGCGGATGTGCCATTTTGGCAGCAAAGTGATGCTGGAATGTCACCGAACCCCTTTTATCATGCTAAATTAAGCAACAAGGCCCACAGATGTCTCGGGCGGTGAACAGTCGAAAACCATAAAAAAGGCCGCTTCAAAATGAAGCGGCCCATTCCTGGATCGGCAATCGGGCCTTATACCCAAGGGCGGGCGGCGCTGGCCTCGGCCTCATAGGCGTCAATTGATGCGGCTTTTTCCATCGTCAGGCCGATGTCATCAAGACCGTTCATCAGACAATGTTTTTTGAACGGGTCGACCTCAAAGCTGAAGGTTTCACCATCTGACGACGTGACCGTCTGCGCCTCAAGATCGACTTCGATGCGCGCGTTCGAGCCCTTTTCGGCATCTTTCATCAGCACATCGACCTGCTCTTGCGGCAATGCAATCGGCAGGATGCCATTCTTGAAGCAGTTGTTATAGAAAATATCCGCATAGCTTGGCGCAATCACACATGTGATCCCGAAATCCGCAATCGCCCACGGCGCATGCTCACGCGAAGATCCGCAACCAAAGTTGTCACCAGCGACAATGATCTGCGCTTCGCGGTACTGCGGCTTGTTCAAGACGAAATCAGGGATCTCGTTGCCGTCATCATCGTAGCGCATCTCGTCAAACAGGTTCACACCAAGGCCGGACCGTTTGATCGTTTTCAGGAACTGCTTGGGGATGATCATATCAGTATCGATATTGACCAATGGCAGGGGCGCGGCGATCCCGCTGAGTTTATCAAATTTCTGCATCTTTTGTCCTTTCAGGACGGCTCATCAGCCCCTTGCGGGCCCTCTTCGCGAAGAAAGTCCCGAAGGGCTTGATGAGCGCGCCGCTTACATCATCTCGCGTACATCGGTCAGTTTGCCGGTAATGGCCGCCGCAGCCGCCATCTGAGGTGACATCAGGTGTGTGCGTCCGCCTCGCCCTTGCCGTCCTTCGAAGTTCCGGTTCGACGTGGCCGCGCAACGCTCGCCCGGGGCCAGTTGGTCAGGGTTCATTGCAAGGCACATGGAACAGCCCGCAAGCCGCCATTCAAAGCCTGCATCGATAAAGATCTGCGCCAGTCCTTCTTCCTCGGCCTGCGCGCGCACAAGGCCCGAACCCGGCACAACCATGGCCCGCAAGCCGTCTTTCTTTTTCTTGCCTTTCAGGATCGCCGCCGCAGCCCGCAGGTCTTCGATCCGGCCATTGGTACAGGACCCGATGAACACCGTGTCGATGGCAATGTCCGACAGCGGCGTCCCCGGCGTGAGGTCCATATAGTCAAGCGAGCGTTGCGCCGCGCCGACCTTGCCGCCATCAAAATCCTCGGCCGCAGGTACGTTTGCTGTGATTGGCAAGACATCCTCGGGCGACGTCCCCCAGGTCACAACAGGTGCGATATCTTCGCCTTTCAGCGTGATGACCTTGTCAAAGTGTGCGCCCTCATCGGTGTAGAGCGTCCGCCAGTAAGCTTCGGCGGCTTCCCAAGCAGCCCCTTTGGGTGCATGCGGGCGGCCCTTGCAGTATTCATAGGTCTTTTCGTCCGGTGCGATCAGACCCGCACGTGCGCCGCCCTCGATCGCCATATTGCAGACCGTCATGCGGCCTTCCATGGACAGATCGCGAATGGCTTCGCCGCAATACTCGATCACATAGCCGGTACCACCAGCAGTGCCTGTGGCGCCGATGACGGACAAGGTGATATCCTTGGCCGTCACACCGGAGCGTAGTTTGCCGGTGATCTCGACCTTCATATTCTTGGATTTCTTCTGGATCAGCGTCTGCGTGGCCAGAACATGCTCGACCTCGGACGTACCGATGCCATGTGCCAGCGCGCCAAAGGCCCCGTGAGTCGCCGTATGGCTATCGCCGCACACCACGGTCATGCCCGGCAAGGTCCACCCTTGCTCTGGTCCGACAATGTGCACAATGCCCTGACGGACGTCGGACACGGGGTAGTAGTGGATGCCGAAATCCTTGGCGTTGGTATCAAGGGCGGCGACCTGAATAGCGCTATCCTCGGTCATGTTCTTGGGGTCATCGGGCCCGGTGTGGTTGGCACGTTGTGGTCCGGCACAGCAATCGTCTTTTCCGGTGCGCGCACCTTGCGGCCCGCCATACGCAGCCCCTCAAAGGCTTGCGGACTGGTCACTTCGTGCACCAGATGGCGGTCGATATAGAGCAGGCAGGTGCCGTCTTCAGCTTCGTGGGCTACATGCGCATCCCAGATTTTATCATAGAGCGTTTTGGGGGACATTGTCCTCTCCCGTATCAAAATGTCAGTGGTCGTCAGGCGTGCGGAAACAGCAAGCGTTAGCCGCGGGCTAGGATTGTGCTGCGCGCACCAAAAAACCGCCAAGGCAGCCGCGCGCGATCATCCATGTCAAAAACCTTTTTCATACGTGATCAGATACACCCGCACAGCAAGACAGGCAAGAGAGACATCTAGGATCCTGCCAATGCCGCCTTCACGGCTGCGAGCGTGTCTTCCGCGCCTTGCGGGCTGTCGATGTCGGTGCCAGCCGTCACAACCACCTCGATATTTGCCGCCGTTAGTTGATCAAGGGTCGCTCCGACAAGGAACGCCGACGCCGCTTCGCTGTCATCCGGCGCATCAGTCGGATTGGTGAACGCAGCATTCACGCGCACGCCGCTCACACCGTCATTGTCGGCAGCATCAACAAAGGTCAATGTCACTTCGGCATCAAGATCGGCACCTGCTTCGGGCAGGTGATCAAGTGTCACCGTCAACGTATCTCGGGACGGATCGAAATCTGCGATGGTCGCTTCAGTCAGCTGCGCGTCATCGAGGTTGGCCAATACATAAAAATCATCATTTTGGCCGCCGCCTGCCTCAAGCGTCGCTTCTCCAGTGACCAAGATCAGCTCATCATCATCCGCATTCCCGCGGACTTCTCCGCCATCGCCCCAGCTAAACAGCCGATCATCGCCATCGTCGCCGCGAATGAACTCAGCGGCACGTTCTGTGTCGATAGGCGCACCATCCGGGCCGCTAAAGCCGGTGCCGCCATAGATGACATCATCGCCATCACCGCCGGTCAAAAAATCCGCATCTGCGCCGCCGTAAATTATGTCATTGTCGGCACCACCAAAGATCGTATCAAACCCGTCCCCACCGGTCAGAGTGTCCTCACCCGGGCTGCCCTTGATGTTGTCATCGCCTGCGCCGCCGTCAACGATGTCATCACCTTCACCGGGGCGGATCTCATCATCGCCACCCAACCCGTTGATAACGTCGTTGCCCTTCCAGGCAAGAATAAGGTCGTCACCCTCGGTGCCCTCAATTTCATCACCCTCAAAGGTGCCGCGAATGGCGTCGTCATCGTCGTCATCCCCATCACCACCCAGCAGCGGGATCAAAAGCGCGCCAGAGGCCGCCAAAAGCAGAATGAGTGTGATGTCCATATGACCTTGCCTTCACAAAAAGGGGTTAATGATTGTTAACCCGTCCCCATCGCTCCGACAAGCGGGCAAAGCACCGCTTGCTTGCACGATCACAGCGTGCGACGCTGCCAGGCAGCAGTTAACCCAGAGCACAATGGCCCAGCACGACATCGCAACACAAACCCCGACAGCGACGGATCCGCTCGAAGCGCCTTTAGAGGAAGTGATCAGCATCGGCAGCGATCTGCTGATGCAGGCTCAGTTCTTTATTGAGAACATGTTCCGGACCTGGAACCTCTACCAGCTTTTGATTGCCATCGGCCTATTTGTCGCAGCCCATCTGTTGCGCGCCATTCTTGGCCCGCGCATTCGCACCTGGATGGCGTCCCGCGACAACTGGCCCAAATGGCGTATGCGTATTCTTGTCGTGGTGCACCAAAGACTACGGGCAATCTTTTTTGTTGCGCTGATCTGGTTGGTCATTTTCACAATGCGCGAAGTGACATGGCCCAGCCGCAGCTATCTGCTCAGCGTGATCGGGACACTGGCGCTGGCTTGGCTTTTGATTGTCTTTGCAACGCGCCTGATCAAAAGCCCGATTTTGCGCAAATTTGTGCGCTATGCTGCATGGATCTGGGCCACCTTGCAGATCCTCGGGCTATTGGATGCCGCGGAACGTCTGCTCGACAGTATCGGCTTCAGCATCGGTGAAATCCGCTTTTCACTGCTGCTATTGGTGCAAGGCCTCGTGATCCTTGGCGTGCTGATTACACTGGCGCGTTTCTTCACCACGACAACCGTCAGCCGGATCAGATCAAACGAAGACATCAGCCCGTCGATGCAGGTTTTGATCGTCAAAGGCGTGCAGATCGCCTTTTACGGTGCGGCATTCTTTCTGGGGGTCCGCGCACTTGGGATTGACCTGACCGGCCTTGCGGTGCTGTCCGGTGCCATTGGTGTCGGCCTTGGTTTTGGTTTGCAAAAGGTGGTGTCGAACCTTGTGTCAGGCGTCATCATCCTGCTCGATAAGTCGATCAAACCCGGCGATGTGATCAGCCTTGGCGATACCTTCGGCTGGATCAATTCACTGGGCGCGCGCTATGTGTCGGTCGTCACTCGCGACGGGCGTGAATACCTGATCCCGAACGAAGACCTGATCACCGGACAAGTCGTCAACTGGTCCCACTCGAATGATTTTGTGCGGCTCGATATCAACTTTGGCACCGCCTACAGCGACAACCCGCATGAGGTGCGCCGCATCGCGATCGAGGCAGCCCAAAGTGTGGACCGCGTCCTGAGCGACCGGAACACGGTCTGCCATATCGTAGGCTTCGGCGATAGCTCTATCGACTACCTACTGCGCTTTTGGATCAGAGACCCGACGGGCGGCCTGACCAACATCCGCGGCAATGTCTATCTGGCACTCTGGGATGCCTTCGCAGAGCACGGCATCAGCATTCCGTTCCCGCAGCGCGAGGTGAAGTTGTTGGAAAGCGAGCAGGTGAATGTCAAATTTGACGGTCGGTGAACCGCGCCAACACCTAGCTCAAAGAAAAAACCGCACATCTCTGTGCGGTTTTTCGGCTCATAGGGTAGTGATCCACTACCCCCGGTTCATCCGGTTCTCGATCAGGTCATCCACCACCGATGGATCGGCCAGTGTTGACGTATCGCCCAGCGCACCGAAATCATCTTCGGCGATCTTGCGCAGGATACGGCGCATGATCTTGCCCGAGCGTGTTTTGGGCAGACCCGGCGCCCATTGCAGCAGATCAGGCTTGGCAATGGGCCCAATCTCGGCACGGACCCAGACTTCCAGTTCTTTGCGCAGCTCGTCGGATGGCTCCTCACCATTCATCAGCGTGACATAGGCGTAGATACCTTGGCCCTTGATGTTGTGAGGATAGCCGACGACCGCCGCTTCGGCCACTTTGGCGTGCGCAACCAAGGCACTTTCCACTTCGGCAGTTCCCATCCGGTGGCCCGACACGTTAATCACGTCATCCACGCGGCCTGTGATCCAATAGTATCCGTCTTCATCACGCTTACAGCCGTCACCGGTGAAATAGTAGTTCTTGTAGTCACTAAAATAGGTCTTCTCGAACCGCTCATGATCGCCCCAGACGGTACGCATCTGGGCAGGCCAGCTGTCTTTGATACACAACACACCTTCGGCTGCGGTATCGTGGATTTCTTCGCCGGATGTCGGCTCAAGAATTACCGGCTGGATGCCAAAGAAGGGCAGCGTGGCCGAGCCGGGTTTGGTCGCGGTCGCGCCGGGCAATGGCGTGAGCAAGTGCCCGCCGGTTTCGGTCTGCCACCACGTGTCAACGATAGGCGCTTTGCCCTTGCCGACCACGTCGTTGTACCAATTCCAGGCTTCGGGGTTGATCGGCTCGCCCACCGTGCCCAGCACCTTGATATCGGACAAGTCGTATTTGGTGACATGTTCATTGCCCTGCGCCATCAACGCACGAATGGCGGTGGGGGCTGTGTAGAACTGATTGACCTTGTGTTTTTCACACACAGCCCAGAAACGCCCTGCGTCGGGATAGGTTGGCACACCTTCAAACATGATCGTTGTGGCCCCATTCGCAAGCGGGCCGTAGATGATATAGCTATGCCCCGTGACCCAGCCCACATCCGCCGTACACCAGAAGATGTCACCGTCGTGATAGTCAAAGGTGTATTGCTGCGTCATCGCGGCATAAACCAGATAGCCACCACTGGAATGGACAACACCCTTCGGCTGGCCGGTGGAGCCCGAAGTGTAAAGAATGAACAGCGGATCTTCGGCGTTCACCTCTTCTGGCGGGCAATCGGCGCTGACTTTCTCTTCCATCTCATGCAGCCAGTAATCACACTCGCTACGCCATGCGATCTGCTGGCCGGTGCGCTTGACCACAAGACATTTCACCGCGTCATAGTCATGCAACAGCGCCTGGTTTACGCTGTCTTTCAGGTTCGTCACACGGCCACCGCGCGGCGCACCGTCGGCGGTGATCACAACCTTGGCGTGGCAGGCATTGATCCGCGCGCCCAGCGCCTCGGCCGAGAAGCCCGCGAAAACGATTGAGTGGATCGCACCGATCCGGGCACAGGCCAGCATTGCATAGGCCGCCTCTGGGATCATTGGCAGATATAGAACGACCCGGTCCCCTTTTTTGACGCCCATCTCTTTGAGAACATTTGCCATCAGCGACGTCTTTTCATGCAGCATCTTGTAGGTGATGTGCAGCGCTTCATCATCGGGGCTGTCTGGCTCCCAGATGATTGCAGTCTGATCCCCACGGGTTTCCAAGTGCCGGTCAATGCAGTTGGCACTCACGTTCAATGTGCCGTCTTCGTACCACTTGATGTTCACGTCACCGGGGGCAAAGCTGGTGTTCTTGACGCGGGTGTAAGGCTTGATCCAGTCAAGCCGTTTGCCGTGTTCGCCCCAGAACGCCTCGGGGTCATTGATCGATGCCTCATACATCGCTTCATAGGTTGCTTTATCAGCATGTGCGCCTGCGGCCATGTCGGCTGATGGCGCATACATTCCGTCTGGTTGATCGGTCACGGCAATATCCTCCCTGATATTCTCTCTTCGGCTTTGGGTGCCTCTTGCCCAACGCCTCCTCGAAACGCATCATGGCGAAAACCGTTCAGAATCCAAGCCATCACAGGCCCAGACCCTAGAATAAGTAAAGCCACGCGCGCCGGATGCTTTGACATGCGTCAAGAGTTTTACAGAGATTGGCGCCGGTCAGAGCCTTTGGCCCCGGCGCAGAGCAGACCGGTTTCAGCCGTCGTTTCGGAACGCCATCGTCACAATTTCGGCACGGGTCAAACCGCGTGCTTGCAGTTCTTCGTCCGAAATCGCAGCAAGCTCGCGCAATGTTTGGGTGCGCGCTGTGCTTGTCGCAAAACCTTTCAGAACGGAACCGATGGCACGAAGAGGCGTAGCCAAAAGTTCTAGCAGCATTTCACGGGTAGAAATCAGGGTGTTGTCGGGACGCAGTGACATAGTAAGCCTCTAAGCTAAAAATATATGTCCTCCCTGCCCAGAGAGTTAGTTTAGCAGCTGCGCCAAAGCAATGTACACAAACGCAAACCCACCATGCATTTGGTGCATGGTGGGTTCGGTTTCACATCGGCGGGGTGTAAACTTTAGGCAGGTTTGTCCGCTGCTTTTCCATCCCAAGGCGTATCTGCAACAGTCACAGATTTGGCCCGCTTGGTTGTCTTTGCAGGTTGGTCAGTCGTAGCGGGTTTTGCCGCTGGCGTGCTGGCCTTGGTCTTGGCGGCTGGCGTTGCGGGCTTCGTCTTTGGTGCTGAGGCTTTGGTCGCGGGCTTTGGGGCCTGCGCCTTTTGCGCCGCTTTCTTGGATGCCGTGGTTTTCGCAGGTGCCGCCTTTGCAACGGGTTCTGCAACCGCTGCTTTCGCAGTCTTTGCAGGGGCCGCCTTTTTCGCAGCAGGCGTTGTCGCCACCTTGGGTGCGGCTGTTTTTGGGGCAACGGTCTTTGCTTTTGGCGCAGGCTTTGCCTTCTGTGCGGGTGCTGCCGGCGACGCTTTCACCAATTTGGCGGCAGGTTTTTCGGCAACCGCCTTCTTTTCAGCCACAGGTTTTGGCTCTGCAGGAACGGGCGCTTTCGCTTTGGCCGCAACCGGCTTTGGCGTTACTTTGGTCGCTGGCTTAGGCGCAGATGCCTTTTTCGCCACTGTTTTGGCCTTAGGGGCGACAGCGGTTTTGGCAGGTGTCTTCTTGGCGGCTTTCGGCGCGGCAATATAAGGAGACATCAAGGCCCACTGGGCCGCAGCCGTTTGCGCGATCAGTGTATCAGCCAAGCGCATCTGCTGGCCGATAACGGCGCTTGCAACATGCATCCCTTGCGCTGTGAGTGATAATGTAAATGCGGGCGTCATGCTGTTCCCCTTAATATCCTATGGAATTCCTTCTTATTATAACGCATTTCTTTCGGCAGTGCAGCATTTTTCTGCGCTGCAGCATAAGTGTCTGGACTCACTAAGAAAGCTTGCCCCTCATCATCAAAGAGGCGCCAATTCAAGCGCCCCTTCGGTCCGGACATAGCGGATCGCTAGTCTGTCTGGTCCATCCGCACCATATAGCGGACCTGCCCGATGACGGGCTGGCTCCAATTTAGATGAACATCGCGCAAATCGCTGCCTTGTTCACCCTCAGACCAGGGCAAGTCATGCACCCGATTGCCCCCGGTGTTCTGAATAGCACCCTGAGGCATGACACTTTCAACTGTCACGGCCCGCCCAGCAAACGGCAGAGCCGTCCCGGTTTGCATCACCCACGTCGCCGCCGCAGTCGCTTGGGTATGCGTCAATGCCGCGGGGTTCGCGACGGGCTCGTTTACGTTGTGAAACGTATTGCCGGTGAACTCAAAGCTGCGCGTCCGGCTGTAATCAAGGTCTGCAAAGGTCGTATCAACAGCCTCAACCCGGTCGATGCGCCCGTTGATCGAGCGGAAGACATTACCAACCACGGCAAAGCCGTTGATGAAATGGCCAGGGCCGTAGGGTTTGATCACAATGAAATTAAACCAGTCGGCCACGTCATTGGTGGTGAACATATTGCCTGTAATCGTCAGACCGCCAAAGGAAAACTGCGCGCCCAAGGCAGGCGTTGCATCATGTTCATTGGTCCATTCGATAAAATTATTATCGCAATAGTTGCCGGTAAAAATGCTCTTGGGGTTCGGCAAGGTCAGGATAACGCCCCCCATACGCACGCCGTTGACCTCATCATCGCCGTGGAACCAATGATTGCCACTGATCAGATTGCCGGAACCCGCCAAGATGCAGAAATGCTTGAACTTGCTGGTCCGGTTGTCTCGGATCTTGACGTCATTGGCATTGGCGTTGAACCCAATGCTGACACGGTTCGCGACAGGCACATCCTGCTCGTCCGAGATCAACTGACACCGGTCGATCATCATACCCTGACAGCCGCGCCCCGGTGATGTGATCCCGCGATCCTTGGGCTTGTTTACAAAGCAATCGCGGACATGAAAGGTGAACCCATCGGGCGCCATCATGATGCCACTGGCAACGCCGCGCCCCTGAAATTCGATATCATCCAGAATGAACTGGCTCAGCTTTTCATACCCCGAAAAATCGAGCAGGTATTGAAAGCGCGAAAAGGTGAAAACCTGCGTGCCTTCGGCATCAAAAAGCGGGCGGCTGAGTTCCAGCGTTTGCGCGCTGACATTGACAGAAGTGACATAGATCTCACGGCCGACCCCGTTGCCCTGCACCAAAGACCCGACAGGGATATTCGCAATATTCACGACATTCGTTAGGCGATTGTCATCACTCGCGGCATAGGTCGCCTGCGATGTCACTTCGACCGTATCCCATGCGGCCCCGTCAGCCGGCTGGAACTGACCATTGCGGATCACACGGCGCGTTTCAAACCGTGTCCGGGACGGATCAGCGGCCTGCATATCGACCGGCTCGGTCAGCAGAACACGACGGCCACACAGATCAAGAGAATCGTGATCAGCGAAATTGATAAGCGCCTGATAAGCCTTTTTGAACGCCAGCTCTTCGTCTTGAAAGGCGGACAGGTAGCTGTCGTAATTAAAATCCTGCTGCAGGATGAAACGAAATGCAGGCGACTGCACGATCCGCCCGATAAACCGCACTGGATTGTCCATAGTAACGTTGCCTGCCAAAAGGTAATCGCCACGCGGCACAATGACGGTCCGTCCGTCCGCCGCCGCATCTGCGGCATTAAACGCAGCACTGTCATCGGCAACACCATCGCCCTTGGCGCCATAATCGCGCACATCGACCAAGCCGATCAAATCGCCTACGAATGCAGCTGAGACATCGGTGATCGTGATGTCATCCAGCCGCACCACACCCCCGGTTGGGCCGGTCAGATCGATACCGAAATGGCCGTATTCGGCCCCGGTCCAAACCAGATCAACACCGCCCCGCGCCGCGGTGGCGACAATGGCCGATACCTCAACGACTTCACCATAGGTGGTCAGTTGCACGGATGGCCCTGCAACGGTGACACCGCTTAACTCTGCGCCACCACCGGCGCCGGCCCAACCCGCGATGTTCACGGCAGGCAATGCACCCGCCACAGCCTTGACCCGCGCTTTGATTTGCAAAAAGCACCCCGGCAGAATAGGCGTTTCCCCCTTGTAGCGGACCCGCGCCGTCGCATCGACCTTGAGCAGCTCCAGGCACCCTGAAAAATCCTGATCGGCGGCGACGAAAACACCCGACCCGCTGCCTGCATAGGTATCAGAGCCCGGCGTGCCATCGGTGCTGGACCACAGCGCAAGGCCCGCAGAGAATGGCAATGGATCAAAGACGAGTCCGTCGGTTATAGCTTTATTCATGAAAAGAGCCCCTGAAGCTTGAGAAACGCGAAAAGGCCCAGCGCGCAGCCGGGCCACCTGTCGCAGGGGTATATTTGCAATCTAAACTTGGGCTGACAGCACCGTCACGGCTGGCCGCGCAACGCGCCTATGCGCCGACATCCGGCGCGGGCAATAGTTGCACACCATTGATCTGCCAACCCTCAGCAGTCTCGACCATCTGGTAATCCAGAATATGCAGCCCACCCTGCGCGTCACGTACCATCACCTTTTGCCACAGGTTGCCCGCCACATCGCGGAGTTCCAGAAAACGCACATCGGCATTGTCCCAGACCATCGGATAGCCCCGTTGGACCATCATGCCAAAATTGTCAGAGCTGCCGAAGAGGCGTTTGATATTGGGGCTAGCGTATTGCCAAGCCTCTGAAACATCGCGGTTATTGAAGGCCTCAAGCTGGCTGCCAATCACATCTTCGATCGCGTCAGAATCTTGTGCTGCGGCAGCGGTTGCCGCAATCCAGAACCCCAGTACAAGTGCCAAAATGCGCATGATCGACGCCTCCTTTTGATATCCGGTCCTAATGGATACGCAAGAAAACGCCGAATAGTTTCATTTCTTTTGGGCCTGTGGCCTAGCTGGCAAGCCGTCCTTCGATCAATGCAATCGTTTCATCGACACCGTAAAGCGCAATAAAGCCGCCAAAGCGCGGCCCCTGTGATGCCCCCAACAGCACCTCATAAAGCGCCGTGAACCATGCGCGCAGCGGATCAAAGCCGTGCTCTTTGCCAACAGCAAAGACCATTGTTTGCAGCTCTTCCGCATCCAGACCGCCATCCCATGCCTTCAGGCGTTCAGCCAGATCAGCCAGCGCGGCACGCTCTTGATCCGTTGGCGCGCGGTAGACCTTCGATGGTTTCACAAAGTCGTTGTAATAACGCACAGCAAAGCCTGCGGCCTGATCCATCTGCGGGTTCTTTTCGGCAGATGCGTCAGGTGCATAGCGCTGGATGAACCCCCAAAGGGTTTCTTTGTCCTCAGCCCCCGAAACAGACGCGAGGTTCAACAACATCGCAAAGGGAACAACCATGTCAGACTTCGGCACATCATGGCCGTGAATGTGAAAAACAGGGTTATTCGCGCGCCCTGCGTCATCCTGCGTCTCATAGGCGCGCAACTGTTGGTGATACTCGTCCACGGCCTTGGGGATCACGTCAAAATGCATCCGTTTGGCCGTTTTGGGCTTGAGATACATGAAATAGCTCAGGCTCTCGGTCGAGGCATAGGTCAGCCATTCATCGATCGAGATGCCGTTGCCGGAGGATTTTGAAATCTTTTGCCCGTTCTCATCAAGAAACAGCTCATATGAGAAGTGGTTCGGCTTCCGCCCGCCCAAAATCTCGCAAATCCGGTCATAGATCGCTGTATTGGTGGCGTGTTCCTTGCCGTACATCTCAAAATCAACGTCGAGTGCGGCCCAGCGCGCGCCAAAATCAGGCTTCCACTGCAGCTTTACGTTGCCGCCCGTGACAGGCAGCGTCCACTCGCGGCCGTCCGGATCGTCAAAGGTGACTTCACCCTTTTCACCATCGACATGCTTCATCGGCACATAAAGCACGCGACCCGTTTCAGGGTGGATAGGCAGGAAGATCGAGTAGGTCTCCTGACGCTCTTCGCGCAGCGACTTCAGCATCACCGCCATGATCTCATCATAGCGGGCGGCGGCGCGAAGCAGGATCTCATCAAACTGGCCGGATTTGTAGAATTCACGGGCGGAGTAAAATTCGTACTCAAACCCGAAGGTATCAAGGAACCGGCGCAACATTGCGTTGTTATGGTGACCAAAGCTTTCATGCGTTCCAAAAGGATCAGGCACCGACGTCAGCGGCTTGTGCATATGTTCGGCCAGCATTTCTGGCTGAGGGACGTTGCCCGGCACTTTACGCATGCCATCCAGATCGTCAGAAAAGCAGATCAGCTTGGTCGGAATATCGGAAATCACCTCAAAGGCGCGGCGGATCATTGTGGTGCGCAAAACCTCACCAAATGTGCCGATATGGGGCAGACCAGACGGGCCATAGCCCGTTTCAAACAAGACATAGCCTTTCTCGGGCGCCTTATTTTCATACCGTTTCAGCAATGCGCGCGCCTCAACAAAGGGCCAGGCCTTCGACGTCATCGCTGCTTCACGCATGTTGCTCATATCATTTCTCGCATCATCAGGCGGCGTCATTGTGATCACCGCAACGCGCACTCCCTATTGCGAGACAGGCAAGGCGTCAATAAATGTGAAACAGAACCAAAGGAAATGATCATGCGCGAAGACTCCCCAATGACCGCACAAGATGCGCTTGCTGCTCTCATGATTGCGGTCTCCGCATCAGACGAGCATATCCGCACCGCCGAGCTTGTGAAAATGAGCAATGCAATCAACAACTTGCCTATTTTTGCAGGCTACGACGCAGAAAGACTGCCACGTATGTCAAAGATGGTCTTTGATTTGCTTGAGCAAGAAGACGGCCTTGAAGCCCTTTTCGGCCTGATCCGCGCCGCCCTGCCTGAGCGGTTGTACGAGACAGCTTATGCCCTGTCCTGCGACGTGGCGGCAGCCGATGGCCGGATTGTGGGCTCAGAAGTGCGGATGCTGGAAGAGATTCGCGAGGAATTGAACCTTGACCGACTGCACGCCGCAGCGATCGAACGGGGGTCACGCGCGCGCCACATGACGCTTTGATCACGCAGACCTGAACGCCAGATGCTTTAGAATGTCCTGTTGCAACCGGCGCGCGCGCCTGTTCCAGCCGCGCGCACCGGGCGGGCTTTCCGCGCCGGTCAGCTTTCCTGCTTCGCGGGCTTCCAGATCGGACGCGAAGAATGCGAAAGCAAGATCATGCCCGTTTTTGGTGCGCACGTACCCCGCAAGTGTCGAAACAAAGTTCAACGTGCCGGTCTTGGCCCTGACCGACACCCGCGGATCATCAATTACCTGCTGATCCTCGCCCACCAAAGGGATATCACGCATGATCGGCCGCAAAGTGGGCATGACATCCCGTGCACGAAGCAAGCGAACCATATCGTGTGGCGAGACACGCGATTGATCACCCAACCCGGAATGATCCACAAATGACGGCGCGATCCCGCCCGCGCGGTCATCCGCCCAGCGCGACATGCCAAGCGCCGAAGTACGCAAGCCACGCAAAGCACCGGACCGCGCGGCCGTTGCCGACATACCTGCCGCCTCTGCTGTCAGGTTTGTCGAATACCGCAACATGCCGCGCATCATTTCCCGCAACGGCGCGCTTACGAAACGGACCAATGGCAGGCCCGTTGGCGCGTCAGATGTTTCTTTTGGTGCCTTCAAGACAATGCCGTGGCTGCGCGCGAATGTTGCAAACACCTCGCCTGTATAAAGCGCCGGATGCCGCACAGGCAGCCAGCGTGACCCTTCCTTGTTCAACGCCGATCCCGCGACCGTCCATTGGTCAATATCCCCAGCATCGCGATAGGTGAAAACGGGCGACGCACGATCCACCACCCGGATCTGTGCTGTCGTCACAGCCGGACGGTAATTCTGGCTGCGGGCATCCATCGCGGTGACATAGTTCTCGCCTTCCAGTTTCCACTCAAAAT
>JALQUF010000040.1 GCA_023263855.1 Yoonia sp. | reverse complement strand
CTGAACCTCAATATAGGCAAGATCGAGGGGGGCGACTGGACAAGTTCTGTCCCTGCTTGGAGCGTGTTCGATGTCCGTATGGCGATCTTCCCGGGACAGTCGATCGAGGCCGCCAAAGCCGAGATCGAGCAGGTGATCATGGATGCGGCGCGTGAAAATGCGTTTCTGCGCAATTCACTGCCTGAAATCGTCTATCACGGCTTCCATGCCGAAGGTTACGCGCTGTCGCGCGACAGCTCTGCGCACGCAACCTCGGCAATTGCGGCACTGGATGCAGCGCACCAGAGCGTCAGTGGAGAGCCCCTTCAACGCGAGGCCATCACCGCCACCACCGACGCACGCTTTTTTGGTCTTTATGCGGACACGCCCGCACTGGTCTATGGCCCGCATGCAGAAGCGATCCACGGTTTCAACGAACGTGTTGATCTGGAAAGCATGCGTCGCGTCACCAAGGCAACCGCGCTGTTCATCGCCGATTGGTGCGGCACAGAAGAGGTATAAGTCATGCGCGATGCTGTCATCGTTTCAACCGCCCGCACGCCGATTGGCAAAGCCTACCGCGGGGCGTTTAACAACCTGGAGGTTCCAAGCCTTGCCGCACCTGCAGTCAAGGCAGCTTTGGCCCGCGCCGGACTGAGCGGCGGCGAGGTGGAAGAAGCCGTTTTCGGCTCGGCCCTGACGCAGGGATCGGCTGGTATCAACGTCGCACGCCACATCGTTCAGGCCGCCGCCCTGCCCGACAGCGTGGCCGGAGCAACAGTTGACCGTCAGTGTGCCTCGGGCCTCAACGCGATTGCCATCGCATCCCACATGGTGCGCTGTGAGGGCGTGGATGTGACGCTGGCTGGAGGTGTGGACAGCATTTCACTCGTGCAGAATGCCCATTGGAACAGCTACCGTTATCGCGACCCTGCCGTGCGTGTCGCGTATTACCTCAACATGCTCGACACGGCCGAAGTGGTCGCCGACCGGTATGGCGTCACCCGCGCGGCCCAAGATGCATATGCGCTGCAAAGCCAGATGCGCACGGCCAAAGCGCAGGAGGCCGGGCTGTTCGCAGATGAGATCGTTCCGGTTGAGGCGGTCAAGCTTGTCACAGACAAAGCCACAAAGGAGACCCGCGAAGTCGCGGTGCGCCTTGAAGCGGACGAATGCAACCGCCCCGGAACAACAGCCGAAGGGCTGGCCAGCCTCGCAGCTGTTCAGGGCGAGGGCAAGACTGTGACTGCTGGCAACGCCAGCCAACTTTCTGACGGTGCCGCGGCACTGGTCGTGATGGAAGCGGAGGAGGCGCAGCGCCGCGAGCTTGCGCCGCTTGGCGCGCTGCGTGGCTTTGCCGTGGCTGGTGTCGCACCCGAGGAAATGGGCATTGGTCCCGTGGTTGCCATTCCACGTCTTCTTGCCCGCGCGGGTCTGACCATGGACGACATTGATTTGTGGGAAATCAACGAGGCCTTCGCGGCCCAACTGCTTTATTGCCGCGATGCTTTGTCGATCCCTGATGATCGGCTGAACGTGAATGGCGGTGCCATTTCCATTGGCCACCCCTACGGCATGTCCGGGGCACGCATGGCGGGGCATATCCTGCTGGAAGGACGCCGCCGGGGCGTAAAATGGGGCGTCGTTTCCATGTGCGTTGGGGGCGGGCAAGGCGCGGCTGGCCTGTTCGAAATTTTCTGAGGGTATGACAATGCAAACGCTTACTCCGCAACACCTTGTGCAGCTGACGGCCCTGCGGCACGAACTGCACCGCACCCCCGAGGTTTCGGGGGAGGAAAGCGCCACAGCCCAGCGCATCAGCGCCGAGTTGGAAGCACTTGGGGCTGACCGGATCTGGCGTGATCTGGGTGGACATGGCGTTGCGGCAGAATTCAAAGGCGCAGCCCCCGGTCCGACTGTGCTGTTGCGCTGTGAACTTGATGGATTGCCGATCCGCGAATTGTCAGACCTCCCTTACAAATCCCTGTTTGACGGCAAGGGACACTTGTGCGGCCATGACGGCCACATGGTGTCCATGCTGGGTGTTGGCATGCGACTGGCAACGCGGCCTGCAACGGGGCGCGTGATTTTGTTGTTCCAACCGGCTGAAGAAACTGGCGCGGGTGCGAAGGCCGTTATCGCAGATCACAGATGGGCCGAAATCCGCCCCGACTACGCCTTTGCCTACCATAATGTCCCCGGTCGCCCCTTGGGGGAAATTGGCCTGTGTGCGGGGCCTGGCAATTGCGCGTCGCGTGGCATGCAGATCATGTTTGAGGGCAAGAGCTCTCATGCGGCGGCCCCGGAAGACGGGTTGTCGCCCGCCAGTGCTATGGCTGCACTGATGACGTCATTGCCGGCGCTGGGCAGCGGGCAGATCGGGGATGATGATTTCGCGCTTTCAACCCTGACGCACGCCCATCTGGGCGAGCCGACCTTTGGGATTGCACCGGCTGACGGCGAATTGCGCGTGACCCTGCGCACCATGTCAAACGCGCGTATGGACACCCTGATCGCCGACGCACTGGCCGAGGTCGCACGTAGCAAGGGTGCCCTGAATGTGGATGTCCACTGGCATGACGTGTTCTTATCTGTGGTGAACGATGCTGATGCCACCGCAATCGCACGCGACGTGGCATTGGGGCTGGGGCACGTGATCAACGAGATGGCGCTGCCAATGCGCTGGTCCGAGGATTTTGGACGTATCGGGGATGATGGGCCCAAGGCTGCAATGCTTTACATCGGCGCTGGTGAAACGCAGCCCCAATTGCACAATCCCGACTATGACTTTCCCGATGCATTGCTGCCTGTTGTGATAGAGCAGTTTAGTGGGATCGTCGAAAGGCTGTTGGGTGCGCGCAAGCCATGACCTCAGACAGCTATCCCGGCTCATGGTGCGAAATTCACCTTGATCGGATTTCCCGCAATCTTGAACTGACGCGCGGGCTTGTCCCTGCAGGGCGCAAACTTTGCGCGGTGCTTAAGGCTGATGCTTACGGCCATGGAATTGCACAGGTCGTGCCGCTGATGCTGGCGCAAGGGATCACCTGTATCGGCATCACATCAAATTCCGAGGCCTATGCCGTCCGCGAGGCGGGATTTGAAGGCACGCTGATCCGCCTGCGCGCCGCGACACCGGATGAGATCGACCACGGGTTGGGCGCGCGGATCGAAGAACAAGTCGGCTCTCTTGCCGCTGCTGAAAAGCTGAAGGCGCTGGCCGATGCAGGCTATACCGTGCGCGCGCATCTGGCTTTGAATGCTTTGGGCATGTCGCGTGACGGGCTTGAGATTGCGACAGAGGCGGGGTGGGCGACCTGTCAGCTCATCCTGACTTTGCTGGCTAAAAATATTGTGGGCATCTGCACCCATTTTCCCTGCAACACCCGCCGGAACCTGCGCGCAAGTGCCGATCTGTTTCAGAAACAGGTTGCCATGATCATCGCAAACAGTGCGCTGGAACGGTCAGACATTCTGGTACATGCGGGCAGTTCACTGACGTTGGTGTCAGACGAACCTGTCGCAACTGATATGTACCGTTGTGGTGCCATTCTCTATGGCATTCTAAAGCCTGAGTTGGGGTTTCAATCCACCATGGATCTAAAGGCGCGGGTGGTCAGTGTTGGGGATTATCCAAAGGGCGCAACAGTTGGCTATGATCAAGCCTATCGCTTGGACACGGACCGGCGCTTGGCCTGTCTTTCAATTGGCTATGCAAACGGGTTTCGGCGCGATCCTGACGGGTGTGCCGCGGTCGTGTTAGGCGATTGTCTTGCGCCGGTGCTTGGCAAAGTCTCGATGAATACGCTTGTCGTTGATGTTACTGATGTTGACGGGGTCCAAGCCGGAGACGAGGCTTTTGTGTTTGGCGGCATTGCAGACACCAAGGCGTCACTTGCGCGAACCGAGCAGCAGTTCGGCACGATCATGGCAGATCTTTACGCAGACTGGGGGATGCGCAACGCGCGTATTTTTCGCTGACCGGTTACGGCTGGTGGTTAAGTCAACTATGGAAGCGTGACCTCTAGCTTTCCTGTGGACGAGCGCGTTCACGTGTCCGAAGGCTGGGCGCTGGGCCATATTGCTCATGCAGGGCTTTGATCAGTTTTCGATAAGCGGCCCTGTGCCGGTTGCGTACGTTCAGACCGACAAACACCGTTTGTGTGATTGGTGGCGCGTCTTGCACGATCTGGCATTCCCCTGCGGCGACAAGCCCCTTTGCGGAATGTGCAAGCACGTAGGCCGATCCTGAAAGGGACGTCAGCAAGTCTACCATTGCAGCGTTCTGCCCGATGGAGAGCGACACATGCGCAAGGTCCGGCAGCAATGCGGCGTGTGCATGTGCGAAAGCGGCTGAATAGTTTGCAAGGATGTAGTTTTGCTTGTTGATGCCTTTGAGCGTGTCACTTTCGGTCGAGACCATAACAAAGCGCAGCTCACCGAGTGTTTCGAAGTAAAGATCAGGCTGCATGACTGGAGAGTATAAAATAGCAATATCTTGCCTTCCAGAAGTCAAATCAGAACACATTTGTGCAGAATAATCAGTTTCAAACAAAAGCGCTGTATCTGGTAGCATTGCACGCAAACGCCCGACAAGCTGTTTGATATTCACTCCCATCAGATCATGCTGCAGGCCAATGCGGATTGTAACGCCGGCCATCGCAGTATCGCGTGTGGCGTTGAGCGCCGTGATCCAGTCATGCCGGAGGCTACGGGCATGTGGCTCGAATCGCAGCCCCTGCGTGGTGAGTGCGGTGCCAGAACGGGACCGACGGAAAAGGCGCACGCCAACGGCCCGCTCCAATGACTTTACACGCCCCGAGATTGTCGATTGCGTCACACCAAGCCGTTCGGCTGTCTGATTGAAGCTCTTGGTTTCGCAAAGGTCCAGAAATGTGTCGATCAGTTCAATTTGCATATCTGACAGCATAGGCTAATCGGTTTTGCTGATCAATAATGACCGGATGGGCAGATTGATCGATCTTTCGACTGGCTGAATACTCGCTTCTATTGTGTGGAGGTACGCCAATGACAATCACCAAGACCAGAACCAGCCGAAGCGGGGGGCGCGCCGCACGTGTCGCGTTGCGCAGTGCACCATTGGCCGAAGACAAGCGTCCCGTCCGCGCGGGCATGCCTGGTGGTAAGTACAAACCGCTTTCTGACGCCGAGGTTTTGCGCATTCACCATGCAGCCCTTGATGCATTGGAACAGATCGGGCTGTCGCAGGCCCCGCCATCAGGTGTTGAGATTCTGACCAAAGCGGGTGCGATACTGGGTGATGATGGCCGCATCCGTTTCCCCCGCGCCTTGGTCGAAGATATGCTGGCCAAGGCTGCGCGTAACATTACCCTGTGCGGTCGCGAGGCGAAGTATGATCTGCACCTAACCGGCTCTAACGTGCATTTCGGTACTGCCGGGGCGGCAGTGCATGTTGTGGATCTGGAAACCAACACCTACCGTGACAGTACGGCCCAAGATCTGCACAATGCAGCGAAAATTACCCATGCGTTGGACAATGTGCACTTCTTTCAACGTGCAATGGTGGCGCGGGATATTGCAGATAACCTCGAAATGGATCTGAACACGATCTATGCCTGCTGTGCGGGAACGACCAAGCACGTTGGAACGTCTTTTGATGACCCCAGCCATGTCGGGCCCAGCATCGAACTCCTTCACCGTCTAGCGGGTGGAGAAGAGGCGTGGCGCGCAAGGCCATTTGTATCGAATTCGAACTGCTTTGTCGTCCCGCCAATGAAATTTGCAGAGGAAAGCTGCCGCTCGATGGAAGCCTGTATTCGCGCAGGCATGCCGGTTTTGCTCTTGTCGGCCGGTCAAGCGGGGGCAACAGCGCCTGCGCCCATTGCCCTTGCGATCGTTCAAGCCGTTGCCGAATGTCTGGCGGGCGTCGTCTATGTCAACGCAATGGCGCCGGGTCATCCTGCCGTCTTTGGCACGTGGCCTTTCGTGTCGGATCTGCGTACCGGAGCCATGTCAGGCGGTTCTGCAGAGCAAGCCTTGCTGACGGCGGGCTGCGCCCAGATGCATCGGTTCTATGATATCCCGGGCGGTGCCGCGGCGGGTATTTCAGACGCCAAACTGCCAGACATGCAGGCGGGCTGGGAGACAGGAATCACAAATGTGCTGGCCGGGCTTTCCGGTCTAAACATGGTCTATGAAGCTGCGGGCATGCATGCTTCGCTGCTTGGTTTCTGTCTTGAATCGCTGGTTCTTGGGGATGATGTTCTTGGCCAAGTGATGCGCACTGTGCGCGGCATCGACGTAACAGAAGACAGCACGTCAATCGAAGCGATGAAAGCCGTTTGCCTTGGTGGTCCGGGCCATTATCTCGGCTCTGACCAGACCCTTCAGTTGATGCAAACCGAGTATATTTACCCCAAACTCGGAAACCGCATGAGCCCCAAGGAATGGAATGAGGCGGACCGGCCGATGTTGCTTGATCAGGCCATCGCGCGAAAGAATGAAATCCTCGACAATGCGCAGATAAAGTTTGATCCTGCTTTGGATGCAGCGATCCGCGCGGATTATAATATCTACTTCAAATAGGGGGCACCCCATGCACTATGGATATATCGGCCAAGGCAATCTTGGCGCGAATTGTGCAGCCTGTCTGCTGCGCGCGGGCATGGATGTGTCCGTGACAGACATCAACCGCGCGGCGGCCCAAGAGGCAATCGCCTTGGGTGCCAAATGGGCGGACAGTCCGGCCGAGCTTGCCGCCCGCGTCGACCACGTCATCACTTGCCTGCCGTCGCCTGCCGTGTCGGAAACAGTTGCATCCCAGATGCTGCCTGCCATGCGCGACGGGGCGCATTGGATCGAGATGTCAACTTTAGGACGTGACGAGGTTCTGGCATTCGCAAAAACGGCGGCAACGCATGGGGTGCGCATGATGGAGCTGCCCGTGACCGGTGGCGTCCACCTCGCGGCCCAAGGCAAGATCACCATGCTGGCGGGCGGCGACAAGGATATGTTTAACACTCACCTGCCAGCGCTACAGGCGATGGGTGATCAGGTGTTCCACATGGGCCCATTGGGGTCTGCATCGATCATTAAAGTGATCACCAATATGTTGGCGTTCATCCACCTGAAAGCCTGCGGCGAGGCATTGATGCTGGCCAAGCGCGGTGGTCTTGATCTGGGGCAGGCATGGCATGCGATCAAAGCCTCTTCCGGCACGTCATTTGTGCATGAAACCGAAGGGGCGCTGGTGTTGAATGGGTCGTATGATGTGGCCTTCAACATTGACTTGGCGCTGAAGGATCTTGGATTTGCGATGGGTTTCGGGCGGGAGTTTGAGGTGCCGTTAGAGCTCGCCTCTGCGACCGAGCAAACCTATGTCGCAGCCCGTGCCGCTTATGGCGGCGATGCTGAATCGCCGATGATCGTAAAGCTACTTGAGGATTTGCTGGATACCGACCTGCGCGCCGAGGGCTTTCCGGCGCGGCTGACCTAGCCCGTGGCGTTCTGAAAAAACGGCACCCAAGCCTCTAGCACCTTGTCTGGGTGCTGTTCGGCCAAATAATGTCCGCCCGGCAGCGACCAGCCTCGCACATCGTTCGCGCGCTCTTGCCAAAGGGCAAGGCAATCAAAATGCGCGGCGATCACGCCGTCTTGTCCCCAAAGGGCCAGCAGTGGCATGGAGAGCTTAGCCGTTTCAGCGTCATCATGCGCAATGTCGATGGTTGCTGCCGCGCGATAGTCTTCACATGCTCCGTGGATCGCATCCGGCGCGGCAAAGCACGTCAGATATTCATCCAGTGCTTGCTGCACAAAAGGCGCAAGCCCTGCCTTGCCCGCCCCGCATTTCGTGAGCCAAAAGAATGCCGGGTCCGCGCCGATCATCCGTTCTGGAAAGGGCGCGGGCAGGGTCAACCAATACCAATGCCAATAGGCATGGGCAAACCCGCTGCCTGCGTCGCGGTACATTTCACGGGTGGGCGCAATATCCAGAACAGATAAGGCAATGACGCGGTCAGGATTGTCAGCGGACAACCGATGCGCGACACGGCCCCCGCGATCATGGGCACCGATCAGAAAGCGGCCATGGCCGAGATGATCCATCAGGGCCAAGACATCGCCCGCCATCGCGCGCTTGGAATAAGGTGTGTGGGTTGCATCAGTCTCGGGTTTCAAAGACCGACCATAGCCGCGCAGATCTGGGCAGATCACCTGATAGGTTTGCGCGAGTATCGGCGCTATCGCATGCCACATCGCTGAGGTTTGCGGATAGCCGTGCAGCAGAACAAGTGGCGGACCGTTCCCGGCGATGCGGTAGAAAATACGGCCTTCGGGTATTTTGAGAAAACGTTCTTCAAAACCGTCAAAGAAACTGTCAGCAGGTGTCGCTGATAGCGCGGCGGGATGCATCACGAAAAGATGCGCTGCCAAGATGACTGCATATGGCCAAAGCCCTCAGCCTGATATGCAACCAAGACAACCTCGTCTTCATATAGCGCCATCGCGGCAGAAGATCCGTCGTCAAATGCGCTTTCAAGACAGACAAGCTGCGCACCTTCCTCACCACGCAGGGTTTTCTTGTGGGCTTCGCGGAAGGCATCAACTTGTGAGGTCCAAATCGTCTGCAAGGCTTTGAAATCCCCTGCTTTTGAAACGATTTCGCCCTTGCGCACATGCAGAACCGACGAAATAGCGGCGGCGTTCATGCCCAGGAACTGTTCCATCGGCGGCTTGGGTTCAGCATCAGCGGCCACGCCCCAAAGTTCGGTTAGACCGTGTGCAGAGATGCCGCGCTCTCCACCTTTTCCAAAAGGTTCTGGCGGCATGGCCCGCACGGTCAGATGGTCAGCATCGCCGCACATATCGTTCAGCAGATCAAAAGCGGCTTGCACCCCTTCGGGTTCTTCGCGCGACAGGACATGGCCGATAATGTCAGCATCGCTTTGGGGGATTACACTGAGAATACCGCGTAAGCGGCGGCCTGCTGCGATGATATTTATGGTTGTGTCGCCAAAGCTGAACGTCAGGCAACGCTCTAGCACGGTGTCGTCAACCTCGCGCAGGATCGCGGCAATAGGGGCGGGGGTGCCAGCCTCTGAAATGATGCGCGCACCTGTATCGTCGAGAGTTTCTTTCGACGCCAGTGTCGCGAGTTTTTCTGCCAAAGCGGTGGGTTCGCTCATTCGCCTTTTTCCAGCTCTACGTTATTTTTCATTAGCCGCTACTTATGCGGTCAAGACAGGCGCAGGCGTCAGCAACAAACGCATCTGCATCCATCTTGGGGCCACAGATACAACACAAGACATCATTTGGCTCGCTTTGCGCACGCAGAAAAACACGCAACTGCGCTATGCTTGCAACAGAGGCCAAATCGCCGGGTTTATCGGCCAATGCGGGCTTTCCGTTAGCACCCAACAACAAGGCGGCTTCTGCACATAAAGCATCCAGTGCTTCGCGTCGCAAATTCGAACCAGAATCGGTAACAAGGATCATCTTTGTGGACAGGTCAGCAAAGGCCAACGCAGCGCAGCCTTCGTATTTGTCCCGCAAAGCATCCAACTCATCAATAACCATTAGCAGCCTGCTTTTTAACTACGTCCAGATATGAGTACGGCAATTGCGCAGCTTGTGAAAGACCCGCGCAAAGCGTTTGCATTAGGATGAGCGTAAAATCGGATCAGCAATTGAGGTTGGAAGCTCTTCGGCGCTGTCTGCTTGTGGC
Organism: Yoonia sp.; assembly: GCA_023263855.1. Lineage (GTDB taxonomy): Bacteria > Pseudomonadota > Alphaproteobacteria > Rhodobacterales > Rhodobacteraceae > Yoonia. The sequence continues at coordinate 15,814 of JALQUF010000040.1, read as the reverse complement.
CTTTCGCGCACAGTCCGACTGGTATTGCTTGGACGCTGCACGCGGCGTGGCATGACAGGTGCTGCCACGGGCTGGGGTACATCGCTCAAGCTATCGACATTATACAGTGGCAATTCGGTGCGACCGGTCAGTTCTGTCAGCTTTTCAATGACGTCGATCAGGTGGGCAGTAAATGGACCTGCACCGCTTGCTTCCCAGCGGTCGTAGTCTTCGCCCGCTTGAATAGCCTGCAACAGCGAAACCGGGAACGTTCCGCCAAATTGCCCCTGCGTTTCGCGGGACACACGTTTCACGACCCTACTGCGGTCCTTTTCGTTCGTCAGCTTGTCAAAGCGGGTGATCAGCAAGATCGAGTTATCGCGCACAGCCTGCGGCATGTCATCCCAAACAGCCGCTTCGGATTGGCGCCATGCTTGTGTTGCGTGGGTACACCAGATGACGGCATCAACTTCGGGCAGCATACGTTCCCAAACTGCCGATGACATGTTCGGGTCCGAAATACCGGGAAAGTCGATCAGATCACAGACTTCCAGAATGTCCGCTTCGAGAAACAGGCGAATACTGCGCGTTTGTTCAACCGGGATGCCTTCAAGGTTAGCGATCTCGACCGGTTCGGTCGTCCCGTCAACATCAACGCGGTAGGGCGCGCGGCTGCCGTAGGAAATCCAAACCGGGGACAGGCGTGTGGCAGTTACCTTTTCGGGCAACGGGCTTTGACCCATCAGAAGATTGGAAAGTGTGCTTTTGCCCGCGCTGAATTCCCCCATGAGCGCGATGCGTGGTTTGCGGCCTGTCCCTGAATTTTGTTCACCTAAACTCATTTATTCACTCCAATCGCAAGCACTGGGTCGTTGTCACTCAGCTCTTCAAAGATGTAGTCGAAAAGCTCATCACGTTCTTGCTGGGCGGTAATGCCAAAAATGTCTTCCAGATCGTCAATCGCGACTTCAGATTTGCTGCTGATATCTTCCAGAATTGCGCGCTGTTCTGCGTGAAATTCCTGCAATTCGGCTTTTGCCTTGGCACGAATATCATCGGCTTGGCGCACTTTCAGTTCATCAACAATGGGCGCGGTCTCGGCCTCGATCAGATCGTAGAACCCACTGGCAAACGCGCGATAGCCTTTGCGGCGCTTCCACCACCCTTTCCACCAAGAGGTCTGCAGGTCCAAGGCAATCGTTTGGCCCAGCGATACAGGCGCAGGAATTTCCGGGGGGGCAGGGGGCGTGATGGTGAAGTTTTCCACGTCCACACCAAAGGCCGACCGATAGGTATTCGCCAGATCAGCTGCAGCAGTGCCGTACACATCCTGACAGGTCGCCGTCACATTGCGGCGCATGACCTGATAACTGGTACGCAGCAACATGCGCAAACCATCGGGGCTGTATTGCCAAATCTCTTCTTCGCCGTTCGTCTCAAGATGCTGCAACAGCGATTCCAAGGCACGATCCAGGAAGCGTTTGTGCGATTGATCAACCCGGGACCCAAACTGCTGGAATGCGATATCAAGGCGCTCATCTAGCGATTTGAGGCTTTCTGCTTCCAGTTCATTGAGGTGTGCAGAGAGCTTATCACCAGACATGATCTCGACTGTGTCACCATCCAGACGCATGGACACCACAGCATTCGAGGCACGCACACCACCTACAAGGTTCAGCGCCCGCTTGCGCGATGCAGACAGAATCTCGGCACCGGGGCCTTCGGCGATCCGCTCAGACAATGCGCGGTAAAGCTCGGGGACACCGGACAAATGCCAAACCAGCTCTTGGGTTTCCATGCCCGCTGTTTCAGCGCTTAGCGCCGCTTCAGCCCAGTTGAACATTGCTTCGGCGCTATCTTCGACAATGTCGTCAAGGTCTTCGGACAAAGCAATATTTGCCCAATAGGCGCTGCCAAAAATCACTTCGGGGTTTTCTGGCCCGTTGTTGTCGGCCAGCGTTTGCAGAATGCTGTCGCGAATTTCCGGAACCTGCTCGGCCGGGTTCGACAATTCGTCGATCCGGTTCACAAAGATCACCACTTCGCGGGCTTTCACGTTTGAGATCAGGCGGATCAGGCCCATATCCATCGAGCTGAGCGCCTGATGGGCAGACAGAACAACCACGCAAATGCGGCTATCGCGCAGCGCGTTGATCGTGATCTGCTCGCGCATCATGAAGGTATCGTTGACGCCCGGCGTATCGCGCAGACAGATCGACATCGGAATCTTGTCGGCATCAAGGTAAAGGTCCGCAGACTTGGTGATATCGGCAAAGCGGCCCTGCTGGTCGTCTTCGTCCATATCCTCAAAATCGTCGCCCATGCAGACATAGCGCTGCACCAATTCATCGCTGAGTTCGGCGTAGTTATGTTTCTGGCCCAGCAACAATTCAAACTTGCGGCCAAGGCGCTGCTTTGTCTTTTCGCGCATCTCGGCAATCTGAAGGCGTACTTTTTCTAATTCGTCATCGGCACCGGCCCGTTCTGACAGTTCACCGATTCGTCCACCGTTTTCGACCAGATGGTCCCATTCGCCTTGGCTGAAAAACTGAAAGGTCGCGGTGGGGGCGTCATCCGGCAGTTGGGCGTTCAGGTGCAACGACGTCACAACCGAGGTCCAAGGGTTGACGTCCGCAGGCAACAACTCGGGGCGGCCGACCATGGCGTTGACCAAAGATGTCTTGCCGGACTTGATCTGGCCAATCATCGTTATGCTTGGCTCAAAAGCACGTAACTGCTTGATAAGTTTGTTGGCTTTCTTCTCGGCGTCCTGTCCGCCAAGCTTGATGACGTCACCAAGAGTAGCCTCTAGATCGACAACCTCGTCATGAAACGCATCCAGTCTTTCCAGACCAAGGCGCATGAAAGGCAGTTGCTCTGGCGGGACAGCTAAACCATCCCCATTTGCGACCTCTTCCATTTTCATCCTAGCTTGTCCTCAGCAAAATCATCGTACCAGCACTATCACCTGTTCCCGGTGCAGCCAAATAACAATAGGAACACCATCTTTATTGCCATAATGGAAACAGATCAGAACGGCAAAAGTGTGGCGCGGTACGTAAAGTTTTCACAAGAGTTGCGACAACTTACGCTGCCAAATCGGCCTGCAACTCTCTTTTTATTTGTAACATAAGGCTCACAGCTTCAAGGGCTGCGCTGTCACGTTTTTCCATTTGCATCAGTTGGACCATATCGGCTGCATCAAATGCAGCATCGCGGACCCGTATCAGTGAGGAATCTGCATCATCCCCATGTGTGTTGAGATAGTCACACATCCACTGCACATGATCAGCAGTCATCGCCATAATCTCTGCCGGGGCACCGTCACCATGCTCTTCCAATGCGTTGGCAAGCTCTGAACCGCGCTCTTCAATGTATGTCAGGACGTGCTGATAGGCCTCACGCGTCGCGGGTGTGAGTGTCTCGGCCGCTTCTTCTGGTGCCTCTGCTGTTGCAGGAGCAGGTACCTCGGTTTGTTCAACGCTGGGCGCGTCGGTTTTTGTCTGTTCCGGCTGGAAAGCAGGGTCACGTGAGACGTTCTTGCGCCTTGCGATTTCACGCAGGCGGGAAATGGCATCTTGGGCTGCCGGCTTGACCTCCACAGGCTCTGGCTCTGGCTCTGGCGCGGCAACTTCGGTTGGTGCAGGTGCAACCTGTGTATCCTCTTGCGTGATAGCAGGTTGTTCCTCCGGTGCCGGCTCTTCGGGCGCCTTTTCAGAAGCCGCTGGTTCGGCGTCAATTTGTGACAAAATATCGGCGTGCTGGTGCAGCAGGACATCAGCCATATCAACCGCTGACTGCCGCCCGCTTTCGACTTGCTTGAGAACAGCCGAAATCAGAGCCGACCCGCCGCTATCGCGCATTGCATCCTTATCGACGGTTCCGTCGGGGCGGCGTGCAGCGATGGCTTGTGTTGTTGCGATGGACAAGACTTCGTTAAATTCATCGCGGGCGGCCAGTTTGACTGCGCCGACCGTCGCTTCGAACAGGCCCTCGGTTTTGAGATAATCCGCACGGGTGATCATGCAAAAAGCGTGATCCTTGGTCAGATCGGGCATCGTGCCCCAGATCCGCTGCTCGGTTTCGTTGTAGCCACGGGTACACCACAGCGCCACTTCGCTGCGCTTTGCCGCCCAATGTGATGCGCGGTGGATCGCATTGGGGTCGTTGGGCGCAACGACTTCGAGGACAGAAATCTTGCGCAGTGCCGCATGGGGCATCTGAATTTCGACAAAAACAGGGGAAAGCGCTGCAATTTCAACAATATCAACGTCATTCAAGACTGTCTTGGAGCCGTCAGAAAGGGTGCAAGTCGCCTTTGGGTGATCGCCGTAAACCAACTGCAATGTGGGCAGGCGCACACCCTCGGGAATAACATCGCTGCCGACCAAGAGGTTCAGTAGCGTGGATTTGCCTGATCCGGGCATCCCCAAAAGCGCAAGACGCACCGGCTTTTGCAGGCGCGTCAGAAGCTGTTCGGCTTTCTGTTGTACAGAATCAGGAAACAGGCCACTTTTCACAGCCTGCTCCAGCTCCGATTGGACCCGGTTCCCTAGCGATTGATTCGACATTACTTACCTCCGGCGGCAATCTTAGCCGGCGGCACAGCCGCATCAACCTCCTCTATCATATCAATGTCATCGTTCAGCTCAACTTTCTTGAGCGGTTTGACCTCTTTGATCACGGTGGGTTCCGTTTTACTGGCCGCATCAGGCTGTTTCGCGGGTTTTGCCGCAACTTTCTCGACTTCGTCCAGTTCGACAACGCGCGTAATCGTCGAGGCGTGTGTATCCACATGACCGACCGGCTTGGCGCGGATCGCACGGATCACAGGCTTGTTGTGGTTCAGCTTGATGACCGAGAAGGTACAATTGTCCTGGTCAGGATCAGCCAAGGCTTCAATTGCTTCCAGCAGATACCCGGCAATCTCGGCTGCTTTCTTGCGGCGATAGCGATGCAGGATTTTCTGGATCTTTGGATCTTCCAGATACTGCAAGCCGTCACTGGAGACGACAACAATGTCACCCACCTGAAGCTCGAACGGTGTTTTCGGGCAATCCGATTTCGCGACGCGATCACCTAGGATCACCGAAGTAAGGCAGTTGCGGTCCGGGTGGTTCTTCCCGGCTTCTTCGTCAAGCAAACCCTGCTTGACCATGAAGTCGATCTGCGGTGCCATCGAATGATCTTCGTTCAGCTGCGTCATCTTGCCGGCACGGTAATGATAAAGCGGGCTGTCGCCGATCGACATCCAGTACATGCGGTTTTCGATCAGAACGACAGACACCAAGGTCGCGCCCATGCCGCGTGTTTCGGGATGCGCATGCACATGCTGACGCACGTAGCTGTTCGCATTAGACGCAGATTCAGTCAGGAAACGTGGAATTTCGCTTTCAAAATCGGCAAAATTTGCGCTCTCGAACTTCAGTTCGCTAAAGACTTCCGTAACGACGATCTTACTGGCGACATCGCCGGCCGCATGGCCGCCCATTCCGTCAGCAAGTACAACTACGCCACTATCTGCCCCAAAGGGAAAATCTGTGACAATAGCGTCCTCTTGGTAGTCGCGCCCGCCCTGACAAATCGCTGATGCGACGTCAAAACGTGGTTCAGGCGATCGCCACATCTTCGTCCTCCTCGGTCGAGCCATCCGACCAGTTGAATGACTTGTCGCACAGCGCGACAAAGCGCAAAACGGTCTCGCCGATGCGGATGATGTCGCCCGTTTTCAGCGTCTCATTGCTGATCAAAGGTTTGTCATTCAGGCGAACGATATTCGATTTGCCGCCGTGACCAAGCAAAAATTCCTTGGTGTCTGCGTCATAAACAATGGCCGCGTGATTTGAGCGCGAAATCGAGTTATCGCCGAAATCAAGCTGGATCGCCTGATCTTCACCACGTCCGATTTGCGACATACCTGCCAGCAGTGAAAAGCTTTCGCCGCGGCCTGGGCCCTCGGAAACGACGATCCAGCCGACTGGGAACTTCACGCTCTTTGTTGGGGTCGCCTTTGGCGCGTCGTTGAAGAGATCGACCACATCACCGTCGGATTTGTCAAATCCGATCAAGCGGGTTTTTGTACGGCGCGACCGGGCCGGCGACCGGGCCGCAGCGGCAGATGCGACGGCAGGTTCGGCAACAGGGCGAGCGGGTTCAACAGGCGCGGTTGGTTCTGGCAGAGCGGTTGATGTGCCGTCGTCTTCCATGTCCCAGATGTTCACAGCAGCCGGCGCTTCTGGTGCTTGTACCGCTTCTTTTGTCACAACGCGTACTTCACTTGTCAGTACGTCACTGGGTGCGGGTGTCGCGCCTTGGTCCAAATGTCCGGTATCATCGACCATGGATCCGATCGTGTCGCGATAGGATTGCTCAAGGGATTCAACTGGCGGCGCTTGCCGCGTGCTTGTTTCACTACGCTTTTTACCAAGCAGATCACGAATGAATTTCATCTTAGCTACCTTTCAATTTTACATCACGCCGCGTGGCCCATAGGGGCGTGCGCCGTTTTTACTCTGTCGTGCCTTTTGAGGCGAGCGACCCAACCCAAAGGCTACCATCGCGTTGAACGGCGAACATGAATTGCTCTGTACCGTTATCATATTCCCGCTCAAACAGCTTCACGAGCGAATCGCGCTGGTCAATAACTTCGCCTGTCGGGATGTATGATGTGATAATATCGCCAACTTTCAAACCACCGGTTTGGCCGTCACTCAGCTCAACAACCGATGTGCTCCAGCCTGAGCCTGCGAAAACTGTCTCAAAACGTGTGCCATCCGGCAATTCGACGTTCTGCACCACTGGCAAGATCCAGTTCTGCTGGATAGCTTCACCCGAGGATGGGTTCAGCGTGCCGAATGCAACTGGGATCGTGGGGGCAACTTCGTCTGAACCTGCCTGTTGTTGCAGAACACCCGCGATGTCGGCGATGGCATCAATTTCGACACCGTTCACACCAGTGATAACCAGCCCAGGCTCAACCCATGTGGGTGAGATGGGCCCTGCGGCGGCAATGATGTTTGACCGCGCACCAGCAGGCGTAAACGGCAGCTGCACTGTCCAATCTGCAGAAACCTGAGACTGGACAACTTCATTTCCGGGCGTGACCGCGGAAATCTCGACCACAGGGCCGTTACCAATGGCTTCAACCTGTTGTGGTGTCGAAGGCAAAGCGACTTCGGCAATTTCAGATGACGCAACAGGGCGCTGTGTTGTGGCCTCAGGCAATGCTGCACCAGTTGCGGGCTCTTCGCTGACTGGGCGTGGCGTTGCAAGCGGCTCGGGCAGTGGCTCGGGCTCAGGAATAGCGGCCAGCTCAACAGCTTCGGGGCGTGTCGCTGGGCGCACTGCAGGCGTTGGCGTGTCAGTGGCCTCGGGGCCTTCAACAAGCGCCGGTGGCTCGACAGCTTCCTGTGCTACAGTCGTGGCGGGATCGCCAGCGATCTGCGGTGTCTGTGTCGCGGCAAGTTCCTGGGCCAGTTCTTCGGCGACCGATGGTGCCGGAGTTTCGACAGCCGGTGCGGGCGCTTCTACGACAGGTGCGGGCTCTGCAATTGCAACTTCCTGTTCGACAGGGGCTGGCTCTTCGATTGCGATCTCTTGCTCGATTGGCGCAGGTGTTGCCGGAGCCTCGGGTGCAACTTCAGCAACAGCCGCTTCCTCGGATGCAGGCTCGGCCAGGAATGCGGGCAATTCAGTGGTTGCAGGCTCTTCAACTGGAGCAGGTGCTTCGGCAACGACAGGTTCCGCGACGGGCGCGGGTGCCGTAGCAACTGGTGCATCATCGCCGCCTGTCATGGTCATCACGCCCACACCGACAAGCAGGGCAACTGCTGCGGCGGAGCCGAGCAGCAACGGCATTTTTGATTTCGTCTGTCCTGCTGGCGCCGGTGCCGCAGCCGGGGTCGCGTCTTCTTGTGCGACCGCAGTGCCGACCTTCAGTGGTGTCACATTGCTGTGTCCACCATCCATCATCTCAATCCACTCTTTGGCGGATTGAACACGGTCCTTTGGAAGGACGGCCAATGCCTTGTCCATAGCAGTCAGGAATGCAGGCTCGTACTCAGGGAACCGGCCAGACAGCGGCTCATATGGATCCGGTTCGCCTGATGCGATTGCGGCCAGACGCGCTTGCGAGTTTGGCGGCACATCGCCGTTGATCAGGTGATAGAAAGACGCGCTCAACGCATAAAGGTCACTGCTCGGGCTTTGCTCGGATCCAGCAATGTAGAATTCTTGTGGCGAATAGCCGTCTTTCACGACACGCAGCGCAGACAGAACGCGACTCTGCTTTGTCGCCTCTTCGCGGGCGGCGCCAAAATCGATCAAAACAGGATGGAATTCCTTGTTGATCAGAATGTTGTCTGGCGAAATATCGCGGTGCAGAATGCCTTGGTCGTGAATAAAGCCGACTGCGCCAAGAATCTCTTTCAGGATCGATTTGATCTGCGTCGGGTTCAGGCTGTCGTTGGGATCTTCGATCGTATCCAGCAAATCACGGCCCGTAACAAAGTCCAGCGCCATATACGCTGTCTCGTTGTCTTCAAAGACCTGGTGAACGCCAACGATATTGGGGTGATCCAGCTTGGCGAGGCTGCGCGCCTCTTGCACGAACAGCCGAACAATCGATTTCAGCTCATTCTGGTGCGCACGCGAACGGGCTTGCACCACATAGCGGCTGCGTCGGCAGAACGCGCCGGGAAAACACTCTTTGATAACAACCTTACGGTCCAGGCTATCGCGAGCGAGATAGGTGATGCCGAAGCCACCAGCATTCAGGAAATTCTCAATCGTGTACTGGCCATGCATCAACTTGGTGCCTGGCTTCAGTTCATCGACGAAGCTGTCCTTCTCGTCTGTCGTCTCTTTTGCTTGCGGCTTAGCCATCTGTCTACCCAGCTTTCAAAAATCACTCATCAATCGGTAATCCGACCCATGCAGCGTTGCTCTCATTCAAATTAGGCCAAAAAGTGACGCTAACTTGTTGTTTAAGGGTTCTTAATCTCGCCGATTATCGCTGATTAGACGTGGGATGAGAAACAGTGACAGGCAAGAAATCGCCGATATCTTTTAATTTTAACTGAAAACACATGGCTTTGTGTTTGTTCGGTGTTTCGTTAGGGAAATGAGGCGTTCTTGCTGGCGAAACACCAAATCTTTGCGGCGATGTCCAAAGTTTTTGCGTGAAAGCACGGATTCTAAGCGCTCACAGGCCCGATTCTCATTGGAAACAGGGCATTTATCCGCCCGATTCTCTGTCACACGCTAGGCGAGGCTATTTATTCCCGCCACGCACGAGACCCGTCTTGTAGCAGCCTGCGCAATGGTGCAGCGTCGCGCCAAAACGGAAAGGCGGTGGAATGGTACGTGTCTTTATCAACGGCTTCGGCCGGATCGGGCGAACAATGCTGCGTGCGCAGGCATCGGGCGCGTGGCCAGATATTCAGATTGTTGGCATCAACGATATTGCTGACCCTGCGCTGTGTGCCCACCTGTTTGCATATGATAGTGTCTTTGGCCCCTATGCGGGGGATGTCCGCCAAGAGGATGACGCGCTGGTGGTCGATGGTCTGGCGATCCCGCTGATGCGCACAGAGGATGTCGCGACGCTCGATTTATCGGACGTGGATATTGTGCTTGAGTGCACGGGCAAGGCCGACAGCCGCGAAGTGGCCGAACGTGGCTTGCGGGCTGGCGCGCGGCGCGTCCTGATTTCGGGACCATCAGGCGCGGCTGACCTGACGATGGTGCTTGGGGCAAATGAACACCTGCTGAAAGATCAGGCCATTGTCTCAAACGCGTCCTGCACCACCAACGCGCTTGCGCCATTGGTCAGGCTGATGGACGACACTTGGGGGCTTGAGACCGGGTGGATGACGACGATCCACTGCTATACTGGCAGCCAGCCCAGCATTGACGCGCCGCGCGGCGATATGTTGCGCAGCCGGGCTGCGGCCCTTTCGATGGTGCCAACCACCACATCAGCGCAGCAGTTGCTTAATGAAGTCCTGCCGGATCTTGCCGGGCGGATCGAGGCGGCTGCCGTACGCGTGCCTGTGGCCTCTGTGTCTGCGATTGATCTGTCCGTCACTCTCAAAACCACTGTGGCATTGAAAGAAGTCCATGCTGTCTTGCGTGACCAATCGGGCGTCATCGGCTGGACCGATAAACCGCTGGTGTCCACCGATCTGCGCGCCCGGCCTGAAAGCTTGATTGTGTCCTTGCCAGAGACACGCGTCACGCAGGGTGGGCTGGTCAGGGTTTTTGGCTGGTACGATAACGAGTGGGGGTTCTCGTGCCGAATGTTGGATGTTGCGCGGTTGATGGGGTAAGCCCCAAGGCGCGCATTGTTGCAGAAATTGGTGCCCAAGACAGGGCGCAACCCTTATGTTTGCGCTATCAACGCATGTCTCTTGTGAGAAACAAGAAGTTATCCTAGGCTGAAAAGTAGAGAGTTTGCTATCGAGGAGCTAGCATGTCCTACCCTATTTTGCGCAGTTTACTATTGATGTGTTTTGCCTTTCTGGCTGCGCCGTCAAATGCTGCAGCCCAAGGTGCGTTTGGCGTGACCTATGGAAGCGATGACTGCAACAACGATCCCAATTTCTTGGAGGAGAACGGGATCGTCTGTACCGCAGTCTTTACAGAGACGAACGTTTGGGACTTCCTGAATGGACTTCCCCGCCGGATCTCATTGGAGGAACTTGTCGATCTTAATCCACGCCTGAGCATCGAGGATTTTGAGACCGTTCTAGGCGGGATCACGTTTGTCAGGGTGCAGTAGCCCTTAGAAAACAATGCCGGGTAACGTATCGCGAGTGTGATGCGCCCTGGTGCGTGTGTGGAGTATTGGGGGGGGGTGTTTTCCTTCGATGTCGCCTGCACTACTTTGTGCTGGCCAAACCGAAGGTAAATCCGTGTCCGCTATCGTATCCGTTCAAAACCTGCGCAAAGCCTACGCAGGGGGATTTGAGGCCCTCAAATCCGTCACGCTCGACATTCAAGAGGGCGAGATCCTCGCGTTGCTTGGACCAAACGGCGCGGGCAAGACGACGCTGATTTCAACAATCTGCGGGATTACAGTTCCGACGTCAGGGACTGTCACTGTGGGCGGGCACGATACGCAAACCGCGTTTCGGGCGGCGCGCAGCCTGATCGGCCTTGTGCCGCAAGAGATCAATCTGGAACCGTTCGAGACAGTCATGAACTCGGTCCGGTTTTCCCGCGGTCTGTTCGGTAAGCCGCGCAATGACGCCTATGTCGAAGATGTGCTGAAACAATTGTCGCTGCATGACAAGAAGGACAACAAGATCATGACGCTGTCCGGCGGCATGAAGCGGCGCGTCCTGATTGCCAAAGCCCTCAGTCATGAACCCCGCGTCCTGTTTCTGGACGAGCCTACCGCCGGCGTCGATGTCGAATTGCGCAAAGACATGTGGGAGGTCGTGGCAAAACTCAAAGCCTCGGGGGTGACGATCATTCTGACCACGCATTACATCGAAGAGGCCGAAGCCATCGCTGACCGCGTCGCCGTGATCAACAAAGGTGAAATTCTGTTGGTGCAAGACAAGGCGGACCTTATGGCGCAGATGGGCCAAAAGCAGCTGAGAATCGAGCTGACCGAGGCGGCTGATACGGTCCCAGCTGCGCTGGCAGGATATGATCTGGAGCGTGCGCATGACGGTCTGTCGCTGACCTATAGCTATGACAGCACAGGCGAGCGGACCGGGATCACGACACTTTTGAACGATTTGCAGAAGGCCGGTCTGCAAATGAAAGATATCCAAACACAGCAAAGCAGTCTGGAAGACATCTTTGTTGGCTTGGTAAAGGAAACAGCATGAACTTCGGCGCGATCTGGACGATCTATATCTTTGAAATGCGGCGGTTCTTCCGCACGATCACGCAAAGTCTTGTTTCGCCGGTTCTGTCTACGTCGCTTTACTTCGTGGTCTTTGGTGCCGCCATCGGCAGCCGCATCGACGAGGTCGAGGGCGTCAGTTATGGCGCGTTTATCGTGCCTGGGCTGATTATGTTGTCGGTGATGACGCAAGCCACATCAAACGCCAGCTTTGGCATCTATTTTCCAAAGTTTATCGGCACGATTTACGAGCTGCTCTCGGCCCCGATCAATTTCCTTGAAGTCGTCGCAGGTTATGTCGGTGCCGCCGCGACCAAGGCGTTGTTTATCGGTGTTGTGATCCTGATCACCGCTTTCTTTTTCGTCGATATCAAGATCGCGCACCCTTTGGCGATGATGGTTTTTCTGGTGCTGACCTGCGTCAGTTTTGCCCTGCTTGGGTTCATTATCGGTATCTGGGCGGATAATTTTGAAAAGCTGCAACTGATCCCGCTTCTGGTCATTACCCCGTTGGTTTTCCTCGGAGGGTCCTTTTATTCGATCACCATGTTGCCGCCTGTTTGGCAAACAATCACGTTGTTCAATCCTGTCGTCTATCTGATCAGCGGTTTCCGCTGGTCTTTCTTCGGTGAAGCGGACGTGGCCATTGGTGTGTCGCTCTTCGCAATCGCGCTTTTCACGGGTGTCTGTCTTGCCATCATCTGGTGGATTTTCCGCACAGGTTGGCGCATCCGGCAATAACCCTTGTGCGCGTACCCTAAAGGCCTAAGTAATTGAGCATGAGAAAATACATCCCCTTCATAAAGCCTGACCCCTTCGTCGCCGTCATCCGGCTGCAAGGGGCCATCGCCAATTCCGGGCGCGGTCTGGATAATCCCGGCCTTGCCCCGGTCATTGAAAAAGCCTTCAGCAAGGGCAAACCCGCCGCTGTCGCGCTTGAAATCAATTGCCCCGGCGGGTCGCCCGTGCAGTCATCGCTGATCGCGGCGCGTATCCGGCGCTTGGCAGATGAAAAGAAGATCCCTGTCTTTGCCTTTGTCGAAGATGTAGCGGCTTCTGGCGGGTACTGGCTGGCCTGTTCGGCAGATGAGATTTTCATCGACAACTGCTCGATCACCGGTTCCATCGGCGTGATCAGCGCCGGCTTTGGCGCGACTTCTGCCATTGAAAAAATCGGGGTGGAGCGGCGCGTCCATACGGCCGGCAAATCAAAATCCATGATGGATCCGTTCAAGCCCGAGAAACCCGCTGACGTGAAAAAGCTGAAAGGCTGGCTGGAAGATCTACACGCGACCTTCATTGATTACGTCAAGTCGCGCCGCGGTACGAAACTTTCGGATAATCCCGACCTTTTCACAGGCGAAGTCTACATTGGCCAGAAAGGGATCGACCAAGGGCTGGCAGATGGCATCGGCCACCTTGCGCCAGTCATGAAAGAACGGTTTGGCGAGAAAGTGAAATTCCGCCGCTACGGGCAAAAGAAGCCGCTGCTCGCGCGCTTTGGGGCGCAGATCGTTGATGACGCGGTCGCCGGCATCGAGGAACGCGCCGCCTTTGCGAGGTTCGGCCTTTGATTATCAAAGCCATCTTCATTTTCCTGGCCTTCATGCTGGTCTTGGCCATGTTCGGCAAATGGCGGTTCCCGGGCCAGCAGCGACTGGCGAACGCCAAATGCCCCAAGTGCCTGCGCTACCGGATCGGAAAAGGGCCCTGCCAATGCGAAAAGACGCGTAAATGAAGGCACTTGTGACAGGTGCGGGTGCGCGACTAGGCCAAGCGATGGCGCTTTATCTGGGGCAGCGCGGCTATGATGTGGCCGTGCATTACGCCGGGTCCGAGGCGGGTGCGCAGGATACTGTGGCCCGGCTTGCAGCGCTGGGGCGACAGGGCGTGGCATTGCAGGCTGATCTTCTGGACGAGCAGGCAACGCAAGCTTTGGTGGGCCGCGCCACCGAGGCACTGGGCGGTCCGCTGACCTGTCTTGTGAACAACGCTTCTATCTTTGAATATGACAACATCGCCACCGGGACGCGCCAAAGCTGGGATCGGCACATTGAATCCAACCTGCGCGCACCTTTTGTGCTGACCCAGAATTTCGCCGCGCAAGTGCCGGATCCAGACATGGACGATCAGGGTGAACCTGTCGCCAAAGGCTTGGTGATCAACATGCTCGATCAGCGGATTCACAAGCTCACGCCCGAGTTCATGAGTTACACAATCGCCAAGATGGGCCTTTGGGCGATGACGCGCACCACTGCGCAGGCGCTGGCACCGCGTGTACGGGTAAATGGCATCGGTCCGGGGCCGACCTTGCAGGGGCACCGGCAAAGCAAAGAGCACTTTGACAGGCAACGCGCAGCGACTGTTCTCAAGCGCGGCGCAAACCCCTCTGACATCACCGCTGCCCTTGGATATTTCTTGGATGCACCCGCCGTGACCGGGCAAATGCTGGCGGTTGACGGGGGTCAACACCTTGCATGGGAAACGCCTGACGTGCTGGGTGTCGAGTAGGCGGCGTGCAAAGTTGTGCACCTTGGCGCCAAGCTGATCACGAAACTGTCACAAAGGGCCTATTTTTCAAGGTGTTAACAGGGTCTTAATAAAAATATACAATCGTTTCAATGCTTTAGAAAACAGCCTATTTATCGGGCAAATCGTCGAAGCCAGCCAAATACAACGAAAAAATCCATCTCACCGGGATTAACCCACGGAGTTATCCACAGAAACCGTGGATGCCTTTTCTCTTGTCCTCGGTGCGTTACCATTGCAGCCAAACGAGAATCACAGACCGATCAGATGACCGAACAGCCGACAAAAGAGACAAAGACCGGATATGATGTTATTCACGGGTATCTGCGTACCTTGGATGCGTCTCCGGGTGTTTACCGTATGCTCGATGCGGATAGCCGTGTGCTTTATGTCGGGAAGGCCCGAAATCTCAGGGCGCGGGTGTCGAACTATGCCCGCCCGGGCAATCACTCACCACGTATCACGCGGATGATCCGTGAAACTGCGTCGATGATGTTTCTGACCACGCGGACCGAAACCGAGGCGTTGTTGCTGGAACAAAACCTGATCAAGCAGTTGAAGCCGCGTTATAATGTCCTGCTTCGCGACGACAAATCCTTTCCCAATATTCTGGTCACGAAAGATCATGCCTACCCGATGATCAAGAAACATCGCGGGGCCAAGAAGCAAAAGGGCAACTATTATGGCCCGTTCGCGGGCGCGGGGGCTGTGAACCGGACACTTAATCAGCTGCAACGGGTGTTCTTGTTGCGCAATTGCTCGGACAGTGATTTTGAAACGCGCACGCGCCCCTGTCTGCAATACCAAATCAAACGCTGCTCTGGTCCGTGCTGCGGGCTGATTTCCGAAGCCGATTACGCAGGCTCTGTCCGCGACGCCGAAAAATTCCTGCAAGGCCGCACAAAGGGTATTCAGGAAACGTTGGCAAAGCAGATGCAGGACGCCTCTGAGGCGATGGAGTTTGAGCGTGCCGCCGCCCTGCGCGACCGGATCAAGGCGCTGACCCAGGTACAATCTGCCCAAGGCATCAACCCGCAAAACACAGCCGAGGCTGATGTTATCGCGCTGCACCGTGACGGCGGCCAAGCCTGCGTGCAGGTGTTCTTTATCCGGGCCAACCAGAACTGGGGCAACCACGACTACTATCCGCGTATTTCCGGGGATGAGGACCCATCCGAAGTGATGGAGGCCTTTGTTGGCCAGTTCTATTCCAACCGCGAACCACCCCGCATGCTGATCCTGTCGCATGGGCTGGATAACGACGATCTGATGGCGGATGCCTTGGCCGAAAAGGCCGAACGCAAGGTCGACATCATCGTTCCTCAACGCGGAGAGAAGGCTGAGCTGGTGCAAAACGCCCTGCGCAACGCCCGTGAAAGCCTTGCGCGCAAGATGTCTGAAACCGCCACCCAAGCGCGCTTGCTCACAGGCGTGGCCGAGGCGTTCGAT
>JALQUF010000003.1 GCA_023263855.1 Yoonia sp. | reverse complement strand
TCCTGTCGCAGCCGTTTGACGTGGCACAGGTGTTCACCGGCTCCCCCGGTGTGCAGGTTCCACTGGAAGACACAATCGCGTCGTTCAAGGCTGTTGTTGCAGGCGAATACGACCACTTCCCCGAGGGCGCCTTCTACATGGTTGGCGGCATCGAAGAAGTGAAAGCCAAAGCCGAAAAAATGGCCGCAGACGCGGCGTAAGGAGCCAACATGGCAAACCTACAATTCGATCTGGTCTCGCCCGAACGCCGCTTGGCATCGGTCGAGGCGACCGAAGTCCAGATTCCCGCCTCAGAAGGCGACATGACAGCGATGGCCAATCATGCGCCAACAATCACCACATTGCGCCCCGGCGTTCTGACGGTGGTTCATAGTGGTGGATCCGATGCCTATGTGGTGTCCGGTGGTTTTGCCGAAATCACTGCAGAGGGCGTTTCAGTTCTGGCCGAGCAGGCGCTGCCGAAGGATGAGGTCACGCAAGAAGTTTATGACCAGATGGTTGCCGATGCGAAAGCGGCAGTCAGCCGTGCGCAAGATAACTTCAAGAACGAGCCTGGCCCGGTCGACGACGCAGCCAAGCTGTTGTCAGATATGGTCGCCATCGGTGGGCACATCGGTCTGACTGCCAAGGACTAAGGTTCAAGATTTACAAAAAAAGGCCTCGCAATAGCGGGGCCTTTTGCTTTTGCAGGGTCACTGTTTCAGCGCCCAGATGCTTGCACTGCCGTAAACGTCCGCGCCATCAGCCGTTAAAGTGATGTCGCGACCAATGCCGTAGTAACTGCCACCAGCATAAAGCCCATCGGCGGCGGCCCCATAAAGTCGGCCGTCAAGTGTGCCTGTCAGGGTGAAATCCTGCAGGCCATTGTCCAACGCCCCGTCGACCTGCATCTCCAGCCGTGTGTCGCCCGTCAGGCCGGCTACAAGACTGCCGCCCGAGAAGGTAATATCCCCTTCATAAAGCGCGAGGTCGTTGCTATCGGTTTCCGCGTTGTAGGCCCAACCGATGAAATCACTTGCCCCGCCGCTGATCGCGCCGGATTGCATATCGATGGTCAGTGTCGCGTCGCTTTGAATGTTGGCATTTGGTGTGCTGGCAATCGTAATTTCCATGAACCCGTCGTAGGTGACGGCCATTGGCCGCGGCAGATCGGCATAGAGCGTTGCAGGACCGACATTGTAATTATCCTTTACCGCTGCAAAATCGTCCGGAAAATCGATGACATAGTAAAGCGCCTGCGCCTCGGAGGGGGGCGTGAAGGGACTGACGGGTGGGGGTGGATCAACGCTGCCGCCATCATCCCCGCCGTCATCGATACCATCATCAGGTGGACTTACGCCTGCACCGCTGCCACTGCACCCGGCCAGCAACACAATTAACAGGCCTGATCCAAACCACTGCACCCATGTCTTCTTCATCACAACAACTCGCCTAACATTTGAAATTCGTTAAGGTTGAGTTATCAGTAATTGCTTAACCAAATGTTATTGCGCGTTAAGGAAGTTCTAAGTTGGCGATGCGACGGTTTGAAAGTGGCGCAGTAGGCGTTGATCACGGTGATGTGGTTCTGTTCTCGGACTTTGAGGATGATGGTCAGATGTGGCGCGGCGAAGGGCCGCGCCAATCGCGGGCAGAGGTCCGGTTTTCACAACACTATGCCACGCCGCCGCACGTTCAGGTTTCGATGTCGATGTGGGATATTTCAAACAATACGAATATCCGCGCCGACGTGCAGGCCGAGGATATCACCGACGCGGGCTTCACAATCGTGTTTCGCACATGGTCTGACACCCAGGTCGCGCGGGTGCGCGTGGCCTGGACGTCGATCGGAGAGCTCCCGCATGATGATGGCTGGGAGCTCTACTGATATTTATTCGGCTGCGTAGAGCCCTTCGTAAATTGGGCCCAGTGTCTTGTGATCAAACAGAGATGACACAGATGTGCCGTTCCATGTGTTCAGGATCGCTTGCGCAAACATCGGTGCCGTGGGCACGATCCGGATATTCTTGCAGGCTTTGACAGCGTCTGTCGCGGCAATCGTATCGGTGATCACCAGGCTTTTCATGACGGACTTTGAAACGCGGTCAACCGCAGGGCCGGACAGAACGCCGTGCGTGATATAGGAATGCACTTCTTTTGCGCCATTCTCCATCAGCACTTCGGCGGCTTTGCAAAGCGTGCCAGCCGTATCAACGATGTCGTCGACAATTACGCAGACCTTGTCTTTCACATCACCAATCACGGTCATCTCGGCGACCTCGCCGGGTTTGCCGCGCCGTTTGTCAACGATAGACAAAGGGGCGCCAATACGCTGCGCCAGATCGCGCGCCCGCGCCACGCCGCCCACGTCAGGGGATACCACCATCACCTCATCCATTTTGCCACGGAAGTGGTGCATCGCATCAAGCGCATAGATCGGCGACGCATAAAGGTTATCAACCGGAATATCGAAAAAACCCTGAATTTGCGTGGCATGCAAATCCAGGGTCAAAACGCGCTCAATGCCTGATTCTACGATCATATTCGACACAAGCTTGGCTGTGATCGGGGTCCGCGCCTTCGAGCGGCGATCTTGCCGTGCATAGCCGAAGTAGGGAATGACCGCCGTGATACGTGCCGCAGATGACCGGCGCAGCGCATCGGCAATGATCAGCAGCTCCATCAGGTTGTCATTGGCCGGGTTCGAGGTGGGCTGGACGACAAACATGTCTTCGCCGCGGACGTTCTCGAACACCTCAACAAATATCTCGCCATCGTTGAACCGTTCCACCCGCGCATCGCAGAGGCCGACTTCCATGCCGCGATGCATGGACATCCGGCGCGCGATGGCATTGGCCAGTTGCGGATTGGCGTTTCCGGAAATCAGCTTGGGCTCGATCATGGTAGGCATGGGAAGGGGTCCTTTGGCAGCAAGGGGTCGTCACACTTGTGTAACAGATTCGTGGCGTTGACACCGCGTAGCACAAGCTTACGGTCGCGCAAAGAATTCAGAAGCCTGAGGAGCCGCAAAATGCCCCATATCGACTACTACTTTGCAACTCTGTCGCCATTTACCTACCTCAGCGGCACACGTCCGGCCGAGATCGCGAAGAAACATGGGGCCACGATCACCTATAAGCCGCTCGATATCATGGCGCTCTTCGCGCGGACCGGCGGCACGCCACCCAAAGATCGCCACCCAAACCGCCAAGAATACCGCCTGCAAGATATGGCACGCCGCGCCAAGCTTTTGGACGCTCCTTTGAACCTCAAGCCGATGTTCTGGCCCACCAATGGCGCGCCTTCAGCCTATGCGATTATTGCGGCGCAAAATACCGGTGCAGATGTCGCCGAGCTGGTCAAAGCCTTTGGTGCGGCCTGCTGGGCGGAAGAACGCGATATCAGTCAGGACGACGTCGTGCGCGACTGCTTGGAAAAATGTGGGTTTGATCCGGCATTGGCCGACAAAGACATGCTGACCAGCGCCGAAACCTTTGGCAAAAACCTAGAAGACGCGGTGAACGCAGGGGCCTTTGGTGCGCCTTTCTTTATCACCGACACCAATGAGCGTTTCTGGGGCGAAGACCGGATTGACGATCTCGACGCGTATCTTTCCGGCAAGCTTTAGTGCCTGACATCTCTGGGCATCACGTGCATGCAGTCACGGTGGGGACCGGTGCGCCCGCTGTGATGATCCACTGTGCTTTGTCCAACCATGACTCTATGTTACCCTTGGCCCATGCCATCGGTGGGCAGGTCACGTTGTTTGATATGCCGGGCCACGGGCGCAGCGATGATTGGGACAGCAAACATGATTTTCAGACGCTTGTCGTCGATGCTGCCGCCGCGTGCTGTGAAGGGCCGACGCATGTGATTGGCCATTCCTTTGGGGCTACAGCCGCCTTGCGTTTGGCGGTCGCGCAACCGCATCTGGTCAGCCGTTTGACCCTGATTGAACCGGTCTATTTTGCGGCTGCCAAGGGCACCCCCGAACATGCGCAGCATGCACGTGACTTTCGCCCCTTTGTCGGCGCGATGCTGATGGGTGAAGAAACGCGCGCAGCCGCGATATTCAATGACCTGTGGGGGGCGACGCCCTGGGCTGACATGCCCGCGCGCCTGCAAGCAAAGCTGACCCGCCGCATCCACCTGATTGTCGCGGGGGCGGCGGCCATCGAAGAGGACGCAGCCGGGATAACATCGGCCGTACGCCTTGCCGCTTTGGATATGCCTGTGACCCTGATCCGCGGGGCGGAAACGCAACCGGTCATCAAGGCCATTCATGATGTGCTACAACAGCGCATTTCGGGCGCGACAGATCACGTTGTTGTCGGCGCGGGGCACATGGTGGCAACGACCCATTCCGATGATGTTGCAGTAATTATCCGTGCAGCAGATCAAGAAACTGGCTAACGCCGGCTTCTGTCATTGACCAGTCGCAGACCAAACGCCCGACCAGCGGTGCGTCAGGATCACCCGTTTCGGGATCGCCATTCATCACATAATAGACTGCGCCTGCATCCAGCATCCGCTTGTGTTCTGCGCGGGGCATCTGGAAAAAGATCATATTGGCCTGTGGCGCGAACAGCATTTCAACGGCGGTGTGTTTGCGCAGTCCTTTCGCCAATTGCGCGCAACGCGCGTTCGCTGCTTGCGCCATATCCAGCCACAACCCGTCGGCCAGATAGGCCTGCATCTGTGCCGACAGATAGCGGTGTTTGGACAACAGGTGCCCGCCGCGCTTGCGGCGCAGTTCAAATTCCCATGCGGTTTCGGGGTTGAAAATCACACAGGCCTCAACCCCCAGTGCACCGTTCTTTGTGCCGCCAAAGCTGACGGTATCAATGCCTGCTTTCCACGTCATATCCGCAGCAGAGCAATCCAGCGCCACCATCGCATTGGCGAAACGGGCGCCGTCCAGGTGGGATTGCATACCGAACTCTTGCGCGGTTGCGGTCAGCGCGCGGATTTCATCCAATGTGTAGATCGTTCCCTTTTCCGTCACTTGCGTAATCGACAGCGGCCCGCGCTGCGGGCCATGCACGCCCCGGTTTTCTTCACCGAGAATTTTCTGGCGCAAGGCATCTGCTGTCATCTTGCCGTCTGCGGTAGGTACGAGAGTGAGCTTGGCGCTCGTAAAGAACTCTGGCGCGTTACATTCGTCTTCATGGATATGGGCACATTCCGTGCAAAAGATCGTTTCCCACGGCTTTGTCATAGTGGCGAGCAAGACAGAGTTCGCCGCTGTCCCATTGATGATCAGGTAGACAGCGGCTTCTGGTGCCTCAAAAACATCGCGGATCTGTGCGCGCACCTCGTCCATGATAGGATCGGCGCCATAGCCCATGGCATAACCCTGATTGGCAGCGACCAAGGCGTCCATGACTTTTGGATGGGCGGGGCCCGCGTTGTCTGAGGCGAAAAACATCTAAAGGGGCTCCTCGATTATATGGTCATCCCAATCGTCTTCATCGACGTTCATTTCCGGGATTGTCAGGCCTTTGACTGATACGCCCGCCTCATGCACGGATGCCGGGTCGCCGGAGATCAGCGGGTGCCAGTCATACAGCGGGCGGCCTTCATGGACCAAACGGTAGCCGCAAGTCATGGGTAGCCAGTACAGATTGTCGACAATGGTTTTGGGTGTCAGCACGATACATTCGGGCACGAACTGGTGGCGGTTGGTGTAGTTGCTGCACAGGCAGCTTTCGCCATCAAGCAACCGGCAGGCGATACGCGTCAGGGCGACGGTGCCGTCTTCGTCCTCCAGCTTGTTCAGGCAGCATTTTCCGCAGCCATCACAGAGCGCTTCCCACTCTTGTTTGTTCAGTTGCGCCATTGGCTTGGTTTCCCAAAACCGTGGCGCCAGATCATCGCGTGGAATTTCAGCGGACATCAGCAAGAATCTTTCGGGCGGTTGCGCAGTCGGCGTCCATTTGCGTAATGAGCCCATCCAGCCCGTCGAATTTCAATTCGGGGCGCAGGAAGTCGATCAAGGCAACCGAGAGGGTGGCCCCATAAAGATCGCCTTTGAAGTCAAAGATGAACGTTTCGCAATTGGGAATGTTTTCGCCAAACATCGGGCGTACACCGATCGACGCGGCACCATCATAGCTGCCTTTGTGCGGGCCATCCAGCACGTCGACTTTCACAGCATAGACGCCGAACTTTGGCGGATGCAGGCCAGTGATTGACATGTTGGCGGTCGGATATCCCAGATCACGCCCCCGCTGGTCGCCGCGGATTACCTCGCCTTCGATGCGGTGCCAGTGGCCCAGCATCGCTGCGGCATCGCGGGGTTTTCCGTCGGTCAGGGCCTGGCGGATCGCGGTTGATGACACATTGGCGCGGCCGATGGCCACAATGGGTGCGATAGTGACACCGAACCCCATTTCAGCACCAAATGCTTTGAGATCCGCGACTGTTCCAGCGCGGTCTTTCCCAAAGCAGAAATCAGCGCCGACAACGACATGTCGCAGCCCCAGTTGATCGGAAATAATCGTTTGGGCAAATGCGCGCGGTGTGAGTTGGGCGAGGCTATCGTTGAACGGCACCTCATAAAGCTTTTCCACGCCAAGCTTGGCCAGCCGGTTTGCGCGGGCCTCGGCATTCATCAGGCGGAAAGGTGTCGTGTCGCGCGAGAAATAACTACGCGGGTGCGGTTCAAATGTCATGATGCCCAACGGGGCATTTGCGGCTTCTGCCGCTTTGCGCGTCAGGTCGATGACGGCTTGATGGCCGATGTGCACACCATCAAAGTTCCCGATCGCTGCGGCTGCGCCGCGATCGGCAGGGTCAATGTAAACGGTGTCTCGAATGATGTGCATGGCTTTGGGTAGCCGACGCTGCAAGGCCGTGCAAGCGCCGCTTATCAGCCCTTGCGGGCTTCTGCGCTCAGAACGCGGGACGCGTGATAAGCGCTAGTCGAATTTCCGTGAAGGGGCGAGTACGGTGGCGTCGCCAACCAGTACTTTTTTGTCGTTCACCAGACACCGTGTGTTCATCGTCACGCGGCGTTTTGAGTGGTCGATATCGGTTACTTCAACTTCTGCCAGAACCATGTCGCCGGGGCGCACAGGTGCCAGGAATTTCAGGTTTTGCCCCAGATAAACGGTACCATGGCCGGGAAGCTGTTCGCCAATCACGGCACTGACCAGACCGGCGGTCAGCATGCCGTGTGCAATGCGCCCGCCAAAGATCGTGTCTTGTGCATAGTCTTCGTCCAGATGCACCGGGTTGCGGTCGGTGGAGACTTCGGAAAACATTTCAATGTCACGATCGGTAATCACCTTGCGGAGCGACCGGGTCATGCCGATTTCAATATCTTCGATGCAGATCGTTCCGCGGGGGGCGTTATCCAACATTTCAGGCTCCATTAGGTAACAAAAATTCCGGTATCATGTAGATATTGAAATTTTATTACTTCGCGGATGCAGAAAGATCAAGTGATTCCTCTACCGCAGTTGCCCGATTGTGTAGGTCGCGCTCATCTTTTCGGCGTCCAAATAGGCTGTCAGGGCATCAGTATCGGGGTCGCGGTCTGTTTTGGTTTCTTGTGCGGCCAAACCGCCTGATATGAACAGCGTATCGATGTCTTCTTGCATGCCCCCCAGAATATCGGTGCCGATACCATCGCCAATCGCTACAATACGCGGATCAGATGGCGCATTGGTTAATGCGCCGAGCCTGCGGCGTGCAAGGTCGTAGATCGGGGGGTGGGGTTTGCCGAAATAGAGGCTTTCGCCACCCATTTCGGTATAGAGTGCGGCCAGTGCACCGGCGCACCATTCGCGCACCTCACCCCGGTCGACGATGATGTCAGGATTGGCGCAAAGGAGCTTTAGCCCTTTGGTTTTCGCATAGAGAAACTCGGGGCGGTTCACGGCCACATCAGCGAGCGGGTCAAAGGGGCCGCAGCACACGATGCCTTCGGCTTCGTCCAGTGGCACTTTTTGGATGTTCACCGGATCATCGATGATTTTCAACGGCTTGAAGAAGTCATCGTCGCGGGGGCTTTCCCCCATGAACCAGATTTTTTCGCCGACGATCCCGCGAAACATTGCCGCGCGGGCGCTGTCGCCCGAGGTGGCAATGGCGTCCCATGCATCGTCCGGAACACCAAAACCGTTGATCTGGCGGGCTACCGAATCCCACGGGCGGGGCGAGTTGGTGACAAGCACCACAATCCCGCCCGCCGCGCGGTATGTCTGCATCGCCGCGACAGCATCAGGCAAAGCCTCAATCCCGTTGTGCATGCAGCCCCAAAGGTCCACGAATGCCGCGTCGTACTGACCCGAGATGTCAGCAAAGTGATTAATAATCCGGGTCATGGCGGCGCCTTTCGGGATGTGTGTTTTGCGTACAGAACCTGTACAGAAGCTGTACGTACAGTGTCAGACCTTCAGTGCGGGGATGATCTGCTTTTTCCGGCTCATCACGCCGGGCAGAACGACACTGTCGCCTTCGACCGTCGCATCGAAAGACTTTTCAGCGACTGTTTTCACCATATCATTCGGGATCAGCATGGTGGCTTCTTCCTTGATGATATCCACAACAAACAGCAGCACCTCATCCACGCCATCTTCTTTGGCGACTGTTGGCATGGTTTCCATCAAGGATGCCTTGCGGTCCAACACGATCTGCGGTGCGGTGGTTTCCAGCACAGAGACACGGAATTTCTTGCCATCGACTGCGTATTCCTTGCTGTCCATGCGTAGCAATTCAGCGTCCGAGAATGCGGATACGTCGGATTTCGCTGCGAACATCTCGCTTGCATAGGTTTCGATATCAATGTCCAGATCTTTGGCAAGCGCTTCGGCCAGATCTTTGTCGATCTCGGTTGTGGTGGGCGAGCGGAAAGCAAGCGTGTCGGACAGGATGCATGACAGCATCAGGCCTTTCACGCCCTGCGGCATTTCCGCGGCATGATCGCCCATCATTTGATGCATGATCGTTGCGGTGCAGGCCAATGGACGGACCGTGATATTGATGGGGTTTTTCGTCTCTAACCCGCCCGCCAGCTTGTGGTGGTCGATGATCGCCAGCACATCGGCGTTGTTGATATTGGCGGGCAATTCGGCCGGGTTGTTTGTATCGACGATCACGCAGGACTGGTCATCTTCAACGTCGGCGATAATGTCGGGCAGTTCAAAATCCCAACGCTTGGCGACAAAGGCCGCTTCGGTGTTGGGTTCACCCAGCAAGACCGCTTTTGTGTCAATTCCGGTGTGGTTCAGGAACCATTCCCAGATCAGGGGTGAACCGGTGCTGTCGGTGTCGGGGGATTTGTGGCCAAATACGAGCGTTGTCATGTGCATCACTTTCAATCGGAGCAAGGGTTGGCCTGTATATAGAAGTGTGCGTTCTGACTGTCACCCCATCGTGTTCGTTTGGCCAAGGGTGACAGCACAGCGGTACCTGTGCGATGAGATCTGGTGCGCAAGGTGGTAGGGCTTGCCAGCGCGCAGATTTTGGATTTGGCTGACGCAAAAGGAGAGCCGATGCCGCGCGAGGCCGATTTATACCCCCCGATCAAAGCTTACCTGCAAAGGCAGGGCTATGATGTAAAAGGTGAGGTTGGTGCGGCAGATGTTGTGGGCCGCCGCGATGATGATCTGGTGGTGGTCGAACTGAAGTTGGGCTTTTCGCTGGCGCTGTTTCATCAAGGCGTTGAGCGGCTTTTGACGACGGATCATGTGTATCTGGCGGTGCCTGCGGGCGGCAAGACAAAGGCGCTGAAAGCCAACGTCAAACTTGCCCGCCGCGCAGGTCTGGGTGTGATGACGGTGCGTTTGCGTGACGGTTATGTCGAGGTTCTGGCCGATCCGGGGCCATATGCAGCACGGCAATCCAAAAAGAAAAAGACCCGGCTTTTGCGCGCATTCGAGCGTCTGCAAGGTGATCCCAACGATGGTGGCGCGACACGGCACGGGCTTGTTACGGGCTACCGTCAGGATGCGTTGCGCTGTGCGCGGTTTCTGGCTGTACATGGGCCATCAAAGGGGGCCAAGGTCAAAGACTGGGCCGAGGTGCCGCAAGCCACGCGGATCATGGCCGCAGATCACTATGGCTGGTTCTGCCGCGTGTCGCGTGGTGTTTATGATCTGACCGATGCGGGGCGTCAGGGGCTGGCAGATTATAGCGACGTATAAGGCGGTGCGTATCGCGGCCAATAGTATGGGGTAAGCGGCGTTTAAAGCCCCTTTATTCGGCAGCAATACCGCGCGTGATTGTCCAGCCTTCGTTTTCCAGCAGGCGCAGGATGCCTTCTGTTCCAATCAGGTGGGCGGCGCCGACGGCCACGACAATATCATCGTGGGCTGCAGATGCTTGGGTAATGACGGGAATCCAGTTTCTGTTGCGGGTGTTCAGCAGGGATTCTTCCATATCAATAAACATTGCATTTGCTTCAGCTTGATCCAGATCGGGCACGTCTGACAGCGCGATCCGCGACATTTCCCACAAACGCCCGACATCTTCGGCAAAGTAGTGGTCAAGCATTGCTACGAACATTTGTTCTTGCAGTTCAGGGACCAGCATACTGACGCGCAGCATATCGACCTGTTCTTCAAAGCTGTCATCTTTGAACAGATCAAAGAGCGTGGTGTAGGGTTCAACCGCCTGCATTGGCACGCCTGCGGCTTCGGCATCTTGGATGATCATGTGATCAAGCCCGCGGACGCCTGCCATCATGTCGGTCATCGCGCAGGATGGAATGCCAAGGGTAAGTGACAGATACCAAGGCTGCATTTTGGCGGCCATGAACGATGGAATACCCCGTTCGGTCGCAGCCGCTGCAATCAGCTGCCATGTGTCTTCGTCTACCAGTTCGGGCAAGGTCGGCCCGTCGACGATGAACAAACGCTCGGGTTCGGTTGTGATCAGGTTTTGAAGCTGGGCTTCTTCTTCGGGGGTTGCTTCAAGCATCACCAGATCAGCCGTCGCAACGGTGTCGTTCAATTGTGCGCGCAGATCTTCAAGGCGCGGATCGTAGATGTGCATCGTGCCGACAATGGTGATTGCGGCGTCGCGTTTCGTTGCGGTCCAGATCAGCCCTTCGGCATAGGGCATGCCGTCCACGGCAGCAGAGAGTTGCATCTGCTGGTCCGGCGTCATCCGGTCAAGATAGCTGTCACCGACACAAACCGCAGCTGCTGGGGCCGCGACGAGTGAAAAGGCAAGTGCTGCAGCGGAACGAAAGAACATGTATGACCCTTTGTGTGATCTTGTTCTTAACACCTAAGCGTTCGGCGCTGAGGATCAATTCCCACTGGCGCGGTTTTCCAAGATCACGGGGTCCGGAGCGTTGGTCAACACGATCCGGTGGATCGTTAGCCCAAGATCAAGAACATCAAGCCGACGCCACCACCTGCCAACATCAAAGTGACTTCGCCGCCCAAGATACGAAAAATACCCGTCAATTTGTTCACCTTCATCACTGCGCCCTTGCTGATAGCCTGCCAACATGGCCCAGTTTTGACCAAAAGAATGAAAATTGGTTTAAATTTAGGCGAGCCCCTCGGAGAGGCCTTCGGGGTCTAGAATTTCGATCTTTTGGCGCGCGGACTTGATCACACCCTGTTTGGCAAGCTTGCTGATCGAGCGGCTGACCATTTCACGATTGGCCCCGATCGACCCGGCAATCTCGGCATGTGTCGGCGCGTTCTTGATGACAGCACCGCGTGCCAGCTTGCCATTTTCAGCGGCCAGCCGCAGCAGGTAGCGCCCCACGCGTTGTTCGACCGAAAGTGTCGTCATTTCCATATTGCGTCGTGTCAGCGTGCGGATGCGGTCGACCAGATGATGGGTAATCCGTTCCCTGACCTGCGGCAGCGTGTTGAACAACTGCAGGAAGCTTTGGCGTTTCATCGCCAACACCCGCGCGTCGGTCTTGGCAACTACGGCCAGTGACCGTGGGGTGCCGTCGAATGCGGCCAATTCCCCGAAATACGCCCCGACAGGAAATCGCGAAAAGACGATTTCACGGCCTTCCGTCGTCCAGAAAACCGCCAGAAGAGACCCTGAAAGCAGGAAGTAAAGGTCGTAGGAATCGTCATCCTGATCGAAGATCGTTTGCCACGGCTTGAGGCTTTGTTCGCTGACCTCAAGCGCGATGCCTTCAAAATCCGTGGGCTTCAACCCGTCGAATAACGGCAGGTTGTAGCTGAGCAAGGTTTCAGGTGTCATGTCGTTTTCAGCAGATGCTGCGCGAAGTGCAGTTCGGGGATCTTGGCTGCCGGATGGAAACGGCCGACCGTTTCGCCAAGTGCCTGCGTGCTGATTTCACCCGCTTTACGCTGATCCAATTGGATGCGCAGCAACCACAAAAGAGCATTCTGTTCGGTTGCGATCGCGGCGGCCTCTTTCCGGAACCGGGCGGCGCCGGTTTTGCCACCACAGAGTTCGCAGATATGGGCGTGAAGGCGCAGCACCTCGGGATACCAGCAATGCAGGCCGTTTCCGGCATTTTCACGCGTGGCTTGCAGCGAGACCTGATAGGCATCATCGGTTCTGTCATGTCGCGACAGCGCCAGCGCGTAATGCGCACGGAAGTAGGGCAGTAGGATATTGGCCCCGCTTTTTTCATGCAATTTGATCACGCCATGAAAATTGGCAAGGCCGCCTTCGCTGTAGGTTTCTGACGTGTCCATGATATTAAGCCACGCCGTACCGGCCATTTGCACGAAAGCGGATGTCTGGGTTTCGGCTGTACGCAGTCCGCGGCGGACACGCGCGACAGCTGCATCTGTCATACCTGCATAGTAAAGCGGCACGGCCCCCCAAATCTGCGCCCAAGGCTGAATCACGGGTATGTTCAACTGTTTTTGATGCGCGTCGATATCCGCCACCAAATCGGTGATCTGGTGCGCGTCACCACATATTGCACGGGTGGCACATTCGAACATTTGGGCGGCGCCAAAGGTATCGGCGCCATAATTGCATATCATCGCGCCGTGCTTTGCGATGTCATACTCTGCGCGCAACGCCTGATACGCAGCCGAGGCCTTGTCAAACTCACCAGCATAGAAATGCAGCGCCGTATCAATGTTCAGTGACGCCAGCCGAAGTTCGTTGTTGCGATCCCCGTCGGGCGCGGATTGGGCTGTTTCGCGCAGCAAGTTGCTGAATCGGACGGCTGTTGCCTTGTCTGCGGACACCACTGCATGGTTGAAGCATCCAAAAAACGCGGGGCCATTGGCTGCAGAGTATGTGCTTTGGCTTTTGGCAAGGGTAGAGACCTTGTCAAAGGCGTCTTTGACAGGTTCAGCCGCCAGGCCCTGCATCTGCATGCGGATTGTTCCCAGCGCCGTGTAAGCTGCGATTTCGAGGGCGCGGACATCCACGTCAGGCGGTGCTTCCTTACAAAGGGCGATCGTGGCTAAGACATGTGTTTCGGCATCTTCAAACGCGCCTTGGAACAAGGCCCATCTGCTGACGATCAGATAGTTCTGGATTGCCGGGATATGCTGGTGCGACAGGCTGAGGTGTTCAATCAGGCGTGCCGGATTGCGCATGATCGCGTCGGCATGGTTGTCTTGTAAATAGTCGGCCACTTGCGCGTGATAGCTGATGCGCGTCTGGCGCAACATGCTTTGATAGGCTTCCTGCTGCAAAAGCGCATGGGCAAAGGCCCACGTGTCAGGGCCTTCTTTTTGCAGCACACCCTGATGACAGGCTTGGGCAAGATGATCTTCAAGTGGCTCATGCTCGGCTGCGATGGCGCGTAACGTCGCAAGATCAAAGCGCCGCCCGATGACAGCGGCACATTGCAAGACGGGCTTGGCTGGTCCGGTTGCGTCGATCTGAGCCGCCATCAGATCTTTGAGCGATGCCGGTACATCCTGACGTTTGGTTGTGTGCGTCGCACTGCGTTTGAAGATTTGCTGGATGAAAAGCGGAACGCCCTCGGCCCGCTCAATCACATAAGCGCGTGCATTCGGCGTTACCTTGCCCTGCGACAGCACATTAAGCATTTCGCTTGCTTCGGTGTCGCTAAGGGGCGCGAGGGGCACCGTACGGATCAGCAGATCACCAAGAAACTTGTCGATTTTGGGGTCCTGACGGCTGGTCATCAGAATCTGGTAATGGCTGGCGGCCTTGCTGTCGATGATATGGGTCAGCACACCAAAGCTGGCGTTATCAAGCCAGTGCAGGTCTTCAAAGATCAACATGCCTTGGGCCTGTGTCGCGCGGATCGCCATCCACAGACTTTCTTCGATCAGCGCTTTCAGCGCCACGTTGCTGCGCTGGGCAATCAGCTGCTGACCTTCGGGCAAGCCCAAGATCAATGCCAATGCCTGTCTTGTTGTATCTGGCAGCGCGGCAAAGCGTGCTGAAATGTCCTTAAAGGTCGGCAAATTGCGACCGGTTTCGCGCTGCAACCATTGGACAAAGGGCTGATAGCTGGCGCGCATTTGCACACCATCAGCTGCAAAGACCGTCGCCGCTGTTGCGGTTTCGGCCAAATGTCTTGCAAGGGCCGTTTTGCCGATGCCGGCCGGGCCAACCACCAGCGTGGGCTTGGTGCTGTCTTTGATGCGCTGCAACACGCCAGCACGGCCGACGAATGGGTGGTCTTGCGGGGGGACCTGCGGTTGGCCGATCAGTGGCCGAAAGAGTGTCTGTGCCTCTGCAAAGCCACGCAGGTGTTCGCCAGTCAGCTTTTCCGTCGCAATGGCATCGCGTAACAAAGCTTGCGTGCGTTCCGAGATGATCACTTCACCAGGAGCTGCGCGTTCTTGTATGCGCTGGGCGAGTGTTGTCACCATCCCTGTGGCGCGCGGGCGGCCATCATTGAGTATCTTTGTGCGGACGGCCGCAACGCCGGTTGCAATACCAACCCGCAGTTGCAGGGGTGTTTCATCCTCATAGCCTGCGTCGATCTCTTGCAGGGCCGCCATGGCGGCGTTGACCGCCTTTGAGGCAGCCAGTTCATCGCCGCGCTCAAGTCCAAAAAGCGCGACAATACCGTCCCCAAGATATTCTGTGACCTCGCCATCATGGGCTTCTATGATTTCGCGGGCCTGAATGTAAAAGGCTTCGAGCCAGCGTTCCAGATCCTCGGGATCGGCCCTGCTGGCGACGGCACTGAACCCGACGATATCCATGAAAATGGCCGTAATCTGTTTGCGTTCACCCCGCTTGGAAGTGGAACTGGCCATTGCTGCGTCGTCCATAGTTCACCCGTACTCGTCCGGCGCACACTATATGCGTGTTTGCGCAGCTTCCAAGCGCGGAATGCGAGTGAAATGACAGGATCGACGGTGCAGGCTGATATAAGTGGCAGATCAGACCGGCATACAGTCACTGAATTGTACTTATTGAAAGATCTTGGGTGTTACTTTCCTTGCCAAATGGGGGCGCGCTTTTCGATAAAGGCGCGCGCGCCTTCGGCGGCGTCGGCACTTTGGGCGATATCCCGGATTTTTTCGTCATTGGCGGGCCAGTGCGCCGCGTCATTTTCCGCCAACGCCCGATTGGCAATGGCAAGCGTATGGCGCACCGCTAGCGGTGCATTGGACGCAATATCTGCGGCGATTGCCATTGCTGTCTGGAGCGCCTGGCCGTCTGCCGTTGCGTGGTTGATCAGGCCCCAATCGGCGGCTTCGGCGGCGCTGAAAGGCGTGCCTGTCAGCAGGATTTCATTGGCCCGGACACGTGGAATAGAGACAGGCAGGCGCACCGCTCCACCTGCGCCGGGGATCAGGCCGATGCGCACTTCGGGCAGGGCAAATTGTGCTGAGACACCGGCCACCGCCAAGTCGCAGGCCAACATCATCTCGAATCCCCCGGCAAAGGCAGCGCCCTCGATCGCGGCGATCACGGGTTTGGTCCGGGGGCGTTTCACGAATCCGCCAAAGCCGTATTCGCCAAAAAGAATCGTGTCACCGGCACCGCCAGCAAAAGCCTTGAGGTCCATTCCGGCACAAAACATTGCACCCGCGCCGGTGAGGACCGCGACACGCACATCAGGGTCTGTTTCGATCCGGTCGAACGCGTCGCGCATGGCATCGCAAACCTCGGGATTGATCGCGTTGCGCTGGTCTGGACGGTTCAGCGTGACCGTCGCGACGCCATTTTCAGCGTGGTAGAGGACGACATTATTGCTCATTTTCGGCTTCCTTTTCGGCGCGTGCCCGCAAATCGGCACGGATGATCTTGCCTGTGGTGGTCATTGGCATGTCGGTGATAAAGCGCACGACGCGGGGAAATTCATAGGCAGCCAGCCGTGTTCTGACATGGGCCGCAATGTCATTCGCCAGAGCGTCTGACCCGTCAAAGCCCTGGACAAGCTGTATGTAGGCCGCGACAACGGATCCGCGGATCGGGTCCGGCTTGCCGACAACCCCGGCCAGTTGCACCGCGGGGTGGGTCAGAAGGCAGTCTTCGATTTCAGCAGGGCCGATGCGATAGCCGCCGGAGCTGATGATATCATCGTCGCGCCCGATGAACTGAATACGGCCCGATGGTGTTTTGCAGCCTTTGTCACCGGTCAGCAGCCACTTTGCGCCCGCGATGGTGACGAATTTCTTGGCCGTAGCTTCGGGATTATTCCAATATTCAAGGAACATCACAGGATCGGGGGCGCGGACGGCGATGCTGCCTTCCTGGCCTGTGTCGCAAAGTGTGGCGGTGTCTTCATCAATGATATCGACGGTATGCCCCGGGACGGCAAACCCCATCACGCCCGGCTCGGCTGGTTCCAATGCGGCGCAAGATGACACGATCATATTGCATTCGGTTTGGCCGTAAAATTCGTTGATCGTGGTGCCAAAGACCTGTTGCCCCCATGCAATCAGCTCTTTTCCCAGTGTTTCGCCGCCCGATGCGACCGAGCGCATTGGCACAGGTGCATCCGGCGTATCCAGTCGCATGAGTTTGAGTGCTGTGGGTGGCAGGAATGCGTTCTGGATGCCGTGGTCGCGGATTAGATCAAATGCGGCTTTGGCTGTGAATTTGCGAAAGCGGCATGCCACCACCGGCACTCCGTGATGCAACGCTGGCATCAGCACGTCGAGCAGCCCACCGATCCAGGCCCAATCGGCGGGTGTCCAGATTTTGTCACCGGGTTGCGGGAAAAAATCATGGCTCATTTCAACGCCGGGCAGATGCCCCAGCAAGACGCGGTGCGCGTGCAGTGCCCCCTTGGGCGCGCCGGTGGTGCCGGAGGTGTAAATCAGAATTGCGGGATCATCTGCATTGGTGGGGTAGGGGGAATACGCGGTCGGTTGGGTCGCGCAGAGCGCCCCGAAATCCTCAGCCCCGTCCTGCACGCCATCAATGCTGATTATGCGTTTGAGATCAGGAAGTTGTGACCGCAGCCCGCCAACAACACCTGCGCCGCCGGCGTTGGTGATGATCGTGTTTGCACCCGAATCCTTAAGCCTGTGTAGCAAGGCCTCTGGTCCAAAAAGCGTGAAGAGCGGCAGAGAGATGCAGCCCATTTTTGTAATGGCGATATGGGCAACTGCGGTTTCGAAACATTGGGGCAGAAGTACTGCGATCCGGTCGCCCGGCGCGCAGGTCTCGGAAAGCACGTGGGCAAGCTGGTTGGAGACTGCCTGCAACTGGCGGAACGTGTATTCTGTGGCGTTTCCGTCCGGATCAATATCGACGATTGCGCAGGAATCCGGATTTGCCGCAGCGTGTCTGTCGCAGATATCGACGCCAATGTTGTACGCATGGGGGATATCCCAGTCGAAACGGTCGCGTGTCTCTGAAATGGTTCGATGATATTGCAGCATGGTCCATGAAAATGAACGACTGTTCAATTCTTGTCAATTCTTTGCTGCCAATGCGTCGCAACGAAAGACTTGCGGTAGGCAAAAACAAGATGTTTGCTGACGCATATTCGCCAAACTTTTGCCACCTAGCCACGTTAGCCAGCAGACATGCGTATTTTGATTGCCGAAGACGAGCCTGTGCTCGCAAGCCAACTGAAGAAAACCCTGATGTCTGAAGGGTTAACCGTTGATGTTGCCGTTGACGGTGCGGAAGCACAGTACCTTGGCGAAACCGAACCCTATGATGTGATCATTCTGGACCTTGGCCTGCCCATTCGTGATGGCCTGACGGTTCTCAAGAACCTGCGCAGTGGCGGGAATGATACGTCTATTTTGATTTTGACGGCCCGCAATGACTGGACCGACCGCGTTGACGGGCTTGATGCCGGTGCGGATGACTATCTGACAAAGCCGTTTCATATGGCCGAACTTTCAGCGCGTGTGCGCGCGCTGATCCGGCGCAAAGCAGGCAAGGCCACACCGGTCTTTTCGAAAGATGATGTGACGTTTGATACGCGCACCAATCAGGTTATGGTGAACGGTATTCCGACCAACCTTACCTCGCAGGAAATCGCGGTGCTGTCTTATCTGTTCCATAACTCCGGGCGCCTCGTGTCACGGACAGAATTGTCAGATCACATTTATCAGCATGACGGGGACCGTGATTCCAATACGATCGCGGTTTTTGTGAACCGGCTGCGCAAGAAATTGGGTAGCGACCTGATCGAAACCGTGCGCGGCCGAGGTTACGTGATCAAAGCGACCGCATGACATCGCTGCGCGCCCGTGCGGTGACGGGTGGCATTCTTTGGGCTGTCGCGATCATTGTCTTGGGTCTGACGGGTGTGTCATCCTACCTGACATCGCAGACACAGGCGCGCTTTGTCGAAGTTGTCGAAACCCGCCACTCGCAAGCTGTTGTTGCGGTCAGGAACAATAGCGACACAACCAATGATCTTGTCCTCGCGATCGGGGATCTGGTCTATCAGGTGCCGCTGTCGGGCCAGTATTGGCAGGTCGAAACAGCGGACGGCGGGCTTTATGTTTCACCATCGCTTGGCGATGCGCGTTTGCCGCGGCCAGTTGGCCGATCAGAGGACCTGCAAAGACGAGAATTCGCAGGGCCTGATGGCGAAGCACTGTTTGGGATTGGTCAATGGGTGACTGTCAGTGATGGATCGCTCTGGCATGTGCAGGTCGCCTCATCACTGCGCAGTTTCGAGGAAGAGCAGGTCGTTTTGCGCAATACGCTTTTGACGGCCTTCGCCTTTGTGTCGTTCATCGGTGTTCTGGGCGCGCTGACACAGGTGGCTGTTGTGCTGCAGCCGCTGAATAAACTGCGTCAGGACGTGTCGGGCCGGTGGGAACATGAAGACGGGCTTGAGGTCGCGGGTTATCCGATTGAGGTGGCGCCGCTTGTAAATGACATCAACACGTTGATGGAACGGAACCGCGATATCATGCGCCGGTCCCGCAGGCAGGCAGCTGACCTTGCCCATGCGATCAAGACTCCGTCTGCAATCATGCGCAATGAGCTCGACAATCTGAAGATGGAAGGTGCCGAGGTACAAGAGGCGATAGATGCGCTTGATCGCCTTGATGCCCAACTGAAACGGTCGTTTGCGCGGATGCGGGCCGATGGCACAGACTCAACAGTTGGCGTCGCGACCAATTTGGACACCGCACTGGGCCGGATGGAGCGCGCCTTTCAGGCCCTTGCCCGGAATGAGGGCAAGACCTTTGCGGCCACCTATCCCCAAGGGCTGCGCGTGCGGATGGATCAAAGTGATTTTGAGGAAGTCATGGGAAACCTGTTGGACAATGCGTTGAAATGGGCGGCCTCAGACGTGCAGTTGGATGTGTCAGAACGGGACGATGGTCAGATTATGATCACAATCGCTGATGATGGTCCCGGCATCCCAAAGGAAGAGATCGCCAAGGCGACGCAAAGTGGCCAGCGACTTGATACATCCATGCCGGGAACGGGGCTTGGTTTGGCCATCGCACATGATCTGATCCACGCTTACGGCGGCAAGATTTTGTTGGCGCGGGATGAGGTGCTGGGCGGATTGGCTGTGCATATGCGTCTGCCTTTTGCCTCTGCCAAGCGTGCTGATTAACTGCGGTTGAACAGCCCGCTCATGGCGCGCCCGACAAGGCTGCTGACCGATGGCTTCTTGGTGGCATGAAACGGCAAGGGGCGGCAGACCTCGATGGCGGCAACGCCCACGCGCGCGGTCAGAGCGCCGTTGATCACGCCCTCGCCAAAGCGGCGGGATACTTTGGACAGAACGCCGCCACCTGCGACGGACCCGATCAGATCATCCCCGACAGCCACGGCACCGGTTGCGACCAGATGGGTCAGAACCGTGCGTGTCAGGCGCCAACTGCCCAATGTGCCGGATCGCCCCCCGTAGATCTCGGCGATCCGCCGGATCATGCGCAGGTTGGCGGTCAGCGCGGTGAAGAGATCTGCCAGCGCCAGCGGTACAATGGCTGTGACAGTCGCCACTTGTCGCGCTGCGGCCTCGACCTCGCGCTGGGCGCGGGCGTCGAGCGGTTTGAGCAGGGCCGTTTCCGCCAACCCCAGCAGCCCGTCTGCGTCAAGGATATCAGCCTGCCGGGATTTCAGTTCGGCACGGCCCCATGCGGTATCATCGCGATTGCTGTAGAGCGCTTCGATTTCGCCCACGACACGCCGCGCCTGCTGCAGGTCGAATGAAATGAGCACCGCTTTTGCGTGATGTTGAATGGTGTCGAGCTTGCGCAACCGGCCAAAGGCGGCCAGTTCGCGCACGCCAATGATCAGCAACACGAGCATCAGCAGCCCGATCAGGACCGTCGCGATACCCCCCAAAAGAGGCGAACGTGCGAGCAGCCCTGTCACATAGTCCCACGCGGCAAGTGAGACGACAAAACCCGCCAGAGCGAGTGTGATCGACCAGAACCAGCGGGCCAGGCGTGACGGGCGGCGCGCTGCAATGGCGGCGACCTGTTGCATCGCAACACCTTGTGGCATCTCGATGTCATCCTGAACCAAGGGTGCGGCCTCGGGCTGCGCGGCCTTTGTGCCTTCAAGGTCAATCAATACCGGACCGCGTGTCATAGCCGATCTCCGAATAAGAACTGCGCCGCCTTGTCCAGCCGGATATGTGGTGGCCCGTCGCCGGGGCGGCGGGTCAACGGGGCTGGGGCGAAGTTCATGATGCTATAGTCTGCGTCCAGCCATTTTTCCGAACCCGCACGCGCGGGGGCCAAAAGATGCGCCGGATCAGAGGGCAATTTGCCCGGATAGAAGGCGGCTTGTTTGTTTGTGTCAAGCAAACGGCCACGGACAACATCAAGCGGGCCGTCTTTGTGCTCTATCGTTTCTTCGACTGTCGTGCGCAACGCCGCAATCGACATCGCGCCAGTTTGCGCCCCGGCAAAATCGGCGCGGTCTTTTGCCTCGCGCAGCAAGGCTTTGGTGATATTGGTCAGTTGCGGATGCTGGCTGTGATGCAGGTGATCGGCCTTGGTTGCGGCGAAGAGAATTTTCTCTACCCTGCGCCCTTTGAAAATACGGGTCAGGAATGCGTTGCGCCCGGGCCGGAAGGCCCCAAGGATGCGCGCCATTGCGTTGCGCAGATCATCCAGTGCGGCAGGGCCTGCGTGGATGGCACCCAACACATCAACCAGCACGATCTGCCGGTCGATCTTGGAGAAATGATCTTGAAAGAAAGGCCGCACGATATTGCGTTTGTAGCTTTCAAAGCGCCGCTCGAACTCGCGCCCCAGTGACCCGCGCGGGTAGCGGGTGGTTGGCAGCGGGGCGAAGGTAAGTACGGGCGAACCAGCCAGATCACCCGGCAACAGGAAGCGCCCGGGCGAGCAATCCGAGAAACCGGCTTCGCGGGCGTCGTGCAGGTGCGCGGTGTACCGTTCAGCCAGGACAAGTGCTTCGGATTCGTCCAATGGGACTGTTGGATCAACGCCTGCGACAAGGGCCACATAGTCGTCCCCACCGGGCCGGCTTTTGGCGCGCGCCAAGGCTGCCTGCGACCATTCGGCATAGGTTTGATCCAGCAGCCCCAGATCCAGCAGCCATTCCCCGGGATAATCGACGATATCAATATGCACCGTGCGCGGCCCCGAGATGCCCGACAGCAACCCGCTGGGCTGGACCCGTAAAGACAGGCGCAACTCGCTGATTTGTCGCGTGCCATCGGGCCAGCTTGGGTCCGGGGCAGTCAGTTGCGACAGATAGGCTTCGTAGTGAAAGCGCGGCACCGTGTCGTCAGGTTGCGGTTGCAGGTATGCGGTCCGGATCGCGCCACTTGCTGCGGCCTCAAGCTGCGGCATGCGCCCCCGGTCCATCAGATTGGCGACCAGGGATGTGATGAACACGGTCTTGCCCGCCCGCGAAAGACCGGTGACGCCCAGACGGATCACCGGATCGCTGAAAGGGGCGCTCAGTGTGTCGCTTACGCCTTCAACCGTGCGGGCGATCTGATCTGCAATTGTCGAGATGACCAAAACGGGCCCTTTCACTGCTTGAAAACAAGATAGGGATGCTGTGCCGGGATGTGTAGGGATTGATTTTGCACGTTGCTCCCCCTAATCGGGGCAGATGCCACGCTATGCCCTTCTTGTTGAATACCACGGCGCGCCCTTTGCTGGATGGCAGCGGCAGAATGACCAGCCATCTGTCCAAGCTGCGATTGAGGCGGCCTTGGCCAAGCTGGAACCGCGTGCACACACCATTGCCGCCGCTGGGCGCACCGATGCAGGTGTCCATGCAACCGGTCAGGTGGCGCATTGCGATACGGAGCGGGACTGGGATCCGTTCCGCCTGTCCGAGGCGTTGAATTTTCACCTGAAGCCCGCGCCGGTGGCGATTGTGAACTGCGCTTTGGTGGCGGATGAATGGCATGCGCGGTTTGATGCGATCGAACGGCGCTATCTGTTTCGCCTGATGTCGCGCCGCGCGCCTCTGACGTTTGAGGCCGGACAGATGTGGCTGGTGAAACATCCGCTGGATGCCGCCGCGATGCAGGCGGGGGCAGATCAACTGATTGGCCACCACGATTTCACGACGTTTCGATCCTCGATTTGTCAGGCGCAAAGCCCTGTTAAGACATTGGATGAGTTGCGGGTTGAGATCGTGCCACGCGATATCGGGACCGAGTACCGTTTCCATGTGCGCGCGCGGTCGTTTTTGCATAATCAGGTCCGCAGCTTTGTCGGCACGCTTGAGCGGGTTGGCGCAGGGGCTTGGACTCCGGATGATGTCGGTGCGGCTTTGGCCGCAAAAGACCGCAGCGCCTGTGGCCCGGTATCCCCGCCGCACGGGTTGTATCTGGCGGGAGTGAAATACCCGACCGATCCGTTCGCCTAGTCGTTATCCGTCAGTCCCGCGCCGGCGCCCACCAGGCGCGAGGCTTCTGTTTCGGGGACATAGGTTTTTGCCGCAAGCGCGGACCAGATGGCCCAATCGGCAGGTGGAATCGGAACGGGTTTACAGGTGGGCTTGATCACAGTTGTATCGCTGAGCGACAGATGCTTTTGGTCCCATTTCAGCGCAATCCCGTTTTCGGCCAAAAAGGCCGCGATGAGCGGGGCATGGGCAATATCGGCCAGAACCGCCGCTTTGTGGCCCATTGTGAAGGCATCGCGTACAATCGGGCCGATCAGGGCGGCAGGCCCTTGGTGGACCTCAACACCACTGTCCGTCCATGTGACATCAACCTTGCAAAAGGGTTCCTGCAACGCGGCCGTCACCGGTGTTATGCGCCCGCCCGTACCGGCCAGATATGCGGCAACACGGCCCAGATCCTCGGCCTGACCTGTTGGTAGGCCTGCCCCTCTGGCGGCTTTCTGCACCATGCCTGCGATTTCATTAAGCGACCACATCAGATGCTGGCCACCGGAAGCCACCAGTCATCGGGATTTTCCAGCTCATCAAAAAGGGGCGCGCCTTGGGCCAGTGTGATCCGGGTCCAGCGGTCTGATTTAGGATCAAACTTGCCCGCGCCAAAAAACGCCAGCTTGCAGCGTAGAATGTCGATCGGCAGGCAGTCAGCCCCGATCAGGTTGTCGCGGATTTCGCCGTAGGGGTGACGCGCCAGCGATTGCACACGGCGCACGGCGGCGCGGTGTTGCGGGTAAAGGGCAAGGAACTGCCCGACCGTGGGTGTTTCATCGGGTAGATCGCCCGCCAGAGCCTTTACCTGTCGTCCGATATCAAGAGGCGTCTCCAACTCTGCGCCGGGTTCGATGTGGCGGTTGCCCAAACGCGGCTCCAGCTTTTCTTCCGAGACATACCAAAACTGCGCGCATTCTCTGGGGTCATCATAGTCTACATCGCAGGCCCAATCCCAATCTGTTGCGATCAATGCTTTGAGATCAGCACAGGTCATCGTTGGCTCAAGCTCTGGCACAAAGGGTGTCGCCATGCAGTCGGTCAGACCATCAATCAGGTCGCCAAAAGGTTCCAACATCAAAGCGGCGATCAATTCTTGCGTATCAACAGACCATTGCGCGCTTTGCGTGATGATCCGGTCAATCGGGTGCCGCGCTGTCATCGCGTCAGGTGTCAGGGTTGCGGCGAAGGCAGGCCATTCGCGGCGCATTGTGTTGATCCGCTCTGCTGCAATTGCATCTGGCACATTCCATTCGGCCAGATAGTGCGCGGCACGCATCACCAGATCGTAGATCCGGCCAACCTGCTCTTCATCGAGGCTGGGAACGGCACGGACCCTTGCGATGGCTGTTTCGCGCACCGACATCCATGCATCCAGCAAGAGCGGGTGATTGACCAGAAAAGGCGCCATGCCAAGGCCGGTGGAATTGCCGATGCCAAGGTGTCG
Source organism: Yoonia sp. (assembly GCA_023263855.1). GTDB lineage: Bacteria > Pseudomonadota > Alphaproteobacteria > Rhodobacterales > Rhodobacteraceae > Yoonia. Next base: position 60,046 of record JALQUF010000003.1, on the reverse strand, counting down.
CTTGGTGTCGCGTGACAGCGTACCGCCGCCCACATGTTCGGCAAGGTCGTGGGTAAAGCCCCGGATCAACCAGACGGTCAGCATCTCGGCCATGAAAGGCCCGCCCATGCCGGGGCGGTCTGCGATACGGCCGCGATCGGCGATGCCGAACTTGCCGTTGCCGTAGACGGCGGTTGTGCGCATCAGATAGCCGGTATCGCGGATTTTCTGGGGGTCCGGTTGCCGACCTGCTTTCAGCGCATCAGTTACATGGTCAAAAAGCCGGACGGATTTGTTGGCACGGCTGAGCACCAGATCGCGCGCGGTAAAGCGGGCGGCCTCTTGTTTGGGGGCGGTTGCGACGATGCGGTCAATTTCGGCCTGATCTGGGATACCGTCGTAAAGCACATAGGTGGTGTCCCACGCGGTGGCGATGACGCGGTCGGTGCGCATCTGGGGCGGCAAGTCGGTGGATACGGCAACCAATGCGTAATCATATCCGCCAAAGCGCAGGGCATAGACGGCATGACCAAATCCGGCGGCGTCCATTTCCCAGACCGGGCGCGTGACTTGCACCTTGTCAGCCGCCAGCGCGCGCATCAGCGTTCGCAGGAACGACAACCGCGTCGGAAACGACGCCCCCATACGCCGCAAACGCATAACGGTTGCGGGCGGGCGTAGTGGCATTTGTGGTGGCAACGCTAGGTCTTTCATGAACACAATCTAGCCGCTTGGCGGGCTCCGACAAAGTACAAAAGCGACGCATCTTGCGGAAGTGATTGGTAAATCCGGGTTGGCTTGGGTATTTAGTGATGAACCAAACCGTCTTGGTTGCGTTGGTGCTGGTGGGAGGCGATTGAAAAATGCTGAAACGCGTATGCGCAGCTATGTTGATTTTTGCCACACCAAGTGCTGCCCAAGAGGTGCGCCTTGTGTCCGAGGCAGCGTGGAGTGCTTTGAACGAAGCGTCCTTGCTGCGTGATCTGGATGATACAGCTGCACCGCAAGATTACGTCGCAGCGGCGCGTGCAGATTATCGCCGGTTGCTGACGGCGCTTTATGCCGAAGGATATTATGCTGGCGAGATCTCGATCACTGTTGATGGTGTCGAAGCGTCGAATATAGCGCCCCTTGCCGCACCGGACGCGATTTTCGAGGTGGTGATTGCTGTAGAACCGGGGCCGCGTTTTACGTTTGGTGATGTGCGGGTCGCGCCTCTCCCGCCGCAAACCACGCTATTAGAGGATATGGGGCCGCGGCAGACTGCGCGGTCTGCCAGTATTCAGTCGATTGTATCGGGTAGTATCAGCAGTTGGCGTGATCTGGGCTATGCCAAGGCGCGCGTGGCCGATCAGTCGATTGTCGCGCGTCATGCCGATGCAAAGCTTGACGTGGATGTGGCGCTTGCTATCGGGCCGCGTCTGCGGTTTGGCCAACTGATGGTGTCGGGGAATGAGACTGTCAGTGATGCCCGCGTCCGCCAGATTGCCGGCCTGCCCACGGGTGAGGTTTATGCACCAGAAGAGATTGAGGCGGCCGCACGTCGTTTGCGACGCACGGGGACGTTTCAGAGTGTGGCTTTGACGGAAAGCGATGACATCGGCCCTGATGATACCCTGCCGATCATGGCGCAGCTTTCCGAGGCGAAGCCCCGCCGCATTGGTTTCGGGCTAGAGCTGTCATCGATCGAAGGTTTGACTGTGTCGTCATTCTGGCTGCACCGGAACTTTTTGGGCGGGGCCGAACGGTTTCGTGCCGACGCCGAGGTGGCAGGGATCACCGGTGAAACCGGTGGGGTAGACTATAGCCTTGGGGCGACGTTCACACGCCCCGCCACCTTTGGTGCAGATACCGAGTATTTCCTGAGCGGCGAAATATCGCGCGAGGATGAGCCAGAGTATTTGTTGGACAAAGTGTCCTTTGAAACTGGCTTTTCGCGGATTCTGAGCGAGGATTTGACGGTGCGTGTCGGTGTAGGCGCCCTGCGTGCCCGTGAAGAGACCGAGCTGGAAACGCGCGAGTATACGTTGCTTGCATTGCTGCTGGATGGCACGCTGGATCGCCGCGATGAGCCGTCAGATGCCAGCGGCGGATACTATCTCGACGTTAGTGCTGTGCCGTTCATCAGTACCGATGGCGATATCAAAGGCGCGCGTCTTTTCGGCGATGCACGTGGGTATCTGACTGTTGGAGAAGAAGAAAAACTGACCTTTGCGGGGCGTTTGCAGCTTGGCAGCGTTCTTGGGGCGGGGATGTTGGAAGCCCCTGCTGATTTCCTGTTTTACTCCGGCGGTGGCGGCACCGTGCGGGGGCAACCCTATCAGTCACTTGGCATTGAGACGGTGGACGGGGGCGAGACCGTCACCACGGGTGGTACCTCATTCCTGGGTACGCAGCTGGAAGCCCGATATGCGGTTCGTGAAAATATCGCATTGGTCGGGTTCTATGACTTTGGCCAGGTTGGTGCGACTGCGACCCCGGGAGAGGATGCAGAGTGGCATGCCGGTGCCGGGCTTGGCTTGCGATATAATACAGGGATAGGGCCGATCCGCCTTGATCTGGGCACACAGGCCAGTGGCGATGATGCGGGCAGTGACCTGCAGGTCTATATCGGGATTGGGCAGGCGTTTTGATGCGGTTTCTATTCATATGTGTGCTGTGTCTTGCGCCTCTTGCGGTTGGCGCACAGACACAAGAGGACGAAGACAAAGGCTTTCTGACCGAGTTGATCGAGGACAACCTGTCTGGTGCTGGTCGCGAAGTCACAATTCGGGGATTCGCAGGCGCGCTGAGCTCCGAAGCGACCATTGATGTGTTGTCGATTGCTGATGCGGATGGCGTCTGGCTGACGGTTGAGGACATCGTTCTGACCTGGAACAGAAGCGCCCTTTTGCGCGGCGCCATCGACGTGGAAAAGCTGAGTGCTGCACGCATTGTCGTGTCGCGCCCACCGCTGGCCGAAGACACCGGACCGTCGCCTGAAGCGCAGCCATTTTCCTTGCCGGAGCTGCCTGTCAGTGTTGCGCTTGATCAATTGCGCATTGACCGGGTCGAACTGGGCGAGGTGTTTCTGGGCGAACCCGTCGCGGTCACGCTGGACGGCGCGGCCCAATTGGGCGATGGCGAGGGAACGGTAAGCCTGACTGCGCAGCGTCTGGGTGCAAAGACGGGTGTTTTTGAAATCGACGGCAGCTTTGCAAACGCAACGCGCGTGCTTGATCTGTCGTTGAACCTGCAAGAAGGCCCCGACGGGATCGCCGCGCGAATCCTTGATTTACCCGGGCGCCCTGCGATCCAGTTGCAGGTCGCGGGCGCAGGGCCGCTGGCGGATTATGAGGCGACACTGGGGCTTGCCACCGATGGTCAGGATCGCCTGACAGGCAGTTTTGGCCTGACCAGCGTTGATGAGGCACAGCAGATCACGCTGGATCTGGGGGGCGATATTTCGCCGTTGTTCGCGCCGGAGTATCAAGGCTTTTTTGGCACTGATGCCACTCTTACTGCACGTGTCTTGCGGTCTGCCGATGGCCGGACCGATATTCCGCAACTTGCTTTGGATGCAGGCCGTGTTGCGCTGAACGGTGCGATTGAGATCGACAGTCAAGGGTGGCCCACGCTGATTGATTTGACAGGGGGTATCACACCGCTTGGCAACGCACCTGTGTTGCTGCCCTTGCCTGGGCCAAAAACCTTTGTTGATGGGATGGATCTTGTCATCTCATACAATACGGACGTGTCCGAGGACTGGCGCGCGGATGTCACCATCGCGGGTCTTGATCGCCCCGGACTGGGCATTGATGCGCTGAGCCTTGCCGGCGGCGGGGTCTTGCGACCGGGCGAAGGCGCGCAAGAGGGTCTGATCACGGCAAACCTGCAATATGGTGCAACCGGGCTGCAATTGGCCGAGACGGGTGCCGCTGAGGCCTTTGGCGATGCCATCGGGGGTGAATTTGTGCTTTCGCGTGCTGAAGGTGGCGCCACAGAGATTTCGCGCCTTACCCTAAGTGGCGCAGGGCTTGAGGCGCAGGCCGAGGCCACGATTGCCGGCCCAAGTGCAGGCTTTCAGACCAACGCCAACCTGAACGCTGAAATTGCGGGGCTTGGGCGGTTCTCGACCTTGATTGGCCAACAGGTTGGTGGCGCGGCAGAAGTTGCGGTTTCGGCAGATATCACGCCGCTTGATGGGCTGTTTAATATCGTCTTATCCGGTCAAACCAATGACCTGTCAGTTGGCATTCCAGAGGCCGACCGGGTCTTGAGCGGACGGGGCTCGATTGCAGCAACGGCGGTCCGTGATACGCAAGGCACCCGGTTAGAAAACCTTAGGGTTCAGACCGATGCGGCCAGCCTGCGCGCCAATGCCGATTTGACCAGCGAAGGCACGGACGCGCGCCTGAATGCCAGTCTGCGTGATGTGGCGCTGGTTTTGCCCGATCTGTCTGGTCCTGCGGCTGTGGCGGGGGATGTCACCCAGCGTGCGGATGGCGCAATCGTCTTTGCCATCGAAGGTACCGGACCCGCCCTGACTTTCGAAACAAGCGGAACGGTGAACCCGGCTGAGACAGGGCAGACGGTAAATGCGGCGTTGTCCGCTGACCTGCGCGATCTGAGCCGCTATGCTGCTTTGGCCGGGCGGCCTTTGGCGGGGGCTGTGACCATAGATGCCAACGGTGTTTTGCTGAGCGACGGGGCGCGGTTTGATCTGAACCTGAGCGGTGAAACCCGTGATCTGGTTACAGGTATCGCGCGGCTTGATCCGCTTTTGGACGGGAACGGGACGTTTACAACGGCTGTTGCACGTGTGGGCGATACGCAATTCAGCCTTGCTGACCTTTTGGTGCGTACGCCCGCTATGTCACTGCGCGGGGGTGCGGATGTGTCCTTGGACGGGGCGAATACCGCGGACCTTTTGTTTCGTCTGAATGATGCTGCGCTGCTTGACCCCAGCTTGAGCGGTCCGATCACGGTTGATCTTGATGCGATGCCAGCGGTTGATGACACAACGGATGTGACCTTGCGTGTTCTGGGGCCGGGGACGGATGTGTCGCTTGATGCCCGTGTCGCATCGCCCGAAAATGATCGCGAAGTGACCGGTGATCTTGCCGCAAAGGTTGAAAGCCTTGCCACCTTTGCCGGTTTGGTTGGTCAACCCATTGCCGGCAGCATTGATATGACCGCATCGGGCAGCGTTCTGCCTGACCTGAGCCGGTTTGACACGCAGGTCAACCTGCGCAGCGAGGACCTGGCGATTGGGAACGCCACGGTTGACCCGCTTTTGGCGGGCACGGGGCGGATCAACGCGACCATCGGGTTGGCGGATGAGGTTCTGGCCGTGCGCACGCTAGAGGTATCCACGCGCGAAGTATCTATCGTTGGTGCGTTGAATGGTGCGTCCGGTTTCGGCCAAGGGCGGTTCAATGCCAGTTTGCGCGACGTTGGTGTGCTGACCGATCAGATCAGCGGACCGATCCGGGCGCGCGGTGCTGCGTCGCTGGATGAGCAGGGCAACTGGGGGATTGACGCCACAGGCACCGGACCGGGGGGGCTCTCGGCGGAAATCGTGGGTGAGGTCAGCCAAGAAGGAAACCTTGCCATTGATGTGAACGGCAGTGCGCCGCTGGCTTTGGCGAATGCAGCGCTTGATCCGCGCAGGCTTAGCGGGTTGGCCAATTTTGATCTGGATGTGAATGGCCCGCCTGCGCTTTCTTCATTAAGCGGCGAAGTGACATTCTCGAACGGACGTCTGGCAGCGCCCAGCCTTGGACAGGCATTGACCGACATTGGCGGGCAAGTGCGTCTGAGCAGCGGCAATGCGCAGATCGACCTGACAACACGTGTTGAAAGCGGGGGCAGTATCAGCATCAATGGACCGGTTGCGCTGACAGGGGCAAATCAGGCGGATATCACGGTCGCCCTGAATGACGTGGTTTTGCAGGACCCCGAGCTTTATTCTTCGCGTATTGCCGGTGCGATCAATGTCAATGGGCCCTTGCAAGGCGGCGCGCGCATCTCTGGCCGGCTGGAGCTGGGACAGACCGATGTGCAGGTGCCATCGTCTTCAATCAGTATGCTGGGCGACCTGCCCGACGTGACCCACCAAGGTGAAACTGCGGCCGTCCGGCGCACATTGGCCCGTGCCGGGGTACTGGGTGGCAATGGCGATGATGCTGCCAGTGGCGGTGGCGGGCGGGCTTTTCCGCTGGATATCGTGATCAATGCGCCGTCGCGGATCTTTATTCGCGGGCGCGGTCTGGACGCTGAACTGGGGGGCAGTCTGGCGATTGGTGGCACAACCAATAATGTGATCCCGGTGGGCCGGTTTGAGCTGATCCGTGGCCGGATTGATATTCTGCAACAGCGGTTTGAGCTGGACGAAGGGACCGCCACGCTGCAAGGCGATTTTGAGCCTTTCATCCGGCTGGTTGCGACCACTGAAACCGATACCGGCACGGTGATCAGTATCGTTGTCGAAGGCCCTGCCGGAGAACCAGAGGTCAGCTTTAACTCGATCCCCGAATTGCCGCAGGACGAAGTACTGTCGCAGCTGATATTCGGGCGCGATTTGCAAAGCATCAGCCCGTTGCAAGCAGTTCAGCTTGCCTCTGCCATCAGCACATTGGCGGGGCGCGGCGGCGGCACACTCAACAATTTCCGCGAAAGCATCGGACTGGATGATTTTGATGTGACCACCGACGATGAAGGCAACGCGGCCGTGCGCGCGGGCGCCTATCTGTCGGAAAACATCTATACCGATGTCACAGTCACAAGCACCGGCGAAACCGAGATCAACCTGAACCTTGATATCACCAATGAGATCACGGCAAAGGGCAGCGTCGATCAGGACGGCGCGACGAGTGTCGGCGTGTTCTTTGAGCGTGACTACTAGCGTTGCACTGACAGCAGCGTCTTAATGCTATTCGCCAACGGCCAGAACCTGCGCGGGCTCATGGAACGGGCAGGCGACAAAATGGCGGTCTCCGATGTTCTTCAGCTCGGGCCGTGCTTCGGCACAAGAGGGTTGCGCCTTGGGGCAACGGGTGCGGAAGACACAGCCTGAAGGTGGCGCAAGCGGCGAGGGCAGTTCGCCTTCCAGGATGGGACGCGGACGCGCACGTTCAAGCACGGGGTCGGGAATTGGGACTGACGCAATCAGTGCCTGACTGTAGGGATGCTCTGGCAATGTGGTCAGCTTGTGGCTGTTTGCGGTTTCCATCACCCGCCCCAGATACAATACCAATGTGCGGTCGCTGATGTGTTTCACAACGCTGAGATCATGCGCGATAAAGATCATCGACAGGTTCATGTCGCGTTGCAGTTCCATCAACAGGTTGATGACCTGCGCTTGCACAGACACATCAAGCGCCGAGACAGGTTCATCGCAGATGATCAGCTTGGGATTCAGGATCAGTGCGCGCGCAATCCCGATACGCTGGCACTGCCCGCCGGAAAATTCATGCGGGTAGCGGTTGATCAGGTTGGGCAAAAGTCCCACACGCTCCATCAACGCGCTGACGCGTTTTTTGACATCTTTGCGTGAGGTGTGTGGTTCATGGGTGATCAGTGGCTCGGCGATGATTTCACCGACGGTCATGCGGGGGTTCAGCGCGGCGAGCGGATCTTGAAAGATCATCTGCACATCGCGCCGGTGCACCCGGCGTTCGCTGACGTTCATGTTGGCCAGATCATGCCCTTCAAAAAAGATATTGCCGCCCGAGGACGGGATGGTGCCGACAACAGCGCGGGCGATGGTGGATTTGCCGGACCCGCTCTCGCCCACGATGCCCAGACATTCGCCCGGTTGGATATCAAAGGACACTTCGGAGACCGCATGCAGTTTGCGCGGCGGCGTCCACGGCCATGAGCCGGGGCGGCGTACGTCGAATGTGACTGACAGGTTGCGGACGGACAAAAGCGGTTCCATTACGTCACCTCATTAATAGGCAAGTGACAGGCGCGGCGGCGGTCGCCGAACGTCTCTAATGCGGGCCGTTGCGTGCTGCAACGGTCCAGCTGCACGGGGCAGCGGGGCGAGAACGGACACCCCTGGGGCAGGTTGGACATGTCAGGTGGTTCACCCGAGATTGTCACAAGTTCACCTTCGTCCTTGTCCAGACGCGGCACTGCTTTCAGCAGGCCACTGGTGTAGGGGTGGGTGGGGCGAGCGAAGATATCGTCCGTTGAGCCCTCTTCCATGACCTGCCCGCCATACATGACCAAGGTGCGGTCACAAAACCCCGCGACGACACCCAGATCATGGGTGATCAGAATGACAGCAGTGCCGAAGTCCTTTCGGATATCGCCCAGCAGCTGCATGATTTGCGCCTGTACGGTCACATCGAGCGCCGTGGTCGGTTCATCTGCAATCAGCAGGCGCGGTTCGCACAGCAGCGACATTGCGATCATGATCCGTTGGCGCATACCGCCCGAAAATTCGTGCGGGTACATGGTAACGCGCGCGCGGGCATCGGGGATGCGGACGGCATCCAGCATGCGGACCGCTTCGGTGATTGCAGCCTTCTTGCTGACGCCATTGTGTAGCATCAACACCTCGGCCATCTGGTCGCTGACGCGCAGGTAGGGGTTAAGCGATGTCATCGGGTCTTGAAAGATCATCGCCATGTCTTTGCTGCGGATCTTGTTGAACTCGCGCTGGGACATGGACAACAGGTCTTTGCCGTCAAACCGTGCAACGCCAGAGGCGCGGCCGTTCTTGGCCAGCAGCCCCATCGCGGCAAAGGCGGTCTGGCTTTTGCCCGACCCGCTTTCGCCCACAATCGCCAGTGTTTCGCCTTTGTCGATATTGAAGCTGACACCATTGACGGCATGCACATCGCCATCGGCGGTGGTGAATGTGACCATCAGGTCTTCGATTTCCAGAAGGCTCATATTCAGCGGTCCTTGGGGTCGAGTGCGTCGCGTAGCCCGTCACCGACAAAGAAGAAGGCAAAGATTGTGGCAACAAAGAAGAAAAGCGGGAAGGCGATCTGCCAATAGTAGCCAAATTGCATCGTGCGCGACCCTTCGTTGATCAGGGCGCCCAGTGACGTGGCGGGTTCTTGCACGCCCAGCCCCAGAAAGCTGATGAAGCTTTCAAAGATGATCATATTGGGCACCAGAAGCGTGGCATAGACAATCACGATACCCAGCAGGTTGGGCACGATGTGGCGCAGGATGATCTTGCTGGGGCGCACGCCGGTGGCGACCGCCACTTCGACGAATTCCTTATTCTTGATGGTCAGCGTCTGCCCCCGCGCGATCCGTGCCATATCAAGCCATGAGATCAGGCCAATGCCCAGAAACAGCATGAAGATCGAGCGTCCGAAGATCACCAGCATCAGGATCAGCACGAACATGAAGGGGATCGACATCAGCACATCCACGATCCGCATCATGATCCCGTCGACCCGTCCGCCATAATAGCCAGCGGTCGCGCCATAAAGCGTGCCGACGATTACCGCGACCAAGGCGCCAATGACGCCGACCATCAGCGAAATCCCGGTGCCTTGGACCGTGCGGGCGAACAGATCTCGCCCGTTGCTGTCTGTGCCAAAGTAATGGCCGGTTTCTATTGAGGGCACGCCCAGATAGGCGTTGCTGCCAATCAGGCTGAAATCAACATAGTCCCCCTCATATTGGGCCAAAGCCCCGCCAAACAGGGCGAAGGCGGCGACCCCGGCCAGCATGATCAGTGAAATGACCGCAGCGCGGTTGCGGAAAAAACGTATGCGCGCGTCGGCCCAGAGCGACCGGCCCTTGACCTCGGCCAGTTGCATGCTGTCTGCGACGCCTTCGACGGCGGCTCTGTTGGGAAACATCTGAACGACCCCCTTAGTAGCGGATCTTGGGGTCGATCCATGCGTAAAGGATATCGACCACAAGGTTGAACAGGATTGTCAGGGTGCCCACCAGAATGGTGATCCCCATGATGACGGAATAGTCGCGGTTGAAGGCCGAGTTCACAAAGAACTGGCCGATCCCGCCGGTGGAAAAGAACACATCAATGATCACTGATCCGGTGATCATGCCCACAAAGGCAGGCCCCAGATAGGACAAGACCGGCAGAATGGTGGGTTTCATCGCGTGCCGCCAGATGACGCGGCGCATCGGCAGGCCTTTGGCTTGGGCCGTGCGGATGAAATTAGTGTTCAGCACCTCAAGCATGGACGACCGTGTGATCCGCGCGATGGAGGCCATGTAGGATGTGGACAGCGCGATCACCGGCATGATCAGGAATTGCCACTGCCCGCCGTTCCAACCGCCACCGGGCAACCAGCCCAGCCAAAGCGTGAAAACCAGCAAAAGGATTGGGGCCATGACGAAGTTCGGTAGCACTTGTGCACCGATCGAGACGCCAACGGCGAAATAATCAATCCATGTGTTTTGCTTGATGGCCGCCGCGACACCCAAGGACACGCCAATGGTCACAGCGACAACAAAGGACCAGAACCCATAGGTCAGCGTGACCGGAAAGCCTTGGGCGATCACATCGTTGACGGTGCGGTCTTTGTATTGGAAGGACGGGCCGAAATCGAACTGGGTGACGACACTGACAACATAGTTGACGATTTGCTTCCAGAACGGCTGATCCAGTCCGTATTTGGCTTCGATGTTCGCCAGAACCTCGGGCGGCAACGGACGCTCGGAATTGAAGGGGCCGCCGGGGGCTGCGTACATCAAGATGAACGACAGCACGACCAATATCAAAAGGGTCGGGATAGCCACGGCAAGGCGACGAACGATGAAGCTCAGCATATGTCAGGTGTCCTAACAGATTGGGAAAACCGCGCCCCTGCAAAAGGGGCGCGGTCTATCACGTGGTGTGATTACTCGGCGATCTTGTAAAGATCCTTGGAGTACCAGTTCTGTTCAAAGTTCTCGGTGGGCCAGCCTTCGAGATTGTCCGCAAACATGTCGACAGCGGCGTAGTGGTAGATGGGAATGATCGGCGTATCTTGTGCGATGAATTCCTCGACGCGGTCATAGTTTGCTTGCGGGTTGTCTGCGGTTTTGGCTGCGGCCAGCAAGGCATCAACTTCGGGATTGTTGTATTTGCTGTCATTATAGCCCGAGCCCGAGTCCATCAGATCAAGGAAGGTCGAGGCTTCGTTGTAGTCCGCGCACCACCCGCCACGGGCGACGTCGAAATCACCGTTGGAGCGCGCTTCAAGGAAGGTCTGCCATTCCTGATTGGCCAATGTGGTTTCGACACCCAGTGTCTGCTTCCACATCTGACTGATCGCGATTGCGACCGATTTGTGGGATTCGTTGGTGTTGTAGACCAGATCAATGCTGAGCGGGTTGTCCGAGCCGTAACCGGCTTCGGCCAGCAGCTCTTGTGCCATCGCGTTACGGTCGGCTTGGGTCATGTCCGCCATTGGGATATTTGGCGTCTCGAAACCCGCAGTCGCCCAGTGGGTGAACGTATAGGCCGCTTTCTGACCACCAGCGAGCACGTTGTTGACGATGATATCGCGGTCTACTGCAAGGCTAAGCGCCTTACGGACGTTGGGATCCTGCAATTCCTCTGGTGCCCCGTCGCGCAGGTTGAACATATAGTAATAGGAACATGCCTGCGGCACCGAAACGGCCTGATCCGGGAACTCGGCAGACAACCGCGGGAATTGACCGGCGGGAACATCTGTCCAGTCCAGCTCGCCTGCAAGATAACGGGTCAACGCCACGTTTTCGTCAGTGATGACCAGCTTTGTCACCTTATCAAGGATGGTGTTTTCGTTGTCCCAGTACATCGGGTTGCGTTCGCGGACGAGCCGTTCTTGCGGGACAAACTCGGTCAGCACATAGGCGCCGTTCGACACCATGTTTTCGGGTAGAACCCAATCGCTACCGTGCTCTTCAATCGTGGCCTGATGGACGGGGAAGGTTGTGCCATGCGTGACCATTTGCGCGAAGTACGGCAAGGGCTGTGTCAGGCGCACTTCAAGTGTGGTGTCGTCGATGGCTGTTACACCCAGTTCGGATGTGGGCATGTCGCCTGCGATCACGTCAGCGCCGTTCTCGATCGACATCAGGTCGATGTACCAGCTGTAGGGTGATGCCAGTTCGGGCGACGCGGCACGCTGCCAGGCATAGACAAAGTCACCGGCGGTGACAGGATCGCCGTTGGACCATTTTGCAGTGTCACGCAGGGTGAATGTGTAGACCAGGCCGTCGTCGCTGACCGTGTGGCTGAGGGCGACGCCGGGGATCAGGTTGCCGGCTGCATCCTGATTGTAGAGACCTTCGAACAGGTCGCGCACGACATCGGCGCCATCCACATCTTCGACAAGACCAGGGTCAATCGACGGGCTTTCATCGCCCACGCGGTAGGTAAAGGATTGGTCAGAGGCGAGCGTTTCGCCTGTATCGGGGTGTGTGGCGTGACCATCGGCGTAGAGCGCACCGGTGGTGGCGATCAATACGGCGGATGTTGTTGCCAGTAGTTTTGTTCTAAGTGTCATGGAGTATCTCCCTTTTGTTGTATCTGTTTGCGATACAATCATTGGCTGATAAGCGCATTTGGCGCTGGTGCAGCTATCTTTTGACGCGAGACAGGAAATGGCAAGAGTATTCGCAGGTTGACCCTGCGACAGATCGATCTAATTCACCAAACTTGCGGCGTGCTTAAATCTTAGCGCGGTATGCCGGTTGGATGAGGCAATGCGCGCCCCGACTGATACGGGCTAATTCGGGATAAGAGTGCTGCCAGTCAGCTTCAAAAGGAACAACGACATGGATAATCTGCGCCTTTTTGAACGTGAACGTTTGCCAGATGCCTTGCGCGTCTTGCTTGCGGATTATCCGCGCGCAGGCTGGGAAACCGACCCGGGTTTTGACGGGTTGATCCGTTTTTGGCTCGACCGGCACATCATGTTTCGCCGATTAATGTCCGAATTGCGCGGCGGAACCGAGGCGCTGTTGGACCAAAAGACGGATGCACAGCCCTATGTTGCGATGACAGCGCGCTATGGGGGGATGTTCGTCAATGGCCTGCACGAGCATCATACGATTGAAGACAGCTATTACTTTCCCAAACTGGTGACAAAGGATGCGCGGATCGAAAAGGGTTTTACGATCCTAGATCAGGATCATCATGATCTGGACGGGCTGCTTTCGGGGTTTGTCGACCGCGCAAATGAGGTCATTCGCGCGGCCGATAGCCGCGAGAAACTGCAAACCGCCGCAGGGCGGTTTCGCGATGAACTGGCCCGTCTCGAACAGCTGTTGGACCGGCATCTGATTGATGAAGAAGAACTGATCGTGCCGGTCATCCTGCGCTACGGTTCGGTCGGGTTGGGCTAGATCACTGCAGGCGGAAGGATGCGGAATCCCCCGCGCCTTGATCCACAGTAAACCGGAGCCTGTCATCGCCACGCGCTTCGACAAGCTGGCAATTGTAGGGGATCGGGTCGCCACCCCAGCTAAGCTCGCGGCAGAAATAGCCATCCTGCCAGGTCCACTGCCCTTCGATGCCCCAGCCGATGGCCGAGCCATCGATTTGCCCGTCAGGCAGTACATTCAGCCGGACCCCGTAGAAGAAATTGCGCAGTTCTTTGCCCGTGACCAGCGACAGGAATGTCTCTTGGTCTTTCACGGGAACATAGCTTTCAGCCAAGGCTGGTGCGGCAGCGGTTGCAAAGATCAAAGACAGGAACACGTGTTTCATAGGGTCCTCCGTTAGCGAACGAATACCCTTGGTACGACGCGCGGGCGGATTTGGTTCACTCGCGCGTCAATTTGCGCCTTGCATCGGCGCTTTTGGACCTATTTGTGCGCTAGGCTTCGATCGTCTTGATCATATCGACCCGTGTGCCGTGACGCCCACCTTCGAACTCTGCATCAAGGAAAGCGTCAACCAGTTCAAGCGCGCGTGCAGTATCGATGACGCGCGCGCCCATCGACAACATGTTGGCATCGTTGTGTGCGCGGATCATTTGCGCCGAAAAGACGTCAGAGCAAACGCCGCAGCGGATGCCTTTGACTTTGTTGGCGGCCATCATGATGCCCTGCCCTGTCCCACACAGGATGATTCCAAGTGCGCAATCACCCGAGGCCACGCGCCGTGCGGCGGCTTCGCCATGTGCGGGATAGTGCGTGCTTTCGGGTGTTTGGGGCCCGATATCCACGGCCTCCCAGCCTTTGGCGGTGATGTGATCGGCAATCGCCTGACGCATGTCGATTGCGGCATGATCGCTTGAAAGAACGATCCGTTTGTTGGCAGTCATAGGGGTGTTGTCCTGTCTTAATTGCCTTGGTCAGATGCCAAGGACATCCATCATGTCATATTCGCCGGGGGCTTTATCTTGTCCCCAAAGCGCGGCCTTCAGCGCGCCACGGGCAAAGATTGCGCGGTCTGTCGCGATGTGCCGCAGCACGATCCGTTCGCCAGCGGCGGCAAAAAGCACGTCATGTTCGCCCACGATATCGCCGCCACGAATGGCGCTAAAGCCGATGTCGCCGCGTTGCCGCGCGCCGGTGATCCCGTCGCGTCCGCTGTCGCTGACGTCTTTGAGGTTGACGCCGCGCCCTTCGGCGGCGGCTTCGCCCAGCATCAGGGCCGTGCCGGATGGCGCATCAACTTTTTGGTTGTGGTGCGCCTCGATGACTTCGATGTCGAAATCCTCATCCAGTGCAGCGGCGACTTTCCGCGTCAACTGCACCAAAAGGTTCACGCCAAGTGACATATTGCCCGCGCGGACGATCACTGCATGGCGCGATGCGGCGTTGATGGCTTTCAGATCATCGTCAGACAGCCCCGTCGTGCCAATGACATGCACGGCCCGCGCCTGTGCGGCAATGCCTGCGAACCCGACGGTCGCAGCGGGTGCAGTAAAGTCGATGACGGCTTGCGCCTTGGCAAACACTTCGACCGCATCGTCGGTCACGGCAACGCCAACCGGTTGGCCGCCCATCATGGTGCCGATGTCCTGCCCGACCCAATCATGGCCTGTCCGCTCTAACACGCCGACCAGCCGACATTTGTCAGAGGCCAGCACGGTCTTGATCAGCATTTGCCCCATGCGGCCCGATCCGCCGGTGATCACGATGCCTGGTGTGTCTGTCATAGTGTGTCCCTTTTTCCTGCCCCCGTTTAGCGCCGGATTGCCGCTGACGCAAAGGCTTGCTTGGCATCGGGCGCTGCAATGACTAAATGAGTAGTATGGCAAAGAATTCAAACCGAGACGGCAAGGCCCCCACCCAGCGTATGTTGCGCGTGGGCGAGGTGATCCGCCGCACACTTTCCGAAGTCCTGCAACGTGGCGACGTGCATGATGACGAACTGGCGCGCATGTCCATTACGGTGGGCGAAGTGCGGATGACGTCCGACCTGCGAATCGCAACGGCCTTTGTGTTGCCGCTGGGGGGGCAGGGCAAGCAAGAGGCCTTGGACGCCTTGCGGCGCAATAGGCATGAAATCCGGCATCTGGTGGTCAAGGGAGGCACGATGAAGTTCGCGCCTGAGCTACGGTTCGAGATTGACGGCACGTTCGATCAGATCGACGCCACCCGCGCGCTTTTGGCAAAAGACCATGTACGTCAGGATCTGGACGACTGATGCGCTGGCTTGCGGTGCTGCTGCTGTTTTGGCCGCTGCCCGCAGCAGCGGTGACTTGCGCGGATATCGATTATGGCGGCAATAGCTTCACGGCCTGTACGGTCGATGTGGCGTCAGAAAACCTCAGCCTGTTTCACAAAGATGCAGAGGGTGTCGTAATTGGCAGTTTTGGCGGGATCGAAGCGCTGCCTGAGGTGGACAGTCTTGTTTTCGCGATGAATGCCGGAATGTACCACGATGATCGTTCGCCCGTTGGACACTACCGTGAGGACGGGGTTGAGACGATGCGGGTGATCCCCAATGCCGGCCCCGGCAACTTTGGTTTGCTGCCCAATGGGGTGCTCTGCATCAATGAAGATAGTGCGCAGGTGTACGAGACACTGGACTACGTGGACCGCGCCCCCGTCTGTCGCGATGCGACGCAATCAGGCCCGATGCTGGTGATTGATGGCGCGCTGCACCCGCGGTTCTTGCCTGACAGCACGTCGCGGTTCGTTCGCAATGGGGTAGGGACGAGTGCCGATGGTGGCACGGCCGTTTTCGTGATTTCAAACGGAAGCGTTACGTTTCACGAATTTGGCAGCTTCTTTCGCGACTATCTGAAACTGCCCAATGCCTTGTATTTCGACGGCAAGGTGTCGCGGCTTTATGCGCGCGACCAAGGGCGCAGTGACTTTGGGTTTCAGCTGGGACCAATGGTGGCTGTGACCGAGTAGGGAGGGTTTCAAACCACCTTACGTCATCATCCGGTCAATGATATCTTGCAGGTTCGGGCTCTGGTGCAGGGTGGCGGCCTCGGCCGGGGTGAACCAGCCTGCGTTACTGACATCATCTGCCGCCTGCGGTGTGCCGCTTTGATACCGGCAGATGACAACGGCCAGCAGATAGTGAAAGCGGACAATCCCGTCATTGCCCCGGACGATTACGTCGATATTGGTCAGATACCGTTCCGCCTGGCCTGTTACGCCGGTTTCTTCCGCCAGTTCGCGCACAGCGGCGTCCAGCGCGGTTTCGCCCAGTTCGACATGCCCGCCCGGGAAGCCCCAGGTGTTTGCGTTCGGCTCTTTCTTGCGCTTGACCAAAAGGAAGCGGCCTTCGTGAAGAACGACAGCGATAGCGCCAAGTTTGGGCTGCATCACAGCGCGGCGACCTTGGCGGCGATGGCGTTGCCCAAGATGATGTGGTCTTCCGGTTCGAAATGTATCCCGTCCAGGCGGCTGGGTTTGATATGCGCCCCTGCGTCCAGAAACGCGATCCCCCAGTGGTCGGCAAGCTGCGCGATGGCAAAAGGAAGATCGCGTGATTTTTCATGCGCCCCCAGCGACGTTTCGCGGAAGGTGCCTTGTTCGAGCACTGTGGGCGGCGCGACAAGCAGTATGTCAAAGCCGTTGTGCCGCAGCTGATAGGGTTCGGTGCGGGCGATGGCCAGTAATCCGGCCAATCCGCCGACGATCTGTGCGACGGTTGATGCGTGATGGGTTTGCAGGTCGTTGGTGCCCAGCATGATGATCAGCAAATCAATCGGTCCGTTGCTTTCCAAAGCAATGCGCAGCCCCAGTTGCCCGTCCATATGCGCGCCCATGATCGGATCGGCGCGGTTTGTGGTGCGCCCCGGTAGACCATCTTCGATCAAGGTCCATTCCGGCCCGAGGGCAGCGTGCATCACGGTAGGCCAGCGCGTTTCCGGCCCAAAGCGCCGGTACTCCCCCCGCGCATGGGCGGGCGGGGTGCCGTAGGTGTTGCTGTCACCGAATATCAGAACTGTTTTTGTCATAATGCCACGCTAAGAGTGCCCACAGAAATGGTAAAGCTGCATTGCCCCTTGGCCTAGCGGCTTATAGCGCACATATAAGGCGCAAAGAGAATGTGAAGGAGACGGACCATGCTGGAACTCGATGCAAATACTAATGCCGGGGGCGCTGCTGATCTGATCAAGGACGGCACCGACGCAAGCTTTGTCGCGGATGTGATTGAAGCCTCGCAAACCGTGCCGGTGATCGTGGATTTCTGGGCGCCATGGTGCGGCCCCTGCAAAACGCTTGGCCCTGCGATCGAAGCGGCTGTGACCGCTGCGAAGGGCCGCGTTAAGCTGGTCAAGATCGACGTGGATGCCAACCAGGCCTATGCTGGCCAGTTGCAGGTGCAATCTATCCCGACCGTTTATGCGTTCCATCAGGGCCGCCCGGTTGATGGCTTTCAAGGGGCACTGCCGCCGTCCGAGATTAATGCCTTTGTCGAAAAGATCGCCGCAATGGCAGGTGAGCCCGAAGACGAAGGCCTGAGCGCGGCTATTGAGGCCGCCGAGCAGATGTTGTCAGAAGGGGCGGCCGCTGATGCCGCCGAAACCTTTGCCGCGATCTTGCAGGAAGAGCCGAGCAATGCCCCTGCCTATGCCGGGTTGGTCCGGTCTTACCTTGCGCTGGACGATGTGGATCAGGCTGAGGCCGTTTTGAACGGCGCCCCCGCCGAGATTTCAACCGATCCTTTGCTGGAAGCTGTTCATGCGCAAATCCTGCTGGCGCGCGAGGCGGCCAATGCAGGCCCCGTTGCCGAATTGCAGGCCACGGTTGAGGCTGAGCCCGACAACCACCAAGCGCGGTTTGATCTTGCCACGGCCCTGCACGCGAATGGGCAGGCAGAGGAGGCAGTGAACCAGTTGCTTGAGCTGTTCCGCCGCGATCGTGAATGGAATGATGGCGCGGCAAAGACCCAGTTGTTCAAGATTTTTGACGCGCATGAGGCCAAAGACCCCATTGTGCTGAACGGACGGCGCAAACTGTCTTCAATGATATTTGCCTGATGGGCCGTTCGGTCTATCTTGCTTGATATGATATCAAAGACTGATTTACCCGACACAATTCCTGTGTTTCCCTTGCCGGGCGCGCTGCTTTTGCCGCGCGCGCGCTTGCCGCTGCATCTGTTTGAACCGCGTTATCTGGCGATGCTGGATGATGTGTTGAAAACCTCGTCCCGCCTGATCGGGATGGTGCAACCGTATGAGACACCCAATGGGGGTGGCAAGCTGCACACCATCGGGTGTGCGGGCAAAGTCACCGCGTTTTCCGAAACCGAGGATGGCCGCTATATGATTACGCTGTCGGGGGCGTCACGGTTCAGGATTGTGGAAGAGGTGGAAGGCTTTACGCCCTATCGCCGCTGCAAGGTGAACTGGCAGGGTTTTGACCGCGATCTTGGCCCGACAGAGCAGGACAGCAGCTTTGACCGCGACAAATTCATGGACGCGCTTGGGCGCTATCTGGTGGATCAGGGTCTATCGACCGATTGGGAAAGTCTGGGCGAGGCGGAGGATGAGTTGTTGATCAATTCGCTTTCGATGCTGTGCCCGTTTGACCCCGAAGATAAACAGGCCCTGCTGGAAGCGCCGTCCTTGACCACGCGGCGTGAAACGCTCATGACTTTGATCGAATTCGCCCTGCGTGGCGGATCAGGCGAAGAGGTAATGCAATGAGCGAAACAGCGTTTGACCCCAAGATGCTTGAGGCGCTGGTCTGCCCCATGACGCAGGCCACGCTGATCTATGATGCCGAAAAGCAGGAACTGGTCAGCAAAGCGGGCAAGGTCGCATTCCCGATCCGCAATGGCATTCCCGTTATGTTGATCGACGAAGCGCGGCCACTGGACTAGCGGTCGCTATTCGTGCACTTCCAGAATCCGGCGATGCTTGAGTGCCTCTTTGCGGACATCTGAAAACGTCTTGAAACCGCGCGCCTCAAGAATGGGCAGCAGGGCCGCAAAGGCCTGAGCGGTTGCCATTGCGTCGCCAAGGGCGGTGTGGCGTAGGGCGTCAGGTATTGTGACTTCAAGCCGTTCGCACAAGGCATCAAGCGTATGTACGGCAGATCCACCGAAAACGATCGCGGACAGGTGGACGGTGTCCATCACCGGGTTCTCAAAGGCCGGCCCATCGCGGTTGAGAAACGCCATGTCAAACGGGGCGTTGTGCGCGACAAGCACGGCCTTGGACACGTAGGTTTGGAATTTCTGGCGCACGTCAGCAAAGGCGGGTGCATCTTTGACCATCGCATTGCTGATCCCATGCACTTTGGTGGATTGCGCCGGGATTGCGCGACCCGGATTGACGAGTGTTTCGAAGGTTTCAGACGCAATCACGCGGCCATTGACGATCCGCACCGCGCCCAATTGGACAACGTCATCTTTTTGGGGATCAAGCCCGGTGGTTTCGCTGTCGAAGACAACGAATGTCAGATCGCGCAGGTTTGATTGATTGATGTCTGCCGCAGGTGTCTGGTCAAACAGGTCAAAGTCATAAACCAACGGGCGCGCGGCATCCGGGGCGAGTGGTTCAAGCATGATCATATAGCCGCTGCCATCATCAAAGACGCGGACGTGGCCGGAATAGATCGCGCCGGACTTTCCTTTGATCGCGATTGGGCCGCGCGTCACTTTGCGCTTTTTCATCTTGGCGAGGGTCTTGTGCAATGTCGCCGCATCAAGATAGTCGCAGACAGAACCGTTCAAACGAGCAGAGGCTTCCTGTTCCATCAGATCGGCGGCTTGCCCATCATAAAGGACAATCTGGTCATCGGGTGTCGCGACGATCACAGCGACCGGAATATCGGACAGAATACGCAAAAGCTGGGCGCGCTGGCGTTCCAGGCGGCCGGTCCTTTGTGCAACCGTTTCAGCAGTGGCCTGTGAGGCTTCACCCAGTTTATGGCTGATCGCATGGGCGGCGGGCCCCAAGTCACCAAGGTATTTCGCGGCTTTTTCATCCAATACCGTATCAATACCGGAATCCGCGCGGACCCTGATTTGCGCCGCCAATGCCTCGATCGGTTTGCTGATGTTTTCATCAAAAAGCCGCCAGACAAAGGTGGCCAAGGCCAGTATCCCGAAACCAGCCGTGATGGCGACGGTCGTGAAGGCCGAAAATGCCTCGGGCATGCCGAGTTGCCGATACCCCAGAACAAGCGCCCCCAGCACCACGGCGATCCCGCCGATGCCGATCAGGCAGAAAAACAGGAAAACACGCAAACGCAGGCTGAGCTGGGTCATGTTACACGTCCTCGCAGGCTGTCCTGAGTAGGGGGTCCGCAGGATCAAGCGGGAACCATTGTGCGCCGGTGACGGCCCCGTCCTCGCCAAAGGTGATCCCGTCCACTACATCGGCGCGGCGATTACTGGCGCAATCAAACAGCATGGGCACCTTTGCGGTGCGGGTCCAGCGGCCATAGAACACCAGATCAACAAGGCGTTGGTCGGGGTGGTCGGGGTGCGTCCGGGTGCTGAGTTGATCAACGGCAACATAGCGGGAAATAAACGGGGCGGTATAAGTCCACGGGCGGTAGAATGCGGTTTCCTCGATCGTTTGCGCCACGACCATGCCTTCGGGCATTGTCGCAATGGTGCGGGAATACCAGCTGTATTCGCTCGAAATTGTCGCGGCCAGCATCGCGGCCCCCGCAGAGGCGGGGATCAACCACTTTGGCAACCGTCCTTTGAGCGTGCGATTGAGCGCCCACACCAGCAATGCGGCCGACGCACCTGCCACAATGGTGCCGATCAGTTCGAAAAACATGGGGCCTCCTCCCTGTTTTTATGTCTTTTAGCCCAAGACGCTTCTTCCCTGCATCAAGGCTGATTGCATTGTTTTGATCACGACAAAGGCGTCGCGCAAGTGGCTGCGCTCAAAGGCGGACAATTCCGCCGGGGGCAGAAAGTTGTCAGGCGCTTTGCCGCGTTTGATCAGCCGCGCCTGGTGGTCCAGCCGCGTTTGCGCAACCAGATCATACGCATCCAACAGGTCACGCCCGCCGCTGGTGCTGATCACATCGCTGGCAATCGCTGCTTGCAAGCGCGCGCGGGTGTTCACAGGCTCAAGGTTGCCTTGCAAGGCATACATGCGCCCAAGGTCTACCACAGGGACAACGCCGCTCAGTTTCATATCAACGGTGTTCCGGTGTTCGCCCGAACGGATAGTGGCAAGCCCTTTCAGCAGCCCAAGAGGTGTGGCGTGGGTCAGCGCATTGGTTGCCATATGCGCGGTAAAGATCGAATTGGCTGACGCCGCCTTTAAAGTCTCGGCCTGAAGACCGTCGAACAGGCTAAAGTCGCCACCGATGGGCCGCAGATCAAACATGACCGAGGCCAGCATCTGCGCCTCTTTGCTGGGGCTCTTGATCCAATGCTGGAAATACTCGTGCCAGACCGACACAGGCTGTCGCCAACGCGGGTTCGTCGCCATCATATCGCCGGGGCAATAAACGTAGCCGCAAGCATCCAACCCGTCGCTGACAAATTGCGCGAAGGGCTCAAAGTAAGACAGCGCGCGTTCGTCGATATCGTCCTCAAGGATCAGGCAGTTGTCTTGGTCCGAAACACCGGTTTGTTCCTGCCGTCCTTGGCTGCCGCAGGCCAGCCAGACATAGCGGGCCGGGGGCGGGCCAAATTTTTCTTCGGCTTGTGCAAGCAGCCGCCGGGTGACGACATCTGCAATATCGGTGATCATCCGCGTCACAACGTCATGCCGGTTGCCGGCCGCAACCAGTTGGACCAGCAGATTGGGAATGCGTTTGGTGACAGCCGCAAGGTCTTCGGTGGTCTCGGCACGTGCGGCCTCGGATACGAAACCAGCGGTGTTGGAGGCCTGAAAGCGGGTCAGATCGGTCTGGGTGACGATGCCAACCAGTTTGCCTGCTTCGACGATTGGCAAGTGCCCCAGCCGATATTCCATCATCATATGCAGCACGTCCGAGCCGATGGCTGATGGTGACAGCACCCGTGGATCAGGTGTCATGATCTGACTGACCGGTGTGTCATGGGCCAGCCCTTGGGCCAGCGCTTTGCCTGACAAATCGCGGACGGTCAGAATGCCGATCAGTTTTTTCTTTTCAACGACGCAGAGACAGGAAATCCGGTCTTTGCGCATTTTTTGCGCGGCGGCCTGAATGGTCATGGCGGGTGCGCAGGTTACAGGGTCGGGGACCATCAGTGTTTCCACCTGCACGCGTGTCAGGTCAAACGTGTCGAGCGCATCATTTGTGGTCGTCGCGCGTGTTCTGTCAAAGAAGCGGCGGAATGGTTCATGGTCTGCGCGCAGTTTGTGAAAGACGGTTGGCGGAATACAGATCAGGCGGCAATCATCCTGGGCGTAAGCCGATGTGACTGCGTTGCCGTGTTTGATCAGGCCGCGCTCTCCGAAAGAGTTTTCGCGCTGGAGTTGGGAAATAATGTTGCCGTTTTCATCGCGCACCGTGACCTGACCACTTTCAACGACGTAAAGGCCGTCCAGCTCTTCACCCAGATCGTAAATCTTGGTGCCCGCCGGGTAAGTCCGAAACATCACATCTTTCCACAACGCATGAAACGCCCTGTCTGGAAGGGCGTCATAAGGGTGAAGCTGCTTGAGGAACGAAAGTGCGGTGTCGGTCATTCAGATGTCTCGCGAAAACGCATCTTATTGGGTGTGGGCCAGCAACCTGATTGCTGCTGGCCCGATTTTCTTAGTGATCGACAGCACCACCTGCACCGGCAGGGATACGGACGCTTTCGACCAGGTCTTTGATCTCTTGCGGAGTATCTTTGGTCATCATCGAGACACCATAGGCGACTGCGAAGTTGATCAAAGCACCAATCGCACCGATCGCGGTAGACTGGATTCCGAAGAGTGAGCCGTCAACGGTATCGGGGAAAGAGTTTGTCCCGGCGATGAACAGCCAACCTTTGTGCAGGAAGATGTAGACCAGTGTGAAGATCAGACCGGACAACATACCCGATACTGCGCCCACGTTGTTGATGCGCTTGGAGAAGATACCCATCATCAAGGCAGGGAAGATCGACGCTGCTGCCAGACCAAAGGCCAAGGCCACGGTTTGCGCCGCAAATCCTGGTGGGTTCAGGCCAAGGATCGTGGCCACCGCAATGGCAACCGCCATAGCGATACGGGCTGACATCAGCTCTGCCTTTTCAGACATGTTTGGTGTCAACTGACCCTTCAACAAGTCGTGGCTGACCGCAGAGGAAATTGCCAGCAGCAGACCCGCCGCAGTAGACAGCGCAGCCGCCAGACCACCCGCAGCGACCAGACCGATCACCCAACCGGGCAGATTGGCAATTTCCGGGTTCGCCAGAACAAGGATGTCACGGTTGAAGTTGGTCAGTTCGTTGCCTTCCCAGCCGTTTGCCGCAGCACGTTCTGCCATCGCCTCGGACCCGTCGTTGTAGTACTGGATCAGGCCATCGCCGTTCTTGTCTTCCCAATCAAGAAGACCGGTTTTCTGCCATGTCAGCATCCAGTCGTACTCTGGTGCGGTTTCGATGGTTTGAACCGATACAGGCTCACCCGATGTGCCATTTGGCCACATCAGTTCGGTGATGTTCAGGCGCGCCATGGCACCAACAGCAGGGGCTGTGAGGTACAACAATGCGATGAAAACCAGCGCCCAACCGGCGGACCAACGTGCGTCTGACACCTTTGGTACGGTGAAGAAACGCATGATGACGTGGGGCAGACCCGCTGTACCGATCATCAGCGACAGCGTGAAGAGAACCATGTTGAGGTTGTCTTTGTGCGCTTCGGTGTAGCTTGCAAAACCAAGGTCGGTGACGATCTGGTCAAGCTTGGTCAGCAGATAGACGCTGCCTTCCGCACCTGTCGATGTGGTCTCAGAGAACAGACCCAGCGCAGGAATTGGTGTGCCTGTCAGTTGCAGTGAGATGAACACAGCAGGAATGGTGTAGGCCATGATCAACACAACATACTGCGCAACCTGCGTGTAGGTCACACCTTTCATGCCGCCGAAAACCGCATAGGCAAACACAACGCAGGCACCGATCAACAGACCAGCCGTGTTCGAGATTTCCAAGAAGCGGCCAAAGGCCACGCCGACACCCGTCATCTGGCCGATCACATACGTCGTGGACGCAACGATCAGACAGATCACAGCCACCATACGTGCTGTCGGTGAGTAGAAACGATCACCGATAAACTCGGACACAGTGAACTTGCCGAACTTGCGCAGATAGGGTGCCAAGAGCAGCGCCAAAAGCACATAACCGCCGGTCCAGCCCATCAGGAAGGATGAGTTGTCGTAGCCGGTAAAGGCGATCAGACCCGCCATCGAGATGAAAGACGCCGCAGACATCCAGTCTGCCGCGGTGGCCATACCGTTGGTGACAGGGTGCACACCCCGACCGGCGGCATAGAATTCTGACGTAGACCCGGCACGGGCCCAAATCGCGATGCCGATGTAGAGCGCAAAGGACGCGCCCACAAACAGCAGGTTAATGGTAAACTGTTCCATAAATCAGTCCTCCTCGACGCCGTATTCACGGTCCAGTTTGTTCATCCGCCAGGCGTAGAAAAAGATCAGCGCGAGAAAGACAAGAATTGAGCCTTGCTGGGCGAACCAGAACCCAAGGTCGGTGCCGCCGACCGAGATACCGGACAGCATGGGGCGTAGCAAAATGCCAAAGCCAAAGGACACGACGGCCCATATCACCAAGCTTACTAGAATTATCCGGACGTTGGCGGCCCAGTAGCCCGCCCCGTCACTATCTGCTTTCGCAGCCTTTGTTTGTTCCGCCATCTGGCGCTCCTCCTTCATTTATTGGCTAACTTTGCTTCGGGCGATCATCGCCCGGACAAATTCTTTACTGCATTGCGCTTTCCGTCAGGGCCGCAATGGCCTGCTGGATCTCGGCAATCTCTCCCATTGCGTCGACCCGGCGCAGCGCGCCTTTGTCGGCGTAGTATGTGATCAGCGGTGCCGTTTGGGCGTGATACGCCTCAAGGCGTGACGCCACGGTTTCTGCGTTGTCATCGGCACGGCGCGTCATTTGCTGTGCGCCGCAACTGTCGCAGGTGTCGGCTACCTTGGGTGCCTTGAATGTGTCATGGTATCCTTCGCCGCAGGCACCGCAGGTAAAGCGGCCTGCGATACGTGTCACCATTTTCGCGTCGTCAACTTCCAGCAGGATCGCGGCATCGATCTGTTGGCCGCTCTCGGCCAGCATCACATCCAACGCCTCGGCCTGCGTCGTGGTCCGTGGGAAACCATCGAGGATCACACCGTTGGTGCAGTCGGGTGCGGCAAGCCTGTCGCGCAAAATAGCGATGACGATGTCATCGCTGACCAGATCACCGGCTTCCATCACGGCTTTGGCTGCGCGGCCCGCCTCAGAGCCCGACGCAACCGCGGCACGCAGCAAATCGCCGGTGGACAGTTGCACAAGGCCAAAGCGGTCTTCCAGCATCCGTGCCTGCGTGCCCTTGCCTGCACCCGGAGGCCCCAGCAGGATCAGAACCGGTGGTGTTTGCGGTGTACGAGAGCCGTCCATTACGCGTCCTTCCGGTTCATGCGGTTTTCGATCAGGTCATCAACCACGGCAGGTTCCGCCAGTGTCGACGTGTCACCCAATGCGCCGAAATCATCCTCGGCGATCTTGCGCAGGATGCGGCGCATGATCTTGCCCGAGCGGGTTTTCGGCAGCCCGGGGGCCCATTGGATCAGGTCCGGCTTGGCGATGGGGCCGATTTCAGTGCGGACCCAAGTTTCCAGTTCCTTGCGCAGTTCCGGGGATGGTTCCTGCCCGTTCATCAAGGTGACATAAGCGTAGATGCCTTGCCCCTTAAGATCGTGGGGATAACCTACAACCGCGGCCTCGGCCACTTTGGCATGGGCGACCAGCGCGCTTTCGACTTCGGCGGTCCCCATCCGGTGGCCCGAGACATTGATCACGTCATCAACGCGGCCTGTGATCCAGTAATCGCCGTCTGCGTCGCGTTTGCAGCCATCGCCTGTGAAGTAATAACCTTTGTAGTCACTGAAATAGGTTTTCTCGAACCGCTCATGGTCGCCCCAGACAGTGCGCATCTGACCGGGCCAACTGCTGGCAAGAACCAATACGCCTTCGGCTTCGGTTGTTGTAATTTCCTCGCCTGATTGCGGGTCGAGGACCTTGGGCACGATGCCGAAGAACGGCTGTTGTGCAGAGCCGGGCTTGAGTTCTGTCGCACCGGGCAGGGGGGTCAGCAGATGACCGCCGGTTTCCGTCTGCCACCACGTATCGACGATGGGGCATTTGCCCTTGCCGACGACGTCATTGTACCAATTCCACGCTTCGGGGTTGATCGGCTCGCCCACCGTGCCAAGAACGCGCAGATCAGAGAGATCATATTTCTCGACAGGGTCATTGCCTGCCGCCATCAAAGCGCGGATCGCAGTGGGGGCTGTGTAGAACTGGTTGACCTTGTATTTTTCACAGACGGCCCAGAACCGGCCTGCATCGGGGTAGGTGGGCACACCTTCAAACATGATCGTGGTCGCGCCATTCGCCAGTGGGCCGTAGACGATATAGCTGTGGCCCGTGACCCAGCCGACATCGGCCGTGCACCAGAAGACATCGCCTTTGTGGTAGTCGAACACCATCTCATGCGTCATGGCGGCATAGGTCAGATACCCGCCGGATGTGTGCACGACACCCTTGGGCTGACCGGTCGAGCCGGAGGTATAGAGAATAAACAGCGGATCTTCGGCGTTCATCTCGGCAGGGGCGCAGTAGTCGTTCGCCTCAAGCGCCATTTCGTTGTAGTCATAATCGCGGTCCGTCCAGGTGGTTTGGCCACCAGTTCGCTTGACGACTAGACATTTTACCTTGTCGTTGCAGTGCAAAAGCGCCGTATCGGTGTTGGACTTCAATGCTGTCTTGCGGCCCCCGCGTGGGGCTTCGTCTGCGGTGATCACAACCTTGGCGTCACAGCCATTGATCCGCGCACCCAGCGCGTCAGGCGAAAAACCGGCAAAGACGATGGAATGGATCGCACCGATGCGCGCGCAGGCCAGCATCGCATAAGCGGCTTCCGGGATCATGGGGAGGTAGATCACGACCCGGTCGCCCTTGCGCACGCCCAGCGTTTCAAGAATATTGGCCATCTTACAAACGCTGCGGTGCAGGTCTTTGTAAGTGATGTGCAGGGCTTTATCGTTCGGATCATCCGGTTCCCAGATGATCGCCGTTTGATCGCCGCGTGTTTCAAGGTGGCGGTCGATGCAGTTGGCCGAGACATTCAGCACACCGTCTTCGAACCATTTTATCGAGACACTGCCAAGGGTGAAATCGACGTTCTGCACCTTGGTAAACGGTTTGATCCAGTCAAGACGCTTGCCCTGTTCCCCCCAGAACGCATCAGGATCAGCCAGTGACGCTTCGTAAAGCGATTGATATTGCTGTGCATTGACGTGCGGCACGCGCTCAGAAGCAGAAGCCTTAACTTTGCTTGGCGCAGCCGGTGAATTTGTCTCGATGTTCATAGTAGCTCCTCCTAACGAATACGACGGGAGGTGCTTTGGAAGCCTAGCCGCAAGACCCCACGTCAATCGGTAAATGTATTCTATTGTATACGAATATTAACGAGGCCAAATAACTGAACAGGCTTGCTTTTTCAGTAAATAAATTGACAGAATTGATGATGCGTTTTGTAAAGCATTTCGAAAGCTTATTGTTTTTGCTTTGCTCGCCAAGGCTTTGGCACATCATTGGCGTGACAGGTAACGCGGCTGGGATCAGACATGCCGGAGTTACGGCCAAGGGCTCAATCTGACGTTGGGTCATTTTTTCAGCGAAAAGCACCGATTATGGCCGTGCATAAAGAAGTAGCGCGCAGGGTGGTGGTCGATGATTCGAGAGGCGCAGTTAGGACGTCCGCCCGCGGCTGCGGCGGGCGGCATCATTTTCCGTCCCTTTGATCTAACCGCGCATCAGGCGCGGCAGATCGCCTGTCAGACCGGCCGCTTCGCGGATGAAGGTCCGGCGCAGTCCGGGCGCGGCATTCACCAGCCCCATTCCGATATCGCGCGCGGCCCGCAGAAGCGGGTTATCGTTCGAAAACAGCTTGTTGAACGTATCGGTGGCCAGTGCCAGCGTCGCTGTATCAAACCGCCGCCACTGCTGATAGCGCGCGAGCGTTTGTGTGCCGCCGATATCTTCGCCGCGTGCACGGGCTTGCTCCAACACATCTGCCAAGGCGGCAACATCCCGTAGACCTGCGTTTAACCCCTGACCTGCAATCGGATGCACACCGTGTGCCGCATCGCCAATCAGGGCAATCCGGTCGGCAACAAAGCTGTTCGCAAGAGTGAGGTTCAAAGGATAGCTGAACCGCGCCCCCGTCAGGCTGATTTGCCCAAGGAAGCTGCCAAAGGCCGGGCGCAGGGCGGCAAGAAAGTCATCGTCGCTCATGTCTATCAGGGCCTTGGCGCGCGCATCGGTTTCGCTCCAGACGATAGAGCTGCGATCCTTGGTCAGTGGCAAGATGGCCAGCGGACCATTGGGCATGAAGAATTGATGCGCAATGCCGTGGTGCGGTTTTTCATGCTTTACAGCGCAGACAACGGCCGTCTGCCCATAGCCCCAGCCGGTGCGTTTGATCCCGGCGCGTGTCGCGGTGCCGCTTTTGCGCCCGTCCGAGCCGATCAGCAGCTTGCCGGTGATTTGGGCGCCGGATGCAAGTGTGACAGTGGCGCTGGCGGGGCCTGTTGATTGCGCCACGACCGTTTCGCCAGACAGATGGGTGATGCGATCCTCCTCTGCCATGGCATCAAGGAACGCCCGCCGCAGGTGTCGGTCCTCGACCATATAGCCCATCGGCCCTTCTTCGATTTCGGCATGGTCAAAGTGCATCATCCAAGGCGATGGGCCTTCGCCCGCGCGTCCGTCGGTGACTTTGATCTCCAGCATCGGTTGGGCCTTGTCGCTGATGGCAGGCCAAATCCCGATCCCGCGCAAAAGACGCATGGAGGCATGTGCAAGCGCATAGCTGCGCCCGTCAAAGTCAACACGCTTGCGAGTATCAAGCGGCAAACTGTCAATGATTGTCACCGTGAAACCAGCCTGCGCTGCCGCCAGTGCCAAAGCAGGCCCATTCAGCCCGCCGCCTACAATTATCAAGTCCGTATCCATACTGTGCAATATGCGCAGCTGCACGGGATTGTCCATGCGCCTGATGGCCGCTACCGTCGCGCCAAACAGGAGAATGACATGCAAGACTGGCGATGGATGACAGCCGCAGATCTGGGGCGCGGGATCGGGGCAGGTGAGATTGATCCAATTGCGCTGACGGAAGTCTATCTGGACGCTATCGACGCACATGAATTTCGCGACCGGATTTATGCGCGTGTCACGCATGATCGCGCACGGGCCGAAGCGAAAGCGGCATCAGCGCGTGCCAAGGCTGGCATGCGCCGGAGCGCGTTGGATGGCGTGCCGGTGTCGTGGAAGGACTTGTTCGATACCGCAGCCATCGGGACCGAGGCAGGGACCGCGCTGATGGAAGGTCGCGTGCCTGACACGGATGCCGAGGTGCTGAAGGCGGCAACCGCAGCAGGGCTTATCTGTCTTGGCAAGACACATATGTCCGAGATCGCGTTTTCGGGGCTGGGGCTGAACCCGATCACCGCAACGCCGCCTTGCGTGAATGATCATGATGCGGTGGCGGGCGGGTCGTCGTCCGGCGCGGCGACCTCTGTTGCGTTCGGTCTGGCGGCTGCGGGCATTGGCTCTGATACCGGCGGGTCGGTGCGTATTCCGTCGGCGTGGAACGATCTGGTAGGACTGAAGACGACACATGGGCGGCTGTCCTTGGAGGGCGTTGTGCCGCTGTGTTTGACATTTGATACGGTCGGGCCGCTGTGCCGCTCGGTTGAGGACGCCAACCTGTTATTGGCGATCCTGGAGGGCAGTAAGCCTGCCGATTTGACCGGTCATTCTCTGGACGGTGTCCGCCTGATGGTCCTTGATACGATTGTCGCCGATGAAGTCCGCGATGCCCCGCGTGATGCCTTTGAGGGCGCTGTCGCCCGTTTGAAAGCGGCAGGTGCGCAGATCGAACACCGCTATTTTTCCCAGCTTTTCGATGCGTTCAGAGTGACGGGTGATCTCTATGCCGCTGACAGCTATGGCTGGTGGCGTGATCTGGTCGAGGCGCACCCTGAACGGATGTTCCCGCAGATTCTGGAACGCGTGCGGGGTGGCAAAACGGTTGGCGGGGCCGACTATTGTGCAGGCTGGAACCTGCTGCGCGATATCCGCAAACAATACCACGCCGAGACAGCGCAATTCGACGCGGTGATCATGCCGACAGCCCCGATCCTGCCACCCAATGCAGAACGGTTGTTGAGCGATGACGCCTACTACAAGGCCGAGAACCTGCTGGCTTTGCGCAACACGCGGGTCGCGAACCTGATGGATGTGTGTTCGGTGACGTTGCCGACGGGGGTGCCGTCGTGCGGGATTATGCTGAACGGGCAGAACGGGACGGAAGAGGCGCTGTTGAGGGTAGCGGCTGCGGCGGAGCGGGCGCTGAAATAGGCCGTGGTCGCCTGTGACCGATCAATTGAGGCAATCGCCTGGACTGCACCTACCACCCCTAACTGACCGAAAAGCCACAAAATCACCCTGACTCCCCCCTTCTTCTGGACAGACCCGCCACCGTCGCGCTAGTTTGGAAAAAAGTCGGGCGCAAATGATCCGGCGTATTGAGGCAGTTATGGTATTTCCTGAGCGGTTTTCGGACCTTCCGGCAGCGACTTGGCCACGCTTGCGTGCGTTGTTAGACGTGCCCACGCAGGCGTCCGAGACGATCAACATGACGATTGGCGAACCGCGCCATCCGTTCCCTGCGTTTGTAGGGGATATCCTAACGGCCAATCTGGCAGGCTTTGCCAAATACCCCGAGAATTACGGGACGTCCGATTTGCTGGATGCCATCAGTGGTTTCCTCAAACGGCGGTATGGTCTGGATGTCCCGCAGACCCAGATTTTGGCGCTGAACGGCACCCGTGAGGGGCTTTACAACGCGGCGATGGCGCTTTGCCGGGAAGAGAAGAACGGCCAGCCTGTAATTCTGACGCCCAATCCGTTTTACCAAGTCTATGCGGTTGCCGCCCGTTCCGTTGGGGCAGAGCCGATCTATGTGCCTGCCACCATAGAAAGTGACCATCTGCCGGATTTTCATGCTTTGCCTGCTGATGTGCTGGAGCGTACCGCCATCGCCTACATCTGTTCGCCTGCCAACCCGCAGGGGGCTGTGGCGGATGCGGAGTATTGGCGCAAGCTGATTGCGCTGGCCGAAAAGCATGATTTCATCATCTTTGCCGATGAATGTTATTCCGAGATTTATCGGGAAACACCGCCCCCCGGCGCGTTGCAGATTGCCAAGGATATGGGCGCCCATCCCGAACGTGTTTTGATCTTTCATTCTTTGTCCAAACGCTCGAACCTGCCCGGTTTGCGTTCGGGTTTTTGTGCCGGTGGGCCAGAATCCATCGCCCGTTTGCGCAGCTTGCGCGCCTTTGCAGGTGCCCCGTTGCCCGAACCTTTGCAGGCTGTTGCGGCGGCGGCCTGGAATGATGAGGCGCATGTGGTCGAGAACCGCGCGCTTTACCATCGCAAGTATGAGATTGCAGATAGCATTCTGGGCCACATCGACGGCTACCAATCCCCGCAAGCGGGGTTCTTTTTGTGGTTGCCTGTGGGTGACGGTGAAACAGCGGCAGTCAAGCTTTGGCAGGACACAGGCGTGCGGGTGCTGCCCGGTGCGTATCTGTCTCAGGAAGCAAACGGGGAAAACCCCGGCAAGAAATACATTCGGGTCGCTATGGTGGCCCCAACACAAGAAATGCAGCGCGGTCTGACCCTGATCCGCGACTGCTTGTATGGTTGAGGACGAACAGTATGGCATCTTACCAATCCCGGCGGCGCGACCCGCTTTTGGACAGCACCACGCAGGCAGCGATTGAAAAGCGCACCAAAGAGCTTTTGGGCCTTGGTCTGATTTTTGTGGGCCTGCTGATTGCCGCGATGGTGGGCAGCTATTCCCCCAATGATCCAAGCTGGATTTCCGCAACCGATGCCCCAGTGCAGAACTGGTTGGGGCATTTCGGGGCCTCTGTTGCCGCGCCTTTGATGATGGTGATCGGTCTTGGCGTTTGGGTTGTGCCACTTGTTTTGATGATGTGGGGTCTGCGCTTTGTGATGCACCACGGGCAAGAGCGCGCGATTGGCCGAATGATCTTTGCGCCTGTCGCGATTATTGTGGCGTCCGTGCACGCCGCAACGCTGACACCCGGCCTTGAGTGGCCAGCCAACTTTGGTCTGGGTGGCCTGTTCGGCGATACGGTTTTGGGCGTGATCCTGACGATTGTGCCTGTCGGGGCGATCTTTGGGGTCAAGCTGTTGTCACTAGTGACAGGCGTCGCTTTGCTGGCGCTGATGGCGCTGGTCCTTGGGTTCACCAAGCCGGAACTGAAAGTCGCTGGTCGTTTCGTTCTGTTGGGCACAGTGATGCTTTATGCCGCGCTTTTGCGTGTGATGGGCAAAGGGGCGGCACTGTCGGCGCAGGCAGCGCAGGGCGTGACCGCGACGGTGCAAGCCCGCCGTGAACAGATGCTTGAAACCCGCGCCGCCCGTGCCGAAGAGCCAGCGTTGGGTGATCCTTTCTCAGTGCCGCCGCTGCATGCTGATCCGCGCACACGTGCGGCTGCTGTCGTGCGGGCCAACCCTGTCGTGCCCACCAGCGAGCCACCTCTGACCGCGCCTAAAATGCCGCCTGCACCGCCACTTTCCGCGCCGGCCCGCACGGCAGCACCCGAGCCACAGGGCGGTTTCCTTTCGGGGTTGCTGAAACGTAATGACCCGATGCCGGAACCTGAATTGGTCACGCAGGAGCCTGTGACCCGTACATTGCCTGCCGCAGGCGACACTGACCGCGTCAGCGCCCGGATTGCCGATGCAATCAAGAGCCGCGCTGTGCCGCCTTCGCCAACCGGTGTGCGGATTGAACCTGCGTTGACTGCGGGCCGCGGTCCGCAACCTTTGGTGTTTGATGCGCGCAGTGAAGACCAGATCGCGGAAGAACCTTTGGTCGAAGATATCGAAGAAGCCCCGCGCATGGCTGCACCCCATATGCCCATCCCCAAAGCGCATGTGCCAACGCCGCCTGTTGCGCCGCCTGCGCCCGAGCCGCGCAGCGTGGTGCAACACCCGCCCAAGCGTGCGCCGCAGCCTTCCAAACAGGCCAAGGCCGAGGCGCAACCGGCCTTGGCATTTGACGACAAATACGCCTCATATGAGCACCCGCCGCTGGGCTTGCTGACCAATCCGATCGAAATCCAGCGCCATCATCTGAGCGATGAAGCCTTGGAAGAAAACGCACGTATGTTGGAAAGTGTGCTGGATGATTACGGCGTGAAGGGAGAGATCGTCTCGGTCCGCCCCGGTCCGGTTGTCACCATGTACGAACTTGAACCTGCGCCCGGTTTGAAAGCGTCGCGCGTGATTGGGCTGTCTGATGATATCGCACGGTCCATGTCGGCCCTTTCTGCGCGTGTCTCTACCGTGCCGGGTCGGTCTGTCATTGGCATCGAACTGCCAAACGAGAACCGCGAAAAGGTCGTGCTGCGTGAAATTCTGTCGCACCGTGATTTCGGTGACGGCAACCAGAAGCTGCCATTGGCGCTGGGCAAGGATATTGGCGGTGAACCGATTATCGCGAACCTTGCGAAGATGCCTCACTTGCTGATCGCGGGTACGACTGGCTCGGGTAAATCGGTGGCGATCAACACGATGATCCTGTCGCTGCTTTATAAGCTGACGCCCGAAGAGTGCCGGATGATCATGATTGACCCCAAGATGCTGGAACTTTCCGTTTATGACGGCATCCCGCATCTGCTGTCGCCTGTTGTGACTGATCCCAAGAAGGCGGTTGTCGCCCTGAAATGGGTCGTAGGCGAGATGGAAGAACGCTATCGCAAGATGTCCAAGATGGGCGTGCGCAACATTGACGGTTTCAATGGCCGTGTGAAAGACGCGCTGGCCAAGGGCGAGATGTTCAGCCGGACTGTGCAAACCGGCTTTGACGATGAAACCGGCGATCCGATTTTCGAGACCGAGGAGTTCCAGCCAGAGGTTCTGCCTTACATCGTTGTGATCGTTGATGAGATGGCCGATCTAATGATGGTTGCGGGCAAAGAGATTGAGGCCTGTATTCAGCGTCTGGCACAGATGGCGCGGGCCTCGGGGATTCACCTGATCATGGCAACCCAGCGTCCATCAGTGGATGTGATCACAGGTACGATCAAGGCGAACTTCCCCACAAGGATTTCTTTCCAGGTGACTTCGAAAATCGACAGCCGCACGATTTTGGGTGAGATGGGGGCCGAGCAGCTTTTGGGCATGGGTGACATGCTTTATATGGCAGGTGGGTCCAAGATTACCCGTGTGCACGGACCTTTCGTCAGTGACGAGGAAGTCGAGGAAATCGTCAACCACCTTAAGGGCTTTGGTCCGCCAGAATATATGTCAGGCGTGGTCGAAGGGCCGTCAGAGGATGCCGAAAGCAGCATAGATATGGTGCTTGGTCTTGGTGACGGGTCCGACAGCGAAAACGCGCTTTACGACACGGCCGTGGCCATTGTGATCAAGGATCGCAAATGTTCGACCTCATATATCCAGCGTAAACTGGCGATCGGCTATAACAAGGCCGCGCGTCTGGTGGAGCAGATGGAAGATGAAGGCGTGGTGAGTTCTGCGAACCATGTGGGCAAGCGCGAAATTCTGGTGCCCGAACAGCATTAAAGGGTGTGACCCAGATCAAGGCGCGGGGGTGATCGGCGCATTACGGTTGGGACGACCAATAAAGGAAGTCCCAGATGTACAAGAATATCCTCGTCCCCGTGTCTTTCGAAGCTGACCGGAATGCAAAAGGTGCTATGCAAATCGCCAAGGTTTTGCGCGCCGAAGGCGGCAAGATCACCTGTCTGCATGTGATGGAACATTTGCCCAAATATGCCACCGAATACTTGCCCGAGGGTCACATGGAAGCCGCGAAAGCGGATATCATTGAAGGGCTGAATTCGCTTGTCGACGGCGTTGAAAACGCATCCACAGTCGTGGTTGAAGGCCATTCATCCCGTTCGATCCTGGGGCATGCCGGTAACAATGATGTTGATCTGATTATTGTCGCAAGCCACCAGCCGGACATGCAGGATTACCTGCTGGGCTCGACTGCGGCAAAGGTTGTGCGCCACGCGAAATGCGCTGTGCATGTGCTGCGCTAGGACTGGTTTTGCCTGAGTGGCGCTGCTAGGACAGCGCCATGCCAGTGTTCTCTGACAACACACGCGGCGCGCTCATGATGATGGGGGCGATGTGCGCTTATACGTTCAACGACGCGTTCATGAAGGCGCTGTCGGATGAAATCCCGTTGTTTCAGGCCATCTTTTTTCGCGGCATGGGGGCGGTCGTTTTTCTGGCAATCCTGTGCAAGATCCTGGGCCAGTTGCGGTTTCGCTTTCCGCTGCGCGAATGGGGGCTTTTGCTACTGCGTACGGCCGGTGAGTTGGGCGGGACGTTCTTTTTCCTGACGGCGCTTTTCAATATGCCCATCGCGAATGTCAGCGCGATCTTGCAGGTGTTGCCTTTGAGCGTCAGTCTTGCTGCCGCCTTGTTTCTGGGCGAGGCGCTGGGCTGGCGCCGTCTGACTGCGATTTTCGTGGGCTTTGTCGGGGTCATCATGATCATTCAGCCGGGTGGGGCGGACTTCAACATCTTTAGTCTTTATGCGCTGGCCGCTGTCGGCTGTGTCACCTTACGCGACATTGCCGTGCGCCGGATGTCGCGGGACGTGCCGTCGGTGTTTGTTGCCCTGATTGCAGCGGTCGGTGTCACCTGCATGGGGGCTGCGGGGTCCATGTTCACCCCTTGGCAGCCGTTCACCACCACATCAGGACTGCAGTTGGCGGGTGCCATGTCATTTCTGATCTTCGGCTATATTGCATCGGTCAGTGCCATGCGCTTTGGCGAGATCGGTTTCGTGGCCCCGTTCCGGTACACCAGCCTTTTGGTTGCGCTGGTCCTTGGGGTGCTGGTCTTTGGTGAGTGGCCCAACGCGCTGGCGTTGACGGGTGGTGCAGTCGTCGTGGCGACTGGTCTTTTCACGCTTTACCGTGAAACCCAGTTGCGGATCCGGCACCGGGTCGTGCCGGATCGCATTCGGTAGCTTTAGTCAGACGTGCCAAAGAAGACGCCATCGACGTCCATATCAAAGTCGCCACGCGCTGTCCCTTCGGCAGAACCAAAGACCGCATCACCGCCGCCGAGGTCATCATAGACATCGCCATCCAGCGTCAACAGCATCTGGCTGTCGACTTCAAAGCCGTCATTGTCCACGCCCGTGATTTCACCTGATGCGAAAGCCTCAATGCGTCCGCTGTTTTGCGCGCCATCTATATTCAGCGATCCGTCAAAGCGTTGGTTCGGCATGCCGTTGGGATCAATCAGGTTGATATTCGTGACATTGCCATCAACGTCGCTGTCGGCGAAATCGACGCGCATCGTCATGTCGCCAAGAATGCTGCCTTGGGCATCACCGCGCACATCGGCACCCAATTGCCCGCGGTAGGTCACACCACCCGTAGGCAGGTTTGCGGTCCGTGTCAGGGGCAAGTCGCTGATCCTTTGGGCTTCGTCAAAGGCGCGGTCAACGTCAAAGGCGCTGATGGTCGGATCATTGGGCGTGGCTGCGCAGGCAGACAGGGCGGCAAGGGCAAACAGGCTGGTTGCGAAAGGGTTCATGTGTGGCTCCATCTCAATGGGGTGTGTCAGATGGCGCAAAGGTTTGCGCCTTGCCGTCACTGATGGAGCGGGTCTGTGCCGTTAGGCAATAATGCCCGATTGCTATAGGATAACGTCTGATGTTTTCGGGTTCATGCAGCGCAAGCGCGCGGCGGGCTGACAGGGGTGCCGCATGGTGGTCGCGCCACTGTTGACAGGCTCAGAGACTCCCCCTATACGCCGCTCATCCGGGCTGAGGGGAAACCCTCATAGTTCCGATATCATACCACGTAGTGGCCAAGAACCGAGCGCTTTTACTGCTTTGTTCCTCTGGAGCTCACCGCACCGAACCTCCGGTAAGGGTTCGACTGCGGAATTTTTGTGCTTTCCGAAGTGAAAGCATGTTTTGAAACCCGCGTTTGCCGGACGCAAAATGTGAATAGATGGGAACATCAAACGATGCCAACGATTCAGCAGCTGATCCGCAAGCCGCGCCAGCCAAAAGTCACACGATCCAAATCTCAGCACATGGAAGGCTGCCCGCAGAAGCGCGGCGTCTGCACACGTGTTTATACAACGACACCAAAGAAGCCGAACTCGGCGATGCGTAAGGTTGCCAAAGTGCGCCTCACAAACGGCTTTGAGGTCATCTCTTACATCCCCGGTGAAAGCCACAACCTTCAGGAACACTCTGTGGTTCTGATCCGCGGCGGTCGTGTAAAAGACCTTCCGGGTGTGCGTTATCACATCCTGCGCGGTGTGCTGGATACCCAAGGTGTCAAAGACCGTAAGCAACGTCGTTCCAAGTACGGCGCGAAGCGTCCGAAGTAATTTCCGGGATGGCGGGGCAGGCCCCGCCCTACGACCGATCCGGATCAACATTCCCCCGCAACGCCTTCACTTCCCCGCGCACCTTCTTCGCCTTCAGCCGCCGCTTGACCGACCCATAGGTTGGCCGCGTCGCCCGCCGCCGCTTTTCGACCACCAGTGCTTTGCGGATCAGTTCCGCCAGCCGGTCGCGCGCGATTTCGCGGTTGCGGGCTTGGCTGCGGGTTTCTTGCACGAAAATCACAACTGCGCCGTCCTTGGTCCACTTCTGGCCTGCCAGTCGCCGCAGTCGAGCTTTGACCGCGTCGGTCAAATGCGGGGACCGCGCGGCCTCGAACCGCAGTTCCACCGCGGTGGACACTTTGTTCACGTTCTGCCCGCCAGGCCCCGAGGAGCGCGCAAAGCTTTCCGTCAGTTCCCAATCGGCGATTTCGATCTGGTCGTTAATCCGCATCATATGTCCCGGTGTACGTACAGGTTCTGTACAGCGTCTGTACGCCATACATACGCGGCAAAACGCATAAGAAAAAGGGCCACCCCTGGCTGTGGGATGGCCCTTTCCTGAATTTCGGAGGTGGGTCGGTTAGGATCTCCACCTTGGGGTTATCTCAGCCAAGGGCTGCCTTAACTGCGATCCTCCCAAGTTGTCCCGACACACTTCTCCAATACCTCATGATGCACTGGATCACCTCCTTTCAAATGTTTCGCCTAAGAGGAGGTTCGCACAGATTTGGTATATTTCAAGTAAAAAGATACCTGATGTCGTGTTTATGCGCCGCGCAGCAGCAGGCGCGTAACGATTATGCGAAATGGCACCAAAGCAAGCAGTGCGATAGAAAGTTTTACACCCCAGTCAGCGACAGCCAAAGTGACCCAAAGCGGCATCTCTGGCCCGGTCAGGAGAAAGGGTGCAGCATCCTGCGCCCAGATCACCTCTTGCGCCGCGGATGCGCTGAAGCCATTGAAAACAGACGCAAAAGCGATGCTAAAAAAGATCGCCGTATCAACGGTCGAGCCAACAAGCGTGCTGCCCAACGGCGCTTTCCACCATGAGCCGTCGCGCAGCCGGTGAAACACCGCAATGTCCAGCAATTGTGCGATCACAAAGGCGGTGGCCGATCCTATCGCGATGCGCAACGCAACGGCGGGATATTCATAGCCATCGCCTTGCAACATGATCTGGCTACCAATCAGCGAACAAATGATCCCGACAACCAAGCCAGAAAAAACAACCTTCCGGGCAGCACTTGGCCCGTAGACCCGGTTCATCACGTCCGTGACCAGAAAGGCGAGCGGATAGGTGAAGGCCCCCCAGGTCAGCAGCCCATCAAGGATGAGGAATTGCACAAGAATGTTGGACGCCACAACAATGGTGGCCATGGCGATAACGCCGGGAAGGATACGTGTCATTTGATAGTTTCCGTTTTGACAAGGGTGCGGCACTTGGCCCCCGAGCGCCGGGGACAGGGCGACTTACCCCCGTAACGCTAGTCCGTCAATCGGTATTCAACGATCTCGGTGCGCTGGAAGGCGCGGAAGTTGTCGTCAGAAATCAGCGTCATCCGCAGGCCTTGGGCATCCTGCCAGACACTGATCCCTTCCAGATTGTCATGGGTGCGCAGGCCGGTTTCCAGGATCAGTTCTTCGTCGCTGCCGTCCAGAGCAAAGCGGCGCACGCGGCTGCGAAATCCGATACCGGCAAAATCGCGCTCCAGAATATACAGGCGCCCGTCAGGTCCAATATCAGCGCCGACAATCAGGAATGGACCCGTGCGCGTGATCTCGAACGGTTGATCCCAGACACCGGATTTGAAGCGGAACACCGGGAAAGGACGTGTCGCCAGCCCGGACCGTTCAGGCATTGTGTAGAGTGCGCCGTCCGGCCCGATGGCTAAAGCCTCTAGCGCCGAGTTTGGCTGAAAACCTGCAAAAGCAGGTGATGTGTTTAATTGTGATCCGGGCTGATCGAGCCCGCCGTACGACCGGATGCCGTCTTCGCCTTCGAATGAGATATAGAGGGTCCCATCTGCCCCAATTGCCAACCCCTCACTATCGCTGAAATCACTGGCAAGCGGTGCCCGTGTCGGGCCAAGAAGCCGGCGAAAGGCCTGAATTTCAAGGCTTGCAATGGCAGGGCCATTTCTGCTGATCGTGCCTTGCGCAATAAATCCGCGATCTGTGAGAGCGACAAAACCGGTGCCATCCGGTGTCAGCTCAAGCCCCGATAAACCCCCGAAATTCGGGTCAGACACAACCCAGTGAAAGCTGCCAATCAAGGTGGCATCGGCATAGACCGGCACTGCCCTCAGAAGGGTCAAAAGACATAAAAGGCGCAGCACTTATTCGGCAGTCAACACGGTTTGGCACTGCCCCGGCAGGTTGGCCATCGTCAGCTCGGCGCGTGGCGTTGGCGGCGGTGCGTTGGGGTCAGGCGGTGGCGGGTTCAGGATGCGATCGACCCAGGCTTGTGCATCGTCACAGCCATCGCCGGGGGGTGGTGGCGCTTGGTCGGTGCAGCCTGTTGCGCCATCAGGGCAATTCAGCCGGACGTGGAAGTGATAATGATGGCCCCACCATGGGCGTACTTTGTTCAGCCAACTGCGATCACCAGTGGCCGAATTGCACATCGCCACCTTGGCGCCGGGGAAAACAAAGATGCGCGCTGTACGCGGATCTGACGCAGCGGCACGGATAATGGCCTCATGCTGCGGGGTCCACCGACTGTTTGTAAAGGCGCCCACATTGCGCCGCATCGAAATCGATGACAGGTTTTCACGCTCTGTCACCGACAGATCAAGCCGGTCTGGCGGCAGCATCCAGACGTCAATATCCAGACCGGTCTGATGGCTTGCGTGTCCGGTCAGCATCGGCCCGCCGCGCGGCTGGCTCATGTCACCGATATACAGCCCTTCCCACCCCGGCTGAGTGGCCGCAAACCTGCTGAGGTCGCGCACAAAATCGAGCGTCATGGGCTGTGCCCAATTGCGGTTGCGCGACAGGCGCATGGCTTGCCATGTTGGGCCGGTTTCCGCCAACTGCTGTGCGCCGGCCTGACAGCCGCGGGCATATCCGCCAAAGGGTTGCGGCGCTTGGGGCGATCCGGTTGGCATGGCACCAAAAAGCGTTTTGGCGATGCGTGTATCGTTGAAATTCTGGCTGGACAGGCTGACAACAGGCGGTTCTTCCGTCTGGCATGCGGCCAATCCGAGGGTAAGTACTGCTGCGATTATGAAGCGGACCATTCTGCGCGATCTCCGTCTTTATTCACCCATCGTAGCAACAAAAGCCCGATCAGGAAAAGGAAGATTACAGGCAAGAACCCTAATTGCACGTTACCAGTCATGATTGTGAACACCGTAATCAGCGCAGGTGCCAAAAAAGCGGTCGCTTTGCCTGTCAGCGCAAAAAGGCCAAAGGCTTCGGCGGGGCGCTCGGGATGGGTATGCCGCACCATCATGGAGCGTGATGACGCATAAACCGCGCCACCGGCACCGCCGATGCAGACGCCGCAAATATAGAATACAAGATCCGGCACGCCCGACCCTTGGGCCAGAGGTACGCCAAATATTGCCTCGCGCGACATCCCGATGATGACGGCAGAAACCATGATCAGCACCCATACGGCCACGCGGATCACGGGTTTTGGGCCAAAACGTGCGTCGGCCAGCCCGGACAGCCATGTGGTGATCGCGGCTGCAATGGCTGCGATGATCCCGAACACGCCAATTTGCGTGGTTTGCCAGTCCAGAACCAGCGCAGCATAGACGCCGCCAAAGGCATAGAGCGCGTTCAGCGCATCCCTGTAGAACATGGAGCCTACCAGGAAATTGAGAAGGCTTTTGCGATGAAAGACCGCGCGCAGAGTCTCAAGCAGTTCCCCCCAGACCGCACCCAGTCGGGTCGACTTCTTTTCCGCTTTCGGGTCGTCGCGCACGAACATAAAGAACGGAATGATAAAGATAGCATACCAGATGGCGATGAATGGGCCCACAAAGCGGGTGCCTTCGCGCATGTCGGGGTCAAGACCGAAAGCCGGGGCAAATCCTACAAAGGTGACGCCTTGCTCATTCTCGGCAAAGAAGATCAGCATGATAAAAAGGGACGTCACACCGCCCCAATACCCGAATGCCGCGCCAGAACCCGAGATGCGCCCGACCTCATGATCATTGCCCAGTGACGGCAGGATGGCATTTACAAAGTTCAGCGCGCTTTCAGCGGCAAAAAACCCGACATAGAAGATAAAGAGGGTCAGCATGATGGTCGCGCCATCCGGCTCTAGGCCCCACAGCATGAAGGCCGCGACAATGTAGATCACCGAAAAGAAGGCGATCCACGGCATTTTGCGGCCTGAGTTATCGGCAAAAGCGCCCAGAAACGGGGCGGTAAAAGCAATCATCAGGCCCGCAATGGTTTGCCCGAATGACCAGGCGGCCTGTGATTGGGCTTTTGCAGCTCCCTCTTCCATGCCGGTGCCCAAAAAGTACTCGGTTGCGACGACCGCAAAATAGGGACCAAAGATAAAGGTCAGGCCAAGCGTGTAGAAAGGTTGTGAGGCCCAATCAAAGGCCATCCACCCCCAGATGCGTTTCTTCGCCACTGCCATATACTTATTCCTGCTCTTCCCTGACGGGATAAGACACAGATAAGGCGCTAGCTGGCAAGAAGTCTTTCTGGCAACATTTCATCGCTTTGCGGCGGCCAGGGGCGGGTGTTATCCGCATCAATCCACGCTTGCACCCAGGCGGGCTTTTCGGGCGAGGGCTGGTCAAGTCCAACCGCTGCAAACACACGGGCAGGGTTCACAATGCCGTTCTTGTCGGTCACGGCGGCGCGGAACAGGGCTTGTACCGCGCATTGGTCGCCAATCCAGATGGTATGTTCGAGATAAAAGAACCGCTCACTCCAGCCGACCGCCTTGCTCACAATCCGGAATTTCACGAACGGACGGATCCGTTTGCGATAGCGGATCGACGCGCCCGCCATCGTCAAGCCCCAGCTTTCCTTGCGCAGGGCATCGAGCAGTCCCGTGCGCTGGGCAAGGCCGGTACGGCCCAGATCAAGCATCGTCAGGATACGCCCGTTGTTCATTTCAAGATAGTAATCAATGTCTTGCGGCCAGCAGCGGTGATGCGACACGTGATGCCCCAAGGGATGCAGGTCGGGCATGCGGCGTGCCTTCATGACTTCTTTGATCATGCGAACAATAGGGTACATGGGCCAGGTCCTCTTTTCATGATGAGAGATGCGCGCGCTTGACGTAACCGTCAACTTTGACCTAGCGGCAACCTCGGACTTGTCGGAGCCGACGTGAAGGCTTAGGTCATGGCAAACCAAAC
This sequence comes from Yoonia sp., assembly GCA_023263855.1. Lineage (GTDB taxonomy): Bacteria > Pseudomonadota > Alphaproteobacteria > Rhodobacterales > Rhodobacteraceae > Yoonia. The sequence continues at coordinate 16,759 of JALQUF010000003.1, read as the reverse complement.
AAAGGGCACGCCGCATATGCTGACCATCATCCAAGCCATCCTGCTAATCCTGAGCGTCTTTCGCTTTTTCGTGATCGCCCATTTTATCATGAGCTGGCTTATCCGGTTTGAGGTGCTCAACATCCGGCAAGAGTTCGTCGGTCAGGTCTGGTACGGGCTCGAGCGCATCCTTGAGCCGGTCTATGGCCGCATCCGTCGCATTATGCCGGACCTTGGCGGGATTGACCTGTCACCCATCGTCGTTTTGATCGGAATCGAGATTCTGCGGATTTTCCTGATCAACAACATGATGGCTTTCGTCTAGTCAGATTGCTGCCGGTCGGGTAGTTTATCTGCCCCAAGTGCTTGCGTCATGAACAGAATTGCTGAAAACTAAGCCCAATAGGGGCAATGCAGCGGGTTTCGACCCAGCTGCGCATTCAGGAAGAGCGACATGGGTTTTCTCAATCTCAGCAAGAAAGGCATCGCGATTGCGCTGTCTGCACAAATGGTTCTGGCGACACAGGCGGTGACGATGGCGCAAGCAGAGATGCTTGGCACCGATCAGGCGATCAGCAAATACACTGCGCTGGCAAACCGGAACGCGCTAATGGATGAAATCCAGCGCGAAGACGTGCAGGCGGAAATCATTGCAATGGGCGTTGATCCTGCAGAAGCCGAGGCACGCCTGGCCGCCTTGTCTGACGCGGAAATCGCAACCATGCTGACGCAGATGGAAAATGACAGCGCCGGGGCGGATATCCTTGGTACGTTATTTACCGTTTTCGTGATCCTGTTGGTCACTGATCTGTTGTGCTTCACACGTTTCTTTAACTTCACGCGGTGCGTGCGCTAGCGCCACTTTGCACGCGTCTTGCCTGCCTGCTGGCGCTTTGCTGGCTGGCGGCCTGTGCGCAACCGTTTGAACCCGACGAAAGACTGTCATTCGACGCTCCGACGCGGGCGCAAATCACGGGCGTTCCTCTGATCCAGCAGGAAGATTTCTTTTGCGGGCCCGCCTCTATCGCGATGGTCATGCAATGGGCCGGAGCAGAGATTACCCAGCAGGATGTTGCTGCTTTGGCCTTCAACCCCGGCGCGGGCGGGACCTATCTGGCGGACATGATCGGCAGCAGCCGCCGCTTGGGGCAGTTGGCATTGCAGATCAACGACTTTGATCAGCTTCTGGCCGAGGTCACCGCGGGCCACCCGGTGATCGTTTTCCAGAACCTTGGGCTGGGTGTCTTTCCGGTGTGGCACTATGGCGTCGTGACAGGGTACGACCTTGCCAAAGATGAGGTGTATCTGAACTCTGGTCAGCTTGATCAGATGGTGATGGCCTTCGCTGTCTTTGAACGCACGTGGCGGCGCGGCGATTATTGGGGATTGGTGGTTCTGCCGCCCGATCAGTTGCCGGTAAGTGTGAGGGAAGCTGATGTTTTGTCTGCTGCCGCCGCTTTGGAACGGGTAGGTCAGTATCAAGCTGCCGCGACGCTATATGAAACGGGCGCTGCGAAATGGCCTGCCAACTGGCTTTGGCAATTCGGGCTGGGCAACGCACGCTATGCCATGGGCGACCTGCGTGGTGCGCGCCGCGCGCTTCGACGGGCCCGCACCCTTGATCCCAGCATACCAGAAGTGCGCGCCAATCTGGCCTTCGTTGATGGGGAACTGGCGGGCTGACCGCCTTGCAACCGAAACGCAGGTAACGCATCGGAAATCTTGCATGGCGCAAAAGCACCACTTGCGGTCGCGCACGACCTTTCGGAAAACTTGGGCAAATGGTCTATTCTGGGCAACAACGCCCGGAGAATCCTGATGTCAGACCGCATTACCTTTACGCTTGATGGCCAATCTGTCACCGCCGCACCGGGCGAAACGATCTGGGAGGTCGCCAACGGGCGCGGTCTTGTGATCCCGCATCTGTGCCACAAACCGGCCCCCGGCTATCGCCCTGACGGGAACTGCCGCGCGTGTATGGTCGCGATTGAAGGTGAGCGGACGCTAGCTGCCAGCTGTATCCGCGAACCCTCTGAGGGTATGGTTGTCACCACTGATCAGCCCCGTGAAAAGCAGGCGCGCCGGATGGTGATGGAGCTGTTGGTCGCAGACCAACCCGCGCAAGAAGTCGCCCATGATAAATCGGCGCACCTGTGGGACATGGCCGCGACACAAGATGTCAGCGAAAGCCGTTTTCCGCAGAAAGACCCCGATCATGTTCCGCTGCTTGATGACAGCCATGTCGCCATGTCGGTCAACCTTGATGCCTGCATCCAATGCGGCCTTTGTGTGCGCGCCTGCCGTGAAGTGCAGGTCAACGACGTTATCGGCATGGCCGGGCGGGGCGCCACGGCGTATCCCGTTTTTGACATGGACGATCCAATGGGCGCGTCATCTTGTGTGGCGTGTGGGGAATGCGTGCAGGCTTGTCCGACCGGGGCTTTGTTGCCTGCAACCGTGACGGACGAAAACCAGATGGGTGACACCAAGGACTATGACAAAGAGGTCGAAAGCGTCTGTCCGTTCTGCGGCGTTGGCTGTCAGGTGTCGCTGAAAATCAAGGACAACAAGGTCAAGTTTGTTGAGGGCATCAACGGCCCCGCGAACGAAGGGCGTCTTTGTGTCAAAGGGCGCTTTGGTTTCGACTATATCCACCATGATCACCGCCTGACCAAGCCATTGATCCGGCGCGATGATGCGCCCGCGAAGGGGCTGAATGTTGATCCGGCGAACTGGCAAACCCATTTCCGCGAAGCAACGTGGGACGAGGCGCTGGATGTTGCTGCAAACGGTATGAAAAAGATCGGCGGCACGGGCATTGCAGGCTTTGGGTCTGCCAAATGCACCAATGAAGAAGCCTATCTGTTCCAGAAGCTGATCCGCCAAGGCTTTGGTCACAACAACGTCGATCACTGCACGCGGCTGTGCCATGCATCATCCGTCGCCGCGTTGATGGAAAATGTGGGCTCCGGTGCCGTCACCGCGACGTTCAACGAGATAGAAAACGCCGACGTGGCCATCGTTATCGGGGCCAATCCGATTGAGAACCACCCCGTCGCTGCGACCTATTTCAAGCAATTCACCAAGCGCGGCGGCAAATTGATCGTGATGGATCCGCGGGGTCAGGCGCTCAAGCGGTTTGCGTCGCATATGCTGCAATTCCGCCCCGGTGCGGATGTGTCGATGCTGAACGCGATCATGCACACGATTGTGGAAGAAAAGCTCTACGATCAGCAATACATCGAAGCCTACACTGAAAACTGGGAGGCCGAGAAAGCCCATCTGGCGGATTTCACCCCAGAGAAGATGGAAAAGATTTGCGGTATTCCCGCCGAGACGCTTCGCGATGTGGCGCGCACCTTTGCTGGCGCAAAAGCGGCGATGATATTTTGGGGTATGGGTGTCAGCCAGCATATTCACGGCACCGACAATTCCCGTTGTCTGATCAGCCTTGCGTTGATGACAGGCCAAGTTGGGCGGTCGGGCGCAGGCCTGCACCCGCTGCGGGGCCAGAACAATGTGCAGGGCGCGTCGGATGCGGGTCTGATCCCGATGTTCCTGCCCGACTATCAACCTGTCGGTGACGATGGTGTGCGCTCGGCCTTTCAAGAAATCTGGCAGGAAGGGTCGATTGACCCCAACAAGGGCCTGACAGTCACCGAAATCCTTGATGCTGTGCATGCAGGAAATATTCATGGGATGTATATTCTGGGCGAAAACCCCGCGATGTCCGACCCAGATGTTGAACATGCACGTGACGCGCTGGCCAAACTCGACCATCTTGTCGTGCAGGATATCTTTATCACTGAAACTGCAAACTATGCTGATGTGATCTTGCCGGCCTCTGCTTTCGCGGAAAAGAATGGTACTGTGACAAACACCAACCGACAGGTCCAGATGGGACGCGTGGCTGTGCCCCCGCCCGGCGAGGCGAAAGAGGATTGGTGGATCACCACCGAGCTTGCCAAGCGGTTGGGCTTGCACTGGACGTATACGCACCCCAGCGAAGTCTTTGCTGAAATGGCGCTATCGATGAAATCGCTGTCAAACATCACATGGGACCGGCTCGAGGCGCAGAATGCGGTAACTTACCCGTCGCTGTCACCGACAGACCCGGGCCAGCCGATTGTGTTTGGCGATGGCTTCCCGCGCGAAAACGGTCGCGCCAAGTTCACACCTGCCAGTGTCATTGCACCCGATGAAGCGCCGGATGCCGACTACCCGATGATCATGACCACGGGACGGCAGCTGGAACACTGGCACACGGGGTCGATGACCCGTCGGTCCAAGGTTTTGGACGCGGTCGAGCCAGAGGCAAACTGTTCCTTGCACCCCTCGACCTTGCGCAAACTGGGGGTCGAACCGGGCGGTCTGGTCACGCTGACAACGCGGCGCGGCAGTATCACGATCATGGCGCGCGAGGATCGGGCAGTTGCACCAGATATGGTCTTTGTGCCCTTTGCCTATGTCGAAGCGGCGGCCAATATCCTGACAAATCCAGCGGTTGATCCTTACGGCAAGATCCCTGAATTTAAGTTTTCGGCGGTGAAGGTCGAAAAGGCCGAAAGCCATGTCGCGGCAGAGTAGCAAACCCGCGCATCTGACCGGAGTTTACGGCGCGCTATTGAATATCAGTGGCCCGCTGGCCTAGCGTCCTTGGTGCGGGTCCGTTTTTTGGTGACTTGCAAGACGAACCAAAGGAGACGCGCCATGCGCAGATTGCCACTGATTGCCGCCTTGGCGGGCCTTGCCCTGCCCGCATTTGCTGAAGATAGGGCTTTGCTGATGGGCGTCGACAGATACGATGAATTCCGCCGCGTGAATGACGCGACCGATGTTGTAGCTGCTGCCGAAGATCTACGTGATGCCGGGTATCAGGTCGCGACCCTGTCGAATGGATCGGTCCGCGATATGCGGCGCCTGCTTGAAGATCTTGCGACGGCGGCGCCAGATGCAGACCGTATCGTGGTGGCACTTTCGGGCCGTTTTGCGACAGACGCAACACGGACATGGTTTCTGGCCGAGGATGCCGATACCCCGACACCTTTCGGGCTGGATGATGCGATTTCGGTCGATACCGTGATGGATGTGCTTGCACGCGCTCCGGGACAGGCTGTGTTGGTTTTAGGGTATGATCAGGACGGGTTCAGCAGCTTTGGCCGTTATCTGCGTGAAGGCGTCGGGCGCTTGGATGTGCCCCAAGGGGTGACGGTTATTTATGGGGAACCCAGCCGGATCGAAGATGTGCTGACAGATGCCGTTGCCGTTCCGGGTGCTGATGTCATGGCCTATGTGCGTGACAACCGGCGTCTGAATGTGGTGGGGTATCAACCGCGCGGTCTGATCATGCAGGCTGAGGCGCAGGATCAGGCACCGCCACCCCGTCCGACAATCGAACCCAGCCTACGTGCCTGGAACGATGCGCAAGAGGCAAACACCGCCGATAGCTATCGGAGTTTCATCTTTGACAACCCCCGCAGCCCCTATGTTGAAGAGGCGCGCCGCCGTTTGGATGAGATCGAGCGCGATCCGGTCAGGCAGGCAGAACTTGACGAAAACGGGCTAAACCTGACCCGCAATGAACGCCGCGCGATCCAGCGCAATCTGACCCTGTTGGATTTCAACACCCGTGGCGTTGATGGTATCTTTGGCCCCGGCACACGGGGTGCGATCCGCAACTGGCAGCAAAACAATGGCTTCGCGCAGACTTCATTTCTGACAACAGAGCAGATTAACCGGATTGATGCCCAGGCGCGTCGCCGGACAGCCGAAATCGAAGCCGAAGAGGAACGCGCGCGCGCCGAGGCTCTGGCGCTTGATCGGGATTACTGGGACGAAACCGGTGCGCGTGGTACGGTTGCGGGCTATCGCGCCTATCTTGACCGCTACCCCGAAGGTACTTTTGCTGAAGAGGCGCGCAACAGGCTTGCTGCCGTGCAAGAGACAAACAATGATGCCGCGCGCGCCGCCGAGGATGCCTTGAATATCAATCCTGTCTTGCGGCGCTTGATCGAAAATCGCCTGCAACAACTGGGGTTTGATCCAGGGCGCGTTGACGGACGCTTTGACGATGACACCCGGCGGGCCATCAGCCGCTATCAGCGGCAGGGAAACCTGTCAGCGACAGGGTATCTGGATCAAGCGACGCTTGCGCGGCTCTTGGCAGATACGTTCGGGCGGTAGTACGGACTGATCTGCGAACAAAAAAGGGCGCCCCGAGACCGGAGCGCCCTTTTGCTTAGTTTTCTTTGCGAACTATTGCGCGCGCACATAGCGTTCGGCCAACAGGCGAATAAACCCTTGGCCACCGCCATATTGGCGCACACCCACGATATAGGTTCCGGCCTGCAAACGCGCCGCAATCAGGCTATCAAGTCCGTCGCCATAGTCATCATTTAGCCCGACCTGACGGCCCAGATCATCATAGACAACTAGCCACGGATCACTGTTTCCGTTGGCGATCGCTTCGACGACCAGCAGGCCCGCATCTGCAAAATCAAGGCTGAACCACGTGACATCTTCGGTTGCCTGTACATCCTGACGCACGCGCGAGGTCAGTTCGCCCAAATCCGTGACAGGCACGCTGCCATCCAGTGGTGGGGCGGCTTCGCCGCGTGCGTAAAGGGCCTGCAAAGCCTCTGCGGGATCATAGCCGCTGATGTTGATCGTGATTGGCGCGCTGTCATCGCTTAACGCCCGTACGCCAAGACAATAGGTGCCGGCGGCAAGGTCGTTCGTTACATCCAGACGCGAATTCAGACCATCATAGTCGTCGTTTTCGTCGATATAGGTTTCACCTGGGCCATAGAGCGTAATAACCGGATCAGCAGATTCGTTTTCTGCCGTAATGGTGATGGCTGTGGGGCTCTCTAGCTCAAAGCTCCAGTAGGGTGTTTCGTCCGCCGATGCCGATACGCTGTTGCCAAGCGCGCCAAACGGTGTTGCGTTTTCGCAGCTGCCAGTCTGTGTGCTGCCACCACCGGTATCAATGCCGTCAGTCAAAGGTTCCTGTTCCTGCCGCCCGATCCGCACGAATGCTGTCATCGGCCCGCCGTCATAGCTGCGCATGGACATACAATATGTCCCCGCATCCAATGTCGTTTCGGCACGTGACGCGGCATTGCCGCCCGAATCATCGTCAGACAAAATAATGCCACCACTGCTATCAAGCAGATCAATCACCGGATCACCCGAGCCGCGGCCCTCGGCCTCGACGCGCACGTCGGTCGGGGCGGATAGGGTAAAGAGCGAGACATATTCATTGCCGCCAAGCACCAATGCCATCTGTTCACGGTAAGTGTCTGCCGTGGCGATGTCCGAGCTGGCTTCATCTCCGCCGACCCACTGACCGTTGTTTCCAAAACCACCGCAAATATCCTGCGCCAACGCAGGTGTTGCGCCACCCAGTAAGAGCGCTGCGATTGCGGTTAATTTTAAGTTTGGGCAAGTCATGGGGCACTGTCCTTTGTCGTTGCACATGATCTGTTGGGCACAAGGTAGCGCGACACCGACAAGAATGGCTAGGGCGGATCAGGGAAAGTTGGACAAAGGCCTTAGTGTATTTTGATGATGCCTGACCGAATGTCGCGTTGTTCAGAGCGGATAAGGTGGCGATAGTGCGTGATAAGGCGAAAAAGAAAAAGGGTCGCGCCATCGGCACGACCCTTTTCGGTAATCTGCTGTCGCAGGCTTAGCCCTGGCGGGCTTTGAACCGGCGCTGCGTCTTGTTGATCACATAGACGCGGCCCTTACGGCGCACGACGCGGCAATCGCGGTGGCGCTGCTTGAGCGAGCGGAGGGAGTTACGTACCTTCATGGGTTCGTTTCCTATCTGTCGCGGCGCGCGGATTGCGCCTTGGGTTACGTTTCAGGCCCGAAGACCCGTTGAATTCATGGTGGACGATACTGGGATCGAACCAGTGACCCCTTCGATGTCAACGAAGTGCTCTACCGCTGAGCTAATCATCCTTTGTCGTCTGCGTGTCACCTTGCGCCCCATAACGAAATAGGACGCGGGCAAACCGCGTCAGTCGTGCGGTCTATAAAAGGAGTCGACAGAGGGATCAAGGGCTTTTGGTATTTTCGCAAAACGCGCTATCTAGGGCAGCGAAGGGACAGCAATCATGTTCAAAACTGCCTACAATCTTACCCGCCCCGAGGCCCGCACAACAAGTGTGGTTTTTGCATCTCCCCATAGTGGGCGCGATTACCCGGAGTCGTTTTTGCGGCATGCGGTTCTGAATGCAAGCGAGATCCGATCATCCGAGGATGCTTTCGTGGATCAATTGTTTGAAGCGGTCCCATCCTGTGGTGCGCCATTGCTGACGGCCAATATCCCGCGTGCCTATCTGGATTTGAACAGAGGGGCGGATGAACTTGATTCTGCGTTGATAGAAGGGGTGCGCCGCAATGCCCACAACCCGCGCATCGCAAGCGGCCTCGGCGTGGTGCCGCGCGTTGTGGCCAACGGCCGCCAGATTTATCGTGGCAAGTTGACCTTGGTCGAGGCGCACCAACGCATCGCGCAGTATTGGCGCCCCTATCATGACCAGCTGCAAACACTGCTGGACGAAAGCAACAACAGCTTTGGTGAAGCTATCCTGATAGATTGTCACTCTATGCCACATGAGGCGCTCGAAAACGTAGGCCCGCCGGGCAGCGCCCGCCCCGACATTGTATTGGGTGATCGGTTCGGATCGACATCTGCGGGATCAATCGTTGAAAGGGTCGAGGCTGCATTCGCCAGCGCAGGTCTACGGGTCGCGCGCAACATGCCGTTTGCAGGGGCCTATATCACCCAGCACTATGGGCGACCCTCGCGCCAGCAACACGCCATTCAGGTCGAGATTGATCGTGCGCTCTATATGAATGAGCGCACGCTCGAACCGAACAGCGATTTTGCGGCGTTCCAAGCGCTGCTTTCAGGTGTGATCGCCGAGATTGTCCAGATTGGCCAAGCCGACGATCTGAGGGTTGCGGCTGAATAGAGCGGGGTCAGGCCTGCATCTCCTGTGCCAAAAACGCCTCGGGGTCATCCACCTCGACCAAGCGCTTGCGCTCAATCTGCCAGAACCGGTTGCCCACATTGCGCAGAAAGCTGCGGTCGTGGCTGACCAGCAGGCAGGTGGCGCCGTGGTGGATCAACTCATCTTCCAGTGCTTCCTGCCCTTCGATATCAAGATGGTTGGTCGGTTCGTCTAGCAGGTAGAAATTGGGCTGCCTAAGGCGCAGGATCAGCATCGCCAACCGTGCCGTTTGCCCGCCTGACAGTGCGCCGATTTTTGTGTCCTGCATCTGGATATTTACCCCGGTCCCGGCAAGCAATCCACGCGCACGTTGGTCGCCCACATCGAATTGTCCGGCCACGGCAGTCATCGGGGTATCGGCATCATCAAGCTGGCTAAGGTGCTGGTCCGAGTATCCCATCGCCACTGTCGGTGCGCTTTTGATGCCAGTTACGTCACCCAAGACTGCGCGATGGATCATTTTGACCAACTGCGTCTTGCCGGTCCCATTTGTGCCTAGAAGAACAACGCGGTCGCCTTGGGTGATCCACTTCTTTCCTGTCGCAAAGAGCAAACGGCCGTCTGGCGTGGTGACATCCACATCATCAAGGGAAATCAACGCTTTGGCGTGCGTGCCGCTGTTTGTCAGTTTGATATCTCCCGCGCTGCGTTCCTGATGCCCAGGCTTGGCTGCCGCCTCGATTTTGGCGGCACGTTCGCTCAGCTGTTTGGTTTTGTTGACCAATAGATCAGAGCCCGAGTTGATTCCGATGTTTTTGAGTTTCGCCGCCTGCTTGCGCAGTTGGTGCGCTTTGTTCAGGTCATTGGCAAAGCGGCGTTCATCAGCCGCGTCTGCTTCGGCCAGTGCTGTGCGGGCCTGGCTGAAGGGAAGCTGAAAGACGCGTGATCTTTCGGCGCGCAGAAACAGGGTGCGGTTCGTCGTGGCATCCAGAAAAGTGCGATCATGGCTGGTGATCACCACAGGCACGTCACGTGGCAACGCGGCAAGCCAGTCTTGCAGCAGCCCGATCCGATGCAGATCAAGGTGGTTGGTCGGTTCATCCAGCAATAGAATATCGGGTTCATTCACCCAAGCGGCGGCCAAGAGCGCTGTCCTTTGCCAGCCGCCGCTGAGCTCAGACAGTGGCTTTTGCTGCAATTCATACGGAACCTTGAGGTCATCCAGTACCACATCGACCCGCCAGCTTTCATAGTCGGCCTGTTCTTGTGGAAGTGCCGCGAGGACCATCGCGTAAAGCGTTTCATTTTGTGCATCGTCGGGCACATATTGTTCGACATACCCGATGCGCAGCCCGCGCGCGCGGGTGATTTCACCGGTGGTCGGTTCAAAGCTGCCCGCAATGCAGCCCATCAGCGTAGATTTTCCCCGCCCATTGGCCGCGACAAGGCCGATACGGTCGCCTTTGGAAATGGTGAGGTTAAGGTCGGTGAACAGCGGATCGCCCAAGGTGACACCAAGGGCATTTATATTGATAATGGTCATAAGTGGTCTCAGTCACATAGAAAACGGGCCGCGAGTGCGGCGTCTGGGCAGATCGTGGACTGATCAGCCCTGCAAACGGATTTACAGGGCGGGACGGGGACCATGCTGAAGCAGGCGGGTGATACGCATATTCAGCACTGTCCTCCTGTTGGCTTTGCGTGACTGTCGCAAGAACCGTATGTCCAGCGTGTAAGGTGGGTCAAGCCCCGCCTTCCCTTTTAGCGCAAGGCGCGCCCTTTGATGATGGCATCGTTTCCAAACCGCGCGCGGATCTTGTCAGCGGCCATTTCCGCCTTTGCCCGCTTTTGCGCATCCGGGTCCAGCAGATCGCCTTCACGGTCTGCGTCGGCATCGGATGTAATGTCAGACAGCCCCACCCCCAACAGGCGAAACGGCCCGCGATGGCTGACCTGATCAAACAAGCCACGTGCTGTCCGGTACACTGTGTCGGCAATCTGGGTCGGGTGGCGTAGGCTTTGGCGTTTTGAGATCAGTTTGAACTCTGATGTTTTCAGTTTCAGCGTGACTACCCGCCCCGCTTTATCTTTTGCCTTGGCGCGTGCGCTGACTTTTTCGGCCATGCGCCAGAGATGCCCGTCAAGAATATCCACATCGCCGGTATCTTCGTTGAATGTTGTCTCATTTGACAGTGTTTTCACGGGGCTATGAGATGAAATCCGCCGTCCGTCCTCGCCCCGCGCAAGGCTGTAGAGCCGCTCACCCATGCCGCCAAACCGCTCATGCAGATCGCGCCGGTCCCAGCGCAACAGATCATCGAATGTGCGGATGCCTGCGTTGTTCAGGCTGGTCTGCGCCGCAGGGCCAATGCCCCAGATCAGGCGCACGGATTTGGGCCGCAGAAAGGCGGTCGTTTCTTCTTTGCCGATAATCGAAAACCCTCGTGGTTTGTCGAGGTCTGAGGCCACTTTGGCGAGGAACTTATTGTGTGACAGGCCAATTGATCCCGTCAGCCCCAGTTCGTCCTTCATCCGCCTGATCAGCCGCGCCAGCATCACTGCAGGCGGTGCATGGTGCAGGCGTTCCGTGCCTGTCAGATCCATGAAGGCTTCGTCCAGCGACAGGGGTTCCACCACGGGCGTCAACTCATCCATCATCTGGCGAATCGCCTTTGAGGCTTCGACGTAGGCATCAAAATTCGGGCGGACGACAACCGCCTCTGGGCAGAGTTTGAGCGCTTGAAACATCGGCATCGCGGATTTGACGCCCTTGATCCGCGCGACATAGCACGCGGTTGACACGACACCCCGCCGGCCACCGCCGATAATCACCGGTTTATCTGCCAATTCCGGATTGTCACGTTTTTCGACCGAGGCATAGAACGCATCACAATCCATGTGGGCGATTGTCAGGTCAAATAACTCTGGGTGCCGCGTCACCCGTGGGCTGCGGCATTGCGGACAACGGGACTCATTGTCGAATGTGGTTAGGCAATCGCGGCAGAGGGCTGGCATAGCTATATTGTAGGAGCCGCGCGAGAAGGACACAACGGGGCCTGAGCGGGGGACCCGTTTGTTCAAAAGTGCCCAAAATGCACCGCAGCAAGAAGATCACAGGGTATGCCTGATTTCTGTTGCTTTGCACGGCAATCTGTCTATGAGTTTCCAATAGGAAACACGCCAGCCGGGAGAGACCGGTTCAGTCAGGCGCCGAAGGAGCAACCGCCCCGGTCACTCTCAGGCAAAAGGACCGGTTGGGGTGCAACACGCCGAAGAGAGACCTTAAGTGGTCCACCGAAGGAGCAAGCCCGCAGTTGGGCGAATCTCTCAGGTACAGCAGACGGCGGGGGCATTTGGTAAGGGGATTTACCATGCCGTCTATTGCTGTTCTCGGCGCCGGGATTACCGGCGTCACCACTGCTTATTCACTATACACACGCGGCTACGATGTGACCGTTTTTGATCGCCAGCGCTATGCGGCGATGGAAACCAGCTTTGCCAATGGCGGCCAGTTGAGCGCGTCCAATGCCGAAGTGTGGAACCAGTGGTCCACCGTGTTGAAGGGTGTCAAATGGATGCTCCAGCACGACGCGCCCCTGTCTGTGAACCCCCGCCCCGGCTGGCACAAGATCAGCTGGATGGCCGAATTTCTGGCGAACATTCCCAAGTACAAGACCAACACGGTTGAAACCGCGCGTCTGGCTGTGGCGGCCCGCGCCGGACTTTCAGAGATGGCGGATCGCGCGGGAATAGATTTTGACTTTACCCCTGCTGGCATCCTGCATTTTTACAAGACCGAGAAAGACTTTGCCCATGCACGCAAGGTGACGGGCCTGCTGGCGCAGGGCGGTTTGGCGCGTCGCGAATTGACGGCCGAAGAAACACTGGCAAAAGAGCCAACCTTGCGCGGTGATATCTTGGGTGGGTTCTGGACCGAGAGCGATAGCACGGGCGATATCCATAAGTTCACTGTCGGGCTGGCCGGTTGGCTGCGACAGCAGGGCGTTCAGTTCGAGATGGGCCATGCGGTTGATGACGTATCGGTCGATGCGAATGGCGTAACCGTGCGTGCCCGCGATGAGCAGCGGTTTGATGCGGTTGTCGTGTCGGCAGGTGTTGCGTCACGGGGCTTTGCCAAAAAGTTGGGTGATCGCGTGAATGTCTATCCGGTCAAAGGCTATTCCATTACCGTAAACCTGCCTGATGCTGTGTCGCAGGCAGCTGCGCCGACTGTGTCTTTGTTGGATGACAAAGCCAAGATTGTGACCTCTCGACTGGGTGCTGACCGGTTCCGCATCGCAGGAACGGCAGAATTTAACGGCGAAAATCGCGACATTCGGGCAGACCGTGTGAAGCCTTTGGTAGATTGGTGTGAAACCCACTTTCCCGATGTCAGCACCGAAAACGTGGTCCCTTGGGCGGGTTTGCGCCCGATGATGCCAAATATGATGCCGCGTGTGGGTGCCGGGCGACATGAGCGGGTGTTCTACAACACCGGTCACGGGCACCTTGGCTGGACTTTATCCGCAGCCACGGCCGATCTCGTTGCAAGCACGATACAGTCCCGCATTTCAACGCCATATAAGGTCAGTATACAACAGCATACATTGAAATCGGCTTGAACTGTGCCTATCTGTTATCCATAACAATAAGGGACAGATATATGCCGATTGAAAACCTCTTCTCTGAATTTCTGGGTCAAAACATAGTGTTATTGCTGCTGGCGGTGTTCATCATCGTCTGCATTATGGCTGGTGTCCGCATCGTGCCACAGTCCGAGAAATTCGTGGTGGAACGGCTCGGGCGTCTGCGGTCTGTTCTTGGGCCGGGCATCAACTTTATCGTGCCGTTTCTGGACCGTGTCCGGCACAAGGTTTCGATCCTTGAACGTCAGCTGCCGTCGATGAACCAAGATGCGATCACATCGGACAACGTGCTGGTGCAGGTCGAAACATCGGTGTTCTACCGGATTATTGAGCCGGAAAAGACGGTTTACCGTATTCGTGACGTCGATGGGGCGATTTCCACGACAGTGGCCGGTATTGTCCGTTCCGAGATTGGCCGGATGGAACTGGATCAGGTGCAAGCGAACCGTTCAAACCTGATCGAGGCTGTGCGCACCCAAGTGGCCCAACAGGTCGATGACTGGGGGATCGAGGTAACACGCGCCGAAATTCTGGACGTGAATCTGGATCAGGCGACGCGCGAAGCGATGTTGCAACAGCTGAATGCAGAGCGTGCGCGCCGGGCGCAAGTCACCGAGGCCGAAGGTCAAAAGCGTGCGGTTGAGCTGCAATCGGATGCAGAGCTTTATGCCGCCGAGCAGGACGCGAAAGCGCGCCGCGTGCTGGCCGATGCAGAAGCTTATGCGACCCAAGTGGTTGCTGTGGCGATTGCGGAAAACGGGCTGGAAGCCGCGCAATATCAGGTCGCGCTCAAGCAGGTCGAAGCCTTGCAAAAGCTGGGCGACGGTACTGGTAGCCAGACGGTTATTCTGCCTGCCAATGCGCTTGATGCCTTTGCGAATGCATTCCAGATGCTGAAAGGACGTGGATAATGCCACTTTGGACAGAATGGTGGTTTTGGATGTCAGGGGCGCTTGTCCTTGCAACGCTCGAAGTGTTGATCCCCGGTTATATCTTTCTGGGGTTCGCAATTGGCGCGGCAATGATGGGGCTGCTGATCCTGTTCGGGGTTTCGGCAACGGGCCTTGCGCTGACTTTGGTGGTCTTTGCGGTACTGTCGCTGATATCTTATCTGGTGATGCGCAAGTACTTTGGCTTGAAGACCGGTCAGGTCAAAATCTGGGACACTGACGTCAACGACTGAACGGACGCCATAGTGTCACGTTTCATAAACCCCCTGCCCTTGTGGTTGGGGGTTTTGCTTTTATTGGGATAGTTCTGCCAGAATGCTTTGCGCTGCGGCTTTGGGGTTTTCCGCCTGCCAGATCGGACGGCCAACCACCACGTGATCGGCGCCATTCGCAATCGCAAGCGCGGGGGTCATGACACGCTTTTGATCACCCAAGGCGGCCCCGGCGGGACGCACACCGGGGGTGACGATCAGCTTGCCTTCGGCTTCGGGCAGCGCGCGGATCAATGCGGCCTCTTGCGGTGAGGCAATCACACCGTCCGCGCCATTTGATAATGCGATACCGGCCCGTTCCTGCACCAGATCAGCGACTGTACCTGCCTTGATGCAAGACGCATCCAAATCTGCGCGGTCCAGTGAGGTCAGGATCGTGACGGCCAGAATTTTCATGTCTGATCCGGCAGCGCCTTCGCACGCGGCCCGTACCACATGCGGATCACCATGCACCGTCAGAAAGTCCAGATCGAATTGCGCCACACCGCGTACCGCCGCCTCGACGGTGGCGCCGATGTCAAAAAATTTCATATCCAGAAAGATGCGCTTGCCGTGTTCTTGTTTCAGCTCATTTGCCAAGGCGAGCCCGCCCCCCGTCAGCATCCCCAGCCCGATCTTGTAGAAGCCGACGCTATCGCCCAGCGTCTTGGCCAGTTCCAGCCCATCAAGGACGTTCGGTACGTCCATTGCTACGATCAAACGGTCATCGGACATGGGCTTGGCTCCTTGATTGGTTTTCAGCGGTCTAGCGATAGGTGAGGTGCTGCGCAACATATGCTGCGGTTGGGCGGATTGATGTTTCTCAAGAAGAACCCGTTTTCCAAGGTTAGCTTTGGGCCTGTGCTTGTTCTTCGCGGATTTGACGCGGTGGACTTGCACGATCAGTCGGGACATCCCATCTAGAGGACGAGGCCCAATCAGGGATGTGCCGCGAAGTCGGGCATCGAAAACACAGGGCGCTTAACAAAGGAGAGACCCATGAACTTAGAAAAGTTCACAGAGCGGTCGCGCGGCTTTATTCAGGCCGCCCAGACGATCGCAATGCGCGAGGATCATCAGAAACTCGCCCCCGAGCACCTGCTCAAGGCCCTGCTTGATGATGAAGAAGGGTTGGCCACCAACCTGATTTCACATGCAGGCGGCGATGCGCCCGCTGTTGTGGGCGCTGTTGAGGCAGCCCTTGCCAAAATCCCGAAAGTGTCCGGCGATACGGGTCAGGTTTATTTGGACAACACCACCGCGAAAGTCGTGGATGAGGCCGAAAAGCTTGCCAAGAAAGCCGGCGACAGCTTTGTGCCGGTCGAACGCCTGCTCACGGCGCTTGCCGTTGTGAAATCCAAGGCCAAAGACGCTTTGGATGCCGGTGGCGTTTCCGCCATGAAGCTAAATGCCGCGATCAACGATATCCGCAAAGGCCGGACCGCCGATAGCGCGACCGCCGAGGATAGCTTTGACGCGCTCAAGAAATATGCCCGCGACCTGACCGAGGCTGCGGCAGAGCAAGGCAAAATTGACCCGATCATCGGCCGTGACGAAGAAATTCGCCGCGCGATGCAGGTTTTGTCACGCCGGACCAAGAACAACCCTGTGCTGATTGGTGAACCAGGTGTTGGTAAAACCGCCATTGCCGAAGGTTTGGCGTTGCGCATTGTTGACGGCGACGTACCCGAATCCCTGCGCAACAAAAAGCTGATGGCGCTGGATATGGGCGCGCTGATTGCCGGTGCGAAATATCGTGGTGAGTTTGAGGAACGCTTGAAAGCTGTCCTGAAAGAGATCGAGGCAGCGGCCGGTGAAATCATCCTGTTCATCGACGAAATGCACACGCTTGTCGGTGCAGGGGCCTCTGAGGGGTCAATGGATGCGGCGAACCTGATCAAACCGGCCTTGGCGCGGGGCGAATTGCACTGCGTGGGTGCGACGACACTCAACGAATATCGCAAGTA
>JALQUF010000039.1 GCA_023263855.1 Yoonia sp. | reverse complement strand
CGAAAGTGGAAATCGCACGTACATCATGACGACCAGACGGATGATCGCGGGGCTGCTGTAAAAGTACTTGAAGGGGTCGCGTTTTGTCATGGACGAACGCTACGAAACCGTCCTGCCCACCTCAACCCAATTTGTTCTGACAAAACCCCCGACCGTGTAGCTCTGCGATTGGTGGTGTCCTGCCCGCCTCAAGCGGGTTTAGTCTGACAGTGTCGTGTTTCATTGTAATGGTAGGCGGCTTCGATCCGGTACGAAAGCCAGTGCCGCGACGGCCAAGATGCACGCGCAACTCAGATACGCGATCAGAGCGGTTGGTGCTCCGGTATAAGCAATCAGGCTAGTTGCGATCATGGGCGTCAGTCCGCCGAACACACCCACCCCGACATTGAAAGAGACTGAATAGCCCGAAAGACGATCTTCTTCGGGAAACATCTCTACGAAAAGTGCCGGTCCGGAGCCAAGTGGCACGGCGAGCAGAGCAAAGGTGAAGACATGTGCAATGGTCACCGATAGCAGTGTGCCGCCCGACGTCATCATCCAATGATAGAGCGGCCAGGCGCTGAGACAAAGCGCCGCCAGAGAAACAGCGATCCATGTCCGGCGTCGTACCCATCGATCGCCGACGATGGCCGCAAGTGGCATGAGAGGGATCACAAGAAGGGTTGCAAAGGCATTGACCGTCAGAGCCTCTTTGCGGGCCATCAATCCTTGGTTGGACAACCATTCGGGCAGATACACGAAGGCAATATAGAAGCATGTGCCGTAAGACGCAGCAAAGCAAAGTGCCAAAAAGGTCTCCCTGCGGTTTGTCGTAAACGCCTGTAGAAGGGGCGATGTCTCATTTCGGTCTTCGTGGTGTTGCTTGAAACGCTCTGATTCATGCAGGTTGCGCCGCACAAGGATTGCGCATGTGCCTAGCAGTGCCCCCCCGAGAAACGGCAAGCGCCAAGCCCAGTCTGCCACCGTTTCAGGACTGAAGAGGTTGGTGACGAGTGCGGCGGCGCCAACACCAAGTAGCGAGCCCGTCATCGAACCAATATTGGCCCAGCTCCCGGTCAGTCCGCGCTTGTTCTGCGGGGCGGTCTCCACAAGATAGGTGGCCGAGGATGAAAACTCCCCACCTACCGAAAGACCCTGCAGAAGCCTGACGATGACCAGAAGGACCGGGGCCAGAAGGCCGACCTGCGCATAGGTTGGCAAGAGCCCCAACAAAAGTGTGGGCAATGCCATCATGGCCACGGATATCTGCATCGTGCGGGCACGACCATAGCGATCACCGAACCAGCCAAAGACAGCCGCTCCCAGTGGGCGCATCAAGAATCCGGCCGCAAAGATACCATAGGTCGCGATCAGCCCTGCGAACGGGTTCTCGGATGGGAAAAAAATTGGTGCAATCACGCCTGCCAAATAGCCGTAAAGCGCGAAATCATACCACTCGACGACATTCCCTATGAAACCGGCCATGATACGATGCCGTAGCTCGGGTGGTTGCGTCGCGATGGCTTGGTCAATGGTGGTCATGCTACAGTCTCTGGGTGGTGTGGGCACTGACACTCTGTGTCAGCTTGCAAGTGCCGTCTGTCAATCAAGCCTTTTCTTGAATCTTAGTGATGCTACAGCCAATCCAAGGAGCGAAAATCCAAGAAGCCAAACTGCGTCCGGAACAATATCGCCAATGCCTGCGTCACGCAGTACCACGCCGCGGATGATACGCATGAAATGCGTGACGGGCAGTAAGTCGGCGATTGCCTGCGCGCCTTCGGGCATGCCCTCGTAGGGGAACATGAAGCCAGACAGCAGGATCGACGGGAGCAGGATGAAAACAGTCATCTGCATGGCCTGCAACTGGTTCTTGGCGAAAGTCGAGATGACCAATCCCAGTGATAGACTTGCCAGAATAAAAAGCAGCGTCACGACAAGCAAAGTCCAGACTGATCCTGCGATGGTGACTGAAAACAGCGCCCAGCCCAGCCCGAGGATGATGAAAACCTGAATAAGGCCGATCCCGACAAAGGGAATGATCTTGCCGATCATCAGTTCCACCGGTCGGATCGGTGTGGTGATCAGCATCTCGATATTGCCGCGTTCGGTTTCGCGGACGATGGCCGCGGCCGTGAACATGATCATCGTCATGGTCAGGATGATCCCGACAAGACCGGGCACGATGTTGACGACTGTGCGCTGTTCCGGATTGTAGAAAAGCGAGACCTCAAAAGTTGGTACCGGCGTATTTGTCGCTTCGCGAAACAGCTCGCCCAGCGGCATCCCCCGCAAAGACCGGATTGCGCCAGCCACCAGCGTGTCAGAGCCATCTGCAATCCATTGGGCAACGGGCCGTGCCGTGGGGTCTTGGCCACCCGGCGAAAACCTCCCTGAGATGGCCGGATTGCGCACAAGGCGCTGACTGACATCTGCTGGGATGATCAGCGCGGCGCGGACATCGGCGCGGACGATTGCACGTTCGGCCTCTTCGATCGTGATATAGCGCTGCTCGAAACGGACGACCTGCGTTGCTTCGACCATTTGGATCAGCGCGCGGCTCACACCGGTGTTGCTTTGATCAACGACTGCTGCGGGGATGTGCCGGACCTCGGTATTTATAGCGTATCCGAACAACACCAATTGGATCAGCGGGATCATTACGATCATGCCAAAGGTCAATCGATCCCGGCGCAGTTGCAGCAGCTCCTTGCGGACAATGGCGAGGATATGGCGCAATGAGATCACCGTACAGGGTTCCGCGTCGCCAATACAAAGACGTCTTCCAGGTTTGGGCGTGTGGGCTGACTGATCGTATCCGAAATGCCGCGTAGCGCTACTTCGACTGCGGCCTGCGGATTCTCCGCCGTCTTGGACACAAGAACACGCAGCCGTGCCCCGATTTGTGAAACCGACAGGATATCCGCCCCGTTGGCGAGAGTGCGGCTGATCGGGCGCAGATTGGTCCCTGACACCTCAAAGACACGTCCAGCGACCTGCTCCATCAGATCGTGTGGCGTGCCATCGGCGCGCTTTTGTCCGTGATCAAGGATCGCAATCCGGTGGCAGCGCTCTGCTTCGTCCATGAGATGTGTTGAAACGATGATTGTCGTGCCAGCCTCGACAAGGTCGAACAGCTGTTCCCAGAAGTTGCGGCGCGTTTCCGGGTCCACCGCTGATGTTGGTTCGTCCAGAAACAGAAGCTCTGGCCCGTGTAGAACAGTCGCGGCAAGCGCTAGGCGCTGGCGCTGTCCGCCACTCATCGCACCGGCCAACATATTGGCTTGCGCATCAAGATCGTAGATTTCAAGCAATTCGTTGATCCGCTGGCGTTTTTCCGAGCGTGAAAAATCGTGGATATCTGCGACAAAGTGGAGGTTCTCAGTTACCGTAAGATCGCGATAGTGGGTAAAACCTTGCGTCATATAGCCGATCCGGCGTTTGAGCGGTTCGGGATTGCCCGGAAGACGCGTGCCAAGCACAACGGCATGCCCGCCAGAGGGGCGCAGCAATCCTGTCAACATCCGCATGGCGGTCGTTTTGCCGGACCCGTTCGGGCCTAGAAGCCCATAAACGGTGCCTTTCTGGATTGTCAGATCAACCTTATCTACGGCGGTCTTTGCGCCGAAGGTCCGGCTCAGGCCAAACGTTTCAGCGACCGTGGCGCTCATGGTAGGTAGGCCGTTACCGGCAGGCCAACGGGTAGATCGACCGCCTCGGGCGGCAATGTGATTTCAGCCAGATAGACGAGGCGAGTGCGTTGTTCCTGATTGAGGGCATAGTAGGGCGTGAAGGCTGGCTCAGAACTGATCCACCGGACCGTGCCATCGAAGGTGTTCGCGATCCCGTCCACGGCGATCGGCACTGTATCACCATCCTTAAGGCGGACGCGTGCAGGTTCAGGGACATAGACTCGGGCAAAAGGCCGACCTTCTGACAAGATGATCGCAACCGGGCTGCCCATCGGCACCCGCTCACCAAGGTTCCATGGCAGACTATCCAGAATGCCATTCCGCGACGCGACGATAGATAGGTTTTCCAGTCGGGCCTGTTCAGCATCGACGCGTGCCTCGGCGGCCCGTAGTTGGGCCTCTGCAATCCGGATGTCTTCTTCGCGCGCGCCCGTCTGAAGCTCCAGCAAGGCCTGTTCGGCACTGCGTAGATCAGCAAGGGCGGCATTGCGGCGCGCGATATCCTGATCAAGGCCAGCTTGGGTGATGGTACCCCGTTCCAGTAAACGGATGTTGCGTTCAACTGTGGTTTCCGCCTCGCCATAGACTGCTCTAGCCCCGTCAACGCGTGCCTGAGCTATGGCGATCTCTTCTTCGCGCGCGCCGCTTTGCATGCGATCCAGATCGGCCTGAGCCTGCGCCAGGTTTGCGAGAGCGACGTCCAGATTGGCTTTGGCCAGCCTGTCGTCCAACTGTACAAGCACCGTACCTACCGTGACAACCGCGCCCTCTGGAATAGGCAGGGCGGTGATGATTTCATTCGCGGTCGCGGTCAGCGCAATGCGTTCACGTGCCAGCACACCAAGTGCCACATCGGTCTGCGGCTCGTCACAGGATTGCAACATCGCGATAAACGCCAGTGCAGTGACTGTGGTGGCCTTGATCATGCCTGGCATAGGGATACCGCAATATTTGTCATAAGGGCCTCCAACCAGTCTTGATCTATCATCGCTGTCAGCTTTTTGATGACGCAAGATGAGCTGGGAAACATCATGCATTGTCTGGTCATGAGCGTAATTGCCGACGTTCCGGGCCTCATTGATTTGAATCAATCGCAACAATTGTCGCCGGATTAACCTAGTCATGACAAGGTGATGGGCTGGCTACCGAAGGTCTGCACTTTGTTGATCGCATCGCATCGGGGATCGTCAAGTGGCCGTAAAGAATATCAAGATGTCTGGGATGTCTGAGATGTCGCATGTGGTCGGAGCGGATGTTCAATCTGATGTGTCGCAATCTGCCGCGCGCGGAATTGTGTCGCGCATCGACGGTTCCGTCGTCGAAGTCACCTTTCCTGACAGCAAGCTTCCAAAGATCAACACTGCGCTTGATGTCCTGTGGGACCGTCCGCAGAGACTTGTCCTTGAGGTCCATCAACATTCCGACACAAAGCGGACGCGCTGCGTGGCCATTCACGAAACGGCCGGCCTTGCCTGCGGCACCAGAGTTCACGATACAGGGGCCGCGATTACCGTGCCGGTGGGTGATGCCGTTCTGGGCAGGTTGATCAACGTGGTCGGCGAGATGATCGATAAAGGCACGCCATTGCCTGACGAAACGCCGCAACGCGGCATACACCGCGCGGCGCCGCTTCTTTCGTCGCAAAATGCTAGCGTTGAAGTTTTTTCAAGCGGGATCAAGGTGATCGACCTGTTGGCACCTCTTGCCCGCGGCGGAAAGGCTGCGATGTTTGGCGGGGCCGGCGTAGGCAAGACCGTTTTGATCATGGAGTTGATCCGCTCGATTGCCGACCGCTACAAGGGTAAATCAGTCTTTGCCGGGGTCGGCGAACGGTCCCGAGAAGGGCACGAGTTGTGGCGTGATCTCAAGCGCTCTGGCGTGATCGACAGGACCGTTCTGGTATTCGGCCAGATGAATGAACCGCCCGGCGCGCGTTGGCGCGTCGCGCTATCAGCGCTGACGGTTGCCGAGTATTTCCGGGATGAGATGGCACAGGATGTGTTGTTTCTCATTGATAACGTCTTTCGTTTTGTTCAGGCAGGGTCGGAAGTATCTGGCCTCTTGGGGCGGCTGCCGTCGCGCGTGGGCTACCAGCCCACGCTTGCGACCGAAATCGCGGAACTTGAGGAACGTATTGCGTCTGTCCGCGGTGCCGCGGTCACGTCGATCCAGGCGGTCTATGTGCCTGCTGACGATTTCACCGATCCGGCGGTGGCCGAGACCTTCACCCATCTGGACAGTGCCATTGTTCTCAGCCGGGATATGGCCAGTGAAGGTCTCTATCCTGCGATTGATCCGCTGGCC
Source organism: Yoonia sp. (assembly GCA_023263855.1). GTDB lineage: Bacteria > Pseudomonadota > Alphaproteobacteria > Rhodobacterales > Rhodobacteraceae > Yoonia. Next base: position 19,663 of record JALQUF010000039.1, on the reverse strand, counting down.
TCGAGTTCCACGCTGCAGGACCCTCTGATCGTGGGGCAACGGCACTACGAGATCGCCGAAGAGGTGCGTCGCCTGATTGAGCGATATCGCGAGCTGCAGGAAATCATATCGCTTCTCGGGATCGAGGAGTTAAGCGTGGCAGACCGGAAATCCGTCAATCGCGCGCGCCGTCTGATCCGCTTTCTGACCCAGCCGTTTGTCGTGACATCACAATTCACCGGGCGAGCGGGTGTGTCGGTGAACCTTAAGGATACTTTGAACGGATGCGAGGCCATTTTGGGTGGTGAAACCGATGATTGGGACGAAAGCGCGCTCTACATGGTGGGCACGCTGGATGATGCCCGGACCAAGAACAAAGACGCAGGTGGTTCGCGATGAGGCTTGTCGTCACCACCCCGACGAAGGTTGTCGAGGATGTTGAAGACATCCTCATGGTGCGTGCAGAGGACCCCACTGGGTCTTTTGGGATACAACCGGGCCATGCTGATTTTGTGACCGTCCTGCCGGTGTCCGTCATTACATGGCGCAATGCTGATCGGGCGGGGCATGTCTTGGTCCGTCGTGGTGTCCTGACGGTGAAAGGCGGCACGCGGATTGATGTCGCAGCGCGCGGAGCATGGCGCGAAGATCAACTTGCTGCGCTGGGGCCGAAGGCCTTGGAAGAATTGCAGCGCACCGATGAAGAGAACGACATTACGCGCAAATCCGAACACCGGCTTCATCTCGCAACCATCCGTCAGATCGAAAGGCTGATCCAAGGTGATCATCAGCCTGTGGCGACTGCACCGCGACTGGACAGCCAGGCGGCGGCGGACGGACAGAGGGTTTCAGGATGACTGATCGCGATCGCAACAATGGGCGGGACAAGATGCTGGAGGTCATCCACACCAGTGAAGAACGCCGCAGGAAATGGCAGGAAGAGGGAGAACGTCCCTTGTGGAAAAATCTGTCAATGGTCGGCGCGCTTGGGTGGCTCATTGTGGTTCCTACAGTGCTGGGGGTGTTTGCCGGGCGCTGGCTGGACGACAGATTTGATACAGAAGTTCTCTTCAGCGGCGCTCTAACCTTCGCTGGCGCGTGTTTTGGTTTTTGGCTCGCATGGCAAAGGATGAACGAGAAATGATGTCTACTATTTTGGCAAATGAACTATTCTGGCTGGCCGCTGGCGTGGTGCTGGGGACTGCGTATTTCTTTCTTGTCGGGCGTACTGTCGCGACGATTGGCGGCTCGGGTGCCTGGCGCAGCGCGGTTTCTTCGCTTGTGCTAAGGATTGGTCTGGCCGCTGGCGTCTTTGGAATTGCTGCCACGCAAGGCGCGTCTGCCCTGCTTTTGGCGCTGATCGGATTTCTGATTGCGCGTACGGTCGCCGTTGCACACATCAAGAGAGGCTTGTGATGGAAACCAGCCCGCTGATGCCCGACATCTTGTTTTACATCGGCCCGGTGCCGATCAGTCGCGCCGTCGCGACAACCTGGGCTCTGATGGCTTTCATGGCAGTCTTTCTTCTGGCTGCGCTTCGTAGGCCTGCGCATGATGCAGGGCCGGTTCAGGCCGCGCTTGAAATCGTGGTACTGGCCATCGTCAAGCAATTACGCGAGATTCTGGATCGTGATCCCTGGCCCTTTCTGCCACTCTTGGGATCGTTGTTCCTGTTCCTCTGTCTTGCCAATCTCGCCGCAGTCGTGCCCGGTGCCACCCCGCCAACGGGTCACATCGAAACGCCCGCAGCGCTCGCCCTGATTGTCTTTTTGTCGGTGCATTACTTCGGCGTGAGGGTCCGGGGTGCCGGCCCCTACCTGCGCCACTATCTGGAGCCGAACCCCTTTTTGTTACCGCTCAATGTCCTTTCGGAGCTGACGCGGATATTTTCACTGATGATCCGCCTGTTTGGCAACATGATGAGCCATGAATTCGTCATCGCCATCGTTGTCTTTCTCGCCGGTCTGCTGGTGCCTATTCCGTTCCTGCTATTAGGAATTCTGATCGGGATTATTCAGGCTTACATCTTTACTGTTCTTGCCACTGTTTACATTGCCGCCGCGGTTGGTGCCGTCGAGGCTTAGAAAAGGAGCACCATGAACTACGTTGAAATAGTCAGTATCATAGGGGCGGTGATTGCCGTCTCCTTCGGGGCTATCATGCCTGCATATAGCGAAGGGCGCGCCGTCGCCGCCGCAATGGAAGCCATTGCCCGTCAGCCAGAGGCCGCAGGCACCCTGTCGCGGACGCTGTTTGTCGGCCTTGCCATGATCGAAACCATGGCGATCTACTGCCTCGTCATCGCGCTCTTGCTGCTTTACGCAAATCCGTTTGTCGGCTGATCATGCAGATAGACTGGTGGACATTGGGGTTGCAGACGATCAATTTTCTGGTCGTGATCTGGCTTCTGAGCCATTTTCTTTATCGTCCGATCCGCCGCACGATTGAAGAGCGGGAAGCGGCTGATCAAGCCGCCAGTCAGGATGCGCAGGATAAGGCTGACGCAGCCGATCAAGCCCGTCAGGAGTATGAGAAGCTGCGCGCCGAGCTTGCTCAAGAACAGAACGAACGGGAGGCGGCCTTTCACAAAAGCATGAAAGCCGAGAAGGAAAAAAGCCTCGAAGTGGCCCGCAAAGACGCCGACGCACTGTTGGAGTCCGCCCACGAACAAATCGCGCGCGACCAAAAGCAGGCGCTGGAAAACCTCAAGAGCCACGTTCAGGGGCTGGCGACCGAGCTGGCCCGCAGTGCGCTCGCAGCGCCGTTGACCGCAAAGGCGGCGATCACAGCGGTTACGGCGTATCTGGAACAGTTGCCGCAAGCCGATTTCGACGATCTGAAACAGGACATTCACACCGATGGCGGTGTTCTTGCCATTGTCACGTCAGCCAAGCTTGCCAAGCCCGAACAGGAAGCCTGGCGCGCTGCGCTTGCGCAAAGGTTGGGAGAGGAGATAGCGCTCGTTTTCAAGGAGAGCCCAGACATTCTGGGTGGTGCCGAACTGCATTTCCCACATGCCGCATTACGGTTCTCGGTGGCCGCCAGGCTGGACCGTACAGCAAAAGCCATGGAAGTCTGAGCGATGTCCTTTGAGAGCGAATTGTCACAATGGATTGCCGGGGAACGCGACCGTCTGGGTCAGTCCGAGACAGCGCCAGAATTGCAACGTATTGGACGTGTCGAACAGGTTGGCGACGGGGTTGCCACGGTTTTGGGGTTGCGACAGACGCGTTTGGATGAGCTACTGCGGTTCGAAGACGGGACGCTCGGCCTGACCATGACGATTGCAGAAGAGTCGCTGGGTTGTGTGCTGCTGTCATCTGATGATGCGATTGCAGCCGGTAGCCGCGTTTTCAACACGGGAAGGATCGCACAGGTTCCTGTTGGAGAGGGCCTTTTGGGCCGTGTTGTCTCGCCTTTGGGCGAGCCATTGGACGATGGCCCGCCGATCACCGCAACACGTCATGACCCCATCGAAAGGCCGGCTCCAGGGATCGTCGACCGCGAACTGGTGACGGAGCCGATGTTGACGGGGCTCACGGTGATCGACGCGATGATCCCGTTGGGGCGCGGACAGAGGCAGTTGATCATCGGTGACCGCAAGACCGGCAAGACCGCGGTTGCCGTCGACACTATTATCAATCAGCGCAATACAGATGTGGTCTGCGTCTATGCCGCCATCGGGCAGAAAACCTCAACCGTAGCGCGGATGGTCGATGCGGTGCGGACCCATGGCAATATCGACAAATGCATCTTCGTCGTGGGTGCGGCCGATGCCGCCCCGGGGGCGCAGTGGATCACACCCTATGCCGCATGCACCATTGCCGAATACTTCCGCGACCAGGGGCAACACGCCTTGTTAATCCTAGACGATTTGAGCAAGCACGCGATGATCTATCGACAGCTTTCGCTGCTTTTGCGCAAACCTCCGGGACGTGAAGCCTATCCGGGTGATGTCTTTTACCTGCATGCTCGCCTTTTGGAGCGGGCCGCAAAACTCTCGGATGATCTTGGGGGCGGCTCATTGACTGCGCTGCCGATTGCCGAAACGCAGGCCGGTAATCTGACCGCTTATATTCCGACCAACCTGATCTCGATCACCGACGGTCAGATTATCCTGGAACAGAAATTGTTCTACGAAGGGCAAAAACCGGCGGTGAACGTGGGCATGAGTGTGAGCCGTGTTGGTGGTGCAACGCAGGCCAAGGCGATTAAGGCGCTCGCGCATTCGCTCAAGCTCGACTACGCGCAGTACCTCGAACTTGAAATCTTTACCCGGTTCGGGGCCATGGTCGATGACCGTACGGCCAAGACAATCGCCCGTGGCCGCCGCCTGCGGGCGATTTTGGGACAACCCGAATACAACCCCTTACTCTTGTCCCAGCAGGTTGCGCTATTATTGGCCGCATCCGAGGGACATCTGGATGATGTACCACTGTCAGACGTGCCAAAATTCCGTGATGCATTGGCGAAGCGGCTGAGTGACGAACGGCCCAAGATCATGGCTGATATCGACGCCACCGGCACGCTGTCGGACAGCGCCCGCGCGGCGCTGGGTCAGGAAGCGGTCGCCTGCGCCCGCGATCTTTCCACGTTGTCGGATGCACAAGGTAAGACGGGTGGTTGAACTTGCCCGCATAGAAGCACGCCTTGAAAGCGTCGGGCAGCTCGGTGAACTTGTTGGCGCATTGCGCACGATCGCTGCGTCACGCATGCGCGAGGGGCAAGAGGCTCTGGATGGGACAAGGGCCTTTTGCACCACGGTGCAGCAGGCAGTTGCCAGCATTGATCATGGATGCGACCGTCCACCGCCGGAGGAGACCGGCAAGCAGGTGCTTTTGGTGATCACATCCGAGAATGGCTTTGTCGGAGGCTTCAACACGCGCATTATGGATCACGTGCAGGACCATCGCCGCGCAGAAGAAATGCTTTTTCTGGTCGGACGGCGCGGGCAGATACTGGCGGAAGAACGCGATATGACAGTGGATATTGCGATGCCCATGACATCACGCACCAACGGCGTGACGCAATTGTCCCGCCAGATTGCCGCAAAGCTGGTCGGGGTGACGCGGGCCGCGATCGTCTTTGCACTGCACCAGAAGAGCGGCACATTCAAGGTTGCGCATCGACAGGTCTTGCCGCTTGCACCTGTGCCTGCGTCGCATATCGGGGCGCAGCGGCCCTTGCACCATCTACCGGCGGCAGAGCTGCTCGCGCAGTTGGCTTCAGAGGTTCTTTTCGCCGAGATTGCGCAGGCGCTCATGCAGTGCATTATCAGCGAGAACAGCGCGCGCCTGATGACGATGGATGCCGCATCGCGCAATATCGACGAACGGCTAGAGAAACTGCGCCGCCAAGAGCGTATGGCGCGGCAGGAACAGACGACGGCCGACATGCTGGATGTCATCGTCGGATCAGAGGCCGTTAACCACGGCTAAGGCAAGTAAGGTGTTATCCTTTGACCCAGTCCCAGGCTGCATCAAGCGCATCGCTGGGAAAGACCTTGATTTCGCCCTTCATCAGAAACGCGCTGAGCTTGATGCACCAGACCACCCAATCTGGCGCGCCGACGAGCGCAAGCTTTTCGAAATCCGATGCATGCCGCATGCCAAACGACATGTCGTCCCAGGCTGCCTTGGTATCCCAGCCCCTGAAGGTCTCATCGGCGTAGAACAAGACACGCAGTTTCCCATACGCGCGAAACCGCTCTTCAAGCACCGGCAATAGGGTGCGGTAGTCGTCTTCGCGCAGGGTGTCTGAAACGTGTATGCCAACAATAGCGCCATCGCTTTCGTTCATGATCTCCATCATTTCTGGGGTCCTCCTATCAGGTGCGTGTCAGCCATTTTTCAAGCGTGTCGGCCAAGGCATCCGCCTCTTCCTTCAAGCTCATGTGCAATGCGCTCCACTGATCTGCGCCAGCGGTCTTGGCGGCTTCGACTCGCTTGAGCAGTTCATCGTGTCTGTTGCGAAGCCGGGTCAATTCGTGCAGTGCACGTGATTTCTCTGCGATATCTCCGCCTTCGAACATAGAAGTCGCGTGCCTGATTCCTCGATCTACCTCGTCGAGCTTGCTCTTGAGGTGGGCCTCATAGTCGGATGCTGCCATGGGTCGCTCCTTTTTTTAGGGTTTATTTTTCAAATTTCGTAGCGCTGGTGCTGGGTCGGCATTTCAATGCGGTCAGCCTTGATATGGGAGGCGAAGGCTGCTCTTGCGTCATCTTCACCATGAACCAGAAAGGTAATGTCAGGCCTGTGGTTCTTTTGATGCCACGCCACCAGCTCTGACTTGCCAGCATGGGCCGAGAAGCCATTGATCGTGTGGATGTGGGCTTTGATCGGAATGCGATCGCCAAAGAGTTTCACGGACGTCGCGCCGTCAATGATGATCCGCGCGAGAGTGCCTGCGGCGGCAAACCCCACGAAGATCACACTGCAATCGCTGCGCGAAAGGTTGTGTCGCAGGTGGTGGCGCACACGACCACCGGTGCACATGCCGGACCCGGCCATAATGACAGCGCCCGATCGCAAACGGTTGATCTCCATCGAATCCGCTGCGTCACGTGTGAAACTCAGCTTGGGCAGCTTGAATGGATCCTGACCAGACCTGATCATCGCCTCGATCTCGGGTTTCATTGCGTCTGGGTGTCGTCGAAAAATCTGTGTCGCGGAAATGGCCATGGGCGAGTCGAGGAAGACGTTAAGATTTTGTTGCACAGCGCCCTGAGCCATACCTTCCCTGAGAAAGAAAAGCAGTTCTTGCGCCCTTTCGAGCGCAAATGTCGGGATAACTACGTTACCTCCTCGCGCATCCGCCTCGCGGATTGCGTCGTAGAGCTCTGTCACCGACGCATCGAGCGACTTGTGATCCCGGTCGCCATAAGTGGTCTCCATCACGATAATATCCGCATCCCCCGGCGGTCGCGGATCATCAAGCAGAGGTCTTTCCGTCGGACCAATATCGCCTGAAAACAGGATGCGGCGGGTCCGGTCGTCTTCAGTAACGCTGAGCATGATGCTGGCAGAGCCCAAAATGTGACCAGCGTCATAGTAGATGGCACTTGCATTCGGACTGAGCGTGATTGGTTGGCCATAGCGTGCGCTGCGCCCGAACTGGTCAAAAGTATTCATGACATCCAGCGTGTCGAACAGGGGTCGATAGCTGTGCCCTTGCTTGGAGTGCCGCCTGCGGCGGCGCGCTTCCTCTTCATGCAGATGTGCTGAATCGAGCAAAACCAAACGCGCTAGATCCCGTGTTGCTGCCGTACAGATGATCTCTCCGCTGAACCCGCGCTTGACTAGGAGGGGGATCCGGCCGCAGTGGTCCAGATGCGCATGGGTCAGCAACAGAACGTCAACCGCTGAGGGGTCAAAGCCAAAATCGTCCGCGTTGTCTTCGTGCAGTTCATGACTACCCTGAAACATGCCGCAATCGACGAGAATCCGCAGATTGCCGGCAGTGACAAGGTGGCAAGAACCGGTCACACCGCCAGCAGCCCCGTGGAATGATATCTGCATTTTTCCTCCTAGCTGATGATTGATTTGTCCGCACGGTCGTACCAGCGCAGAATGTCGTCCCAGATTTCCTCCGCGGTTTCAGCAAACCAGAACAGTCTGCGGTCTTCTGGGTCAATAACACCTTCCTCGACTAGAAAATCAGGATCAAAAACACGGCGCCAATAACTCTCTCCCACCAAAACGATTGGGAGTGGCGCAATCTTACGTGTCTGGACCAGTGTCAGTGTCTCAAAGAGTTCGTCCAGTGTGCCAAAGCCACCGGGAAACACGACGAGCGCCCGGGCTCGTAACAAAAAATGTAGTTTTCTGACTGCGAAATAATGGAAGCGAAAACAAAATCCCGGGGTCAAATATGGGTTCGGAAACTGCTCGTGCGGCAGCTTGATGTTGAGTCCGACGGTCGTTGCATCCACATCATGCGCTCCGCGGTTCGCCGCCTCCATAAGACCTGGCCCACCGCCCGTGACCAAAACAATCCTGCCTTCGCCCGCATCCTCTTGTCGTCCAACGATGCGCCCAAATTCCTGTGCCACGTCGTAGTATCGACTTTTTGCAAGAATGCGTTGCGCGACCCGGAGCGATTGTTTGGCCTCGGGGCTTCGCTCCGCTCCCTTTAATTTAGCCTCAAGTTCAGTGATTTTCCGCTTCGCCGCTTTTGGTTCTGGGATGCGTGTGCTTCCAAAAACAACAATGGAATGCTTTATGTCTTTTTTTTCCAGAAGTTGCTGGGCCTTGAGAAAATCAAGTTGAAGCCTGACACTACGCGTGTCGTCACTTTGCAGATAGTCAATGTCTTCGTCTGCCAGTTTGTATTCTTCGCTCCGGATGATCTGCTCCACGAGGGATGGGGCCTCTGGATCTTCGTGACCGGGCTTTGGTGTGCTCCAAGGCAAGCTAACATCACGGCGGTCGGGATGCGCCGGTGGCGGTTTTGCCGATGATATCGATCTATTTTTCAATCTGCTACTCCAATCAAGTCTGGAAACTGTGCACGTTTGCGCCTCAATTGGTGAGGGTATGTCCGTAATGTATGACACAGAGCCAATAGCTGAGGATTGATAGCGATCAATCCTACTGATTTGATGCTGAACAACGGGGTCAACATCCGAGCGGTGCGGATTGCTTTGCAATCCTGGGTTATGAGCTGCCCCCGAAATTCGGACACTGTCCTAAACGATGATTTGCAGTCTGCTGATTTTCAACACGAAGGAGATCAAATATGTCGAAACAGAAGCAACATCACCTAGGACTTAAGGCGAGGGGCGCGTTGGAAGCGGCAAGAGGCGAGGAGTGTCTTTGCCCCGCAAGACTGTGCCAAAGTTGGCTTAGTTTTAGAGATGGGATCGATGGCGCGGAAACGGTATTCGGATGAGGATATTCTTCGTGTCTTGCGTAAGATTGAGTTAGGCTTGGCGTCTGGCTCAGATAATGCGGCGGCGTGCAGAAACGCCGGTGCGAGCGACGCGACCTATGAGACATGGCGCAAAAGGTTTGGTGACATTGGGCGATCCGAGATGGCTAACTAGATGGCATTGCAGAAAGAGAATGATCGGTCGAAACGGATCGTCGCTGAGCTGGAACTGGATGGCCAAAAGTGCCCAAAGAGGAGCAAAGTTGGGTACATGGGAAATTGCCAGCTCCCCTGAAAAGTCCGGGGTTTAGGGTTATGGTGCATCAGGCCCGCAAGAGTTCTTTGATGTGGCGGTTGAGGCATTCTTTGAAAAACCGAAAACCATCAAACATAAAGAGCCTGCGGTTTATAAGCAGCTTGTGATGTTCTTCCGCCTCGATCCATCAGAGTGGCAATAAAGCGTGGGCGTGGCCGAGGTCTGGCACTGGCCTGACACCTTCGAGGGTATCAGCCCAAAAGATTTGTTGGCAGTCCAGAACGCACTCCGCTGCCCAGATTAATGGTCGGGGGAAGAAGGGGAGAGGGGTCCAAGATTACATATGATGCCTGATTTCAGACCCGCAAATCCGGCACCTTCCAATCGACAAGTCGAGCATTGGCGTCGCAATTACTCACGACGCCAAATAAATCTTGTAGCTATTGGAACTGGATGCGGCAGACCTTTTGGATAATAGCTTGCACAATTGCATCCATTTCGCCCTTTAACCGCCCCTGTCTCAGTCTGAATTACGGACGGATATACGCATACCCTTGTTGTTGAAGTTCCATCAGCCGTACAACACCAGAAGGGGTGACAGAGACGCTATCAAGCAAAGCTATCTCCGCTCCGTCAGCCCGTCGGCTCATGTTGGCAAGTGTGTTGCCACAGGCCGCGAACGAGAGATTGTCCATCTCGAGGTCCATGGTGGCAATTCGGTCACGCACTGGGCTTGTGTCCTCACGGAACATGTGCACGCCGGGGCCATATGCAACCAATTCGATGACGACCTCGTCACCTAGCGCGGTGTAGTGGTTCGTAACATTCTGGGCATTGTTCAAAGCCATATTCATTACCTTCGGGTCGCTCTGGTTGACATGGATTGTGAGGTAATGGGTGACGCCTTCTGCCAATGCGCCGGTGCTGACAACAAGAGCGATAGCAGTCGCTGTGATAAGATGTTTCATGGACGTTTCCTCCCTTTGGATAGAGCGACTATCTCGCGATAGGGTGCGTTTGGGAAGGTTCTTCTTGGCTGAGGTTATAGAGAAGAGTCGTCGCGGAACCTTGGTCTGGTCGCGTAGTTTCTTAGATTTGACCGGCGTCTAAAGGCCCCCATCGTAATAACGACAGGGGCCTACCAAGTGCAGCCACTGTCAGGGAAGAGACAGGTAATTTGGCTGCGATAAAGAGGTGGGGATTTTGGCATGAATCTTCAAGGCTAGTTGTTCGAAGCCGAGACCCAACCCGTTCCGCTCATGGTTTGACCTATCGCAAAAGGACCCAGAGAAAATGAACTAAACTTGCGAAAACAGCCGTTTTGGCTTGTCAGTAGGAGGAAAAACCATGGCAGATAAGAAGCCGAATTTTGAAGTTCTCGAAGGTTATGCCGATGATGTGCTGGCGATATCCGCGCACAGCAAGATTACCACCGAGGACTACGAAAATGTGCTAATCCCAGAGTTCGAAAAGAAGGCTCGCGCAGAAGGTAAGGTTAAACTTCTTCTGATTTTTGGTGACGATTTCACTGGGTACTCGGTTGGCGCCGCTTGGGATGATGCCAAATTTGGCTTTCTGCACCTCAAGGAAATGGCAGGGTTGGCCGTGGTCAGTGATGTGGAGTGGCTGCGTCTGGGCGTAAAAGCATTGGCCCCGTTCATTCATGGCCCAGTTGCTCTCTTCCATAGCGATGAACTGGCTGAAGCAACCAAGTGGGTTAATGAGTGGAAACATCATACGCATGGCAAGCCCGCGGTAGAGGTAGCGGCTAAGTTGCCTACACTCGAGGATAAAGCTTAAGATTATTGAGGTGATAGAAATTCCAGACCAATCGTTCATGACGTGACCCATCAATATTCCGCTGTAAGGGTCGGGGGACGAAAGGGGGGAGGGTCAGCACCCCAACAAAATCGGCGCACCGGTGAGGGTGTGATTTTGGGTGTTCCTAGCTTGGAAGTGCAGAAATCGAAGGCATTGCCAGCCTGACGGGGCAAGAAAAGCTCCGGCCTATTGAGCCGGAGACAATTGACCGGCATCTGCGTTTTGCCCGATCAGTTTGACTTGGTCGCGCAAGATAAATTTCTGGATTTTGCCGGTGGACGTACGTGGAATCGGCATAAATATGAACTGTCCGGGCACTTTGTAGGGTGCAAGCTGGTCTTTGCACCAAGCGCGCAAACTGGCGGCATCCACTGTTTTGCCCGCGACCAATTCCACAAAGGCACAGGGCGTTTCGCCCCATTTTTCGTGAGGCATGGCAACCACGGCTGCGATCTCAACCGCAGGGTGACGGTAGAGCGCTTCTTCCACCTCAATGGACGAAATATTCTCACCGCCCGAAATGATGATATCCTTGGAACGGTCTTTGAGCTGAATATAGCCGTCCGCGTGCCGCACGCCCAGATCGCCGGAGTGGAACCAGCCGCCAGCGAACGCTTCTTGCGTGGCTTTCGGATTGCGAAAATAGCCTTTCATGACGACGTTGCCGCGAAACATGACCTCGCCCATGGTTTTCCCGTCGCGTGGAACAGGCAGCATGGTGTCAGGGTCCAGTACATCCAAGCCCTCAAGCGGCAGATAGCGCACGCCTTGACGCGATTTCAGCGCAGCCTGTTCGCTGGGCGGCAGATCAGACCAGTCCTGATGCCAGTCATTCACTACGGCAGGACCGTAGGTTTCTGTCAGCCCATAGAGATGCGTCACATCAAAGCCTGCTGTTTTCATATCGGCCAGCAATTTTTCTGGTGGCGGGGCGGCAGCAGTAAAGAACTGTACGGTTTGGTCGAGCTTGCGTTTCTCTTTCTCGGGAGCCGAAATCATGAGAGACATGACGATGGGCGCGCCGCATAGGTGTGTGACGCCCTCATCAGCCAAAGCGCTCCAGATTGGTTCTGCCCGCACCTGACGCAGACAAACATGAGTCCCAATAATCGCCGACAGGGTCCAAGGGAAACACCACCCATTGCAATGAAACATCGGCAGCGTCCACAAGTAGACTGCATGTTTCGCCATTGACGTCGTCAATGCATTGCCCTGTGCCAACAGATAGGCACCGCGATGGTGCGAAACGACACCCTTGGGGTCGCCCGTGGTCCCCGAGGTATAATTGATCGAAATGGCGTCCCATTCATCCAGCGGCATCAGCCAGTCAAATTCAGGATCACCCATTGACAAGAAGGCCTCGTAATCCTGCGCATCTGTCGCAGTTGTAGGCCCACTGAATTCAGCATCATCGTATTGGATGACCAGCGGTGTCACTGTGGCCAGCGTCAGTGCGTCCTGCATCAATGGCATGAATTCGCGATCAACGATGACGATCTTGGACATCGCATGGTCCAGCTGAAACGCGATCACCGATGCGTCGAGGCGGGTATTGACAGAGTGTAGAACACCTCCACTCATGGGCACACCGTAATGGCATTCAAGCATTGCAGGCGTATTGGCTAGCAGGGCCGACACCGTGTCACCACGCCCGATGTCATGCTGAGCCAAGGCAGAGGCCAACTGACGGGACCGCGCATAAAACGCGGCATAATTGCGCCGCAACGCGCCATGTACAATCGCTGTGTGATCAGGAAAAACCGAGGCTGCGCGTTCTAGAAATGTCAATGGCGTAAGCGGCTGATGGTTTGCCGGATTGCGGTCCAGATCGGTGTTGTAAGGGTTTGCGGTCATGGCGTCATGCGTCCTCCCACTGGGGGATACGCTTTTCGATAAAGGCACCGATGCCTTCTTCAGCGTCATGCGCCAGCATGTTGTCGACCATCACACCAGAGGCATAGTCATAGGCATCTGACAGCGTCATTTCACGTTGTGCGTAGTAGGCGCGTTTGCCAGTTGCGAGCGTCATACTGGATTTCGACGCAATCTTGCGCGCCATGTCCATCGTTGACTTATGCAGCGTCTCGGGTGCAATCGCATAGTTCACAAGGCCGATCTCTGCGGCCCGCGCGGCCGAGGTCATATCACCTGTCAGCAGCATCTCCATCGCGTGTTTGTCCGCGATGTTGCGCGACAGGGCCACCATGGGTGTGGAACAGAACAGCCCGATATGCACGCCCGGTGTGCTGAACTGCGCCGTGTCTGCGGCAAGCGCCACATCACAGCTTGCGACCAGTTGGCAGCCTGCGGCCGTGGCCACGCCAGTGACTTCAGCGATGACGGGTTTCGGGCAATTCACGATGCCTTGCATCACGCCGGCGCACATCCCCATGACATATGCAAAATAAGCCTTTCCACCATCCTCTTGCGAGCGCCCAGCGGTCATTTCCTTTAGGTCATGGCCCGCGCAAAACGCGGGGCCATTGGCAGCCAGTACGACCACACGGACCGAAGGGTCTGATCCGGCATCGTCGAAGGCGCCGCGTAGTTTCGCCAGCATCGCCTCGGACAAGGCATTGCGCCGCGCGACATCGTTCAAGGTCAAGCGCAATATACCGTTCACGTCTAGATCGCGCAGCAGAATGTCAGATGTGGTCACGGAGCTATTCCTTCTTGGGGTCTAAAGAACGTTGATCTCGACACTATCGGCCAAGGTGTTTGCGATAAAGCAGTAGCGGTGCGCGCGGTCCTGCATTTGTGCCAATTCATCATCGTTCACGGCAAAGCCGGTGTCGAAACGCACGACCGGATGCAGGTCAATCCGTGTGACGGACATCTGCCCCTTCGGGTTCTTCCCCAGATGGGCCTCCGCGTAGTCATGATAGCTGGCCACCGGCCAACCCGCTTTTGCGGCCAGCGCGAGAAAGGTCATCATGTGGCAACTGGACAGCGCCGAGGCGAGGGCCTGCTCCGGGTTTGTGTTGTCCGGATTTCCGCCCCAATCAGGGGCGGAATCTACAGGCAGGTCGTAGCGGTTGTTATACTGTACTGTATGCTCGTTCGAATAGGCCCCCGTTTGCAATACAGGAGTGGCGCGCTGCCAGTGCAGCTCGATCGCGAGGTCTGACATATCGGTCTTCTTTCATATGGCAGCGCGTTAGGCGGCCGCAATTTGCTTTTTGGGGTCATAGAACGGACGCTCACAGATCGTTGCGCGAACGGGGCCAGACTTTGTGACGACCTCCACCTCTGCACCAATATTGGCGTGTTCAGCCGATACCATGGCCAAAGCAATATTCTGCTCAAGGCGGGGAGAGTAGACGGCAGACGTGACCTTGCCGATGACGTTGCCGCCGCTGTTGATTTCCCAGAACGTCGTGTTGGGCCCAGTGAGAGGGTCCCCGTCAATGATCAGGCCGATCTGCTTGCGGCTGACGCCTTCCTCCTTGATCCGGCGCAATGCGGCCTTGCCGATGAAGTCCGCCTCCATATCCAGGTTCACTAGCCGGTCGAAGCCCAGCTCGAAGGGATTGGTGCTCATGTCAGCATCGGCATGATAGGACAGCATGCCACCCTCGATGCGGCGGATGGACGAGGTGTGCCCGGGCTTGAGCCCGAATTCCAGACCCGCTGCCATAATGGTTTCCCAGAGCAAGTCGCCCTTGGACCCATCGCGCAGGTAAATTTCATAGCCCAACTCGCTCGACCAACCTGTGCGCGACACGATCAGCGGGATGCCGTTCAGTTCGACCTCGCGCAGCCAGTAATAGCGCAGGTCCATGATGTCGTCGCCAAATAGCGCCTTCATGATCTCGCCAGACATCGGACCCTGCAATTGCAGTGGGGAGACATCGGGCTCACCAATCGTGACATCAAGACCGGAGTTGATCGCAACCCCCTGCGCCCACAGCAGAATGTCGCTGTCAGCCAGTGAGATCCAGAAGTGGTTTTCAGCCAAACGCAGCAGGATCGGATCGTTCAGAATACCGCCAGCAGCATTGGTGATCAGGATGTATTTGCACTGGCCTACGGCCATCTTGGAAAGATCGCGGCAGGTCAACATCTGGGTGAACTTTGCCGCATCGGGGCCCGTGATCTCGACCTGACGCTCAACAGCCACGTCACATAGGATCGCCTCGTTCACGAGGTTCCAGAAGTTCTGTTCGGGATCCCCGAAATCGCGCGGGATATACATGTGGTTATAGACGGAAAACCCCTGCGCGCCCCAACGTACTGTTGCGTCAAAATAGGGCGACTTGCGGATCTGTGTGCCGAAACCGAAATCATCTGCTTGCATTGTTACGTCCTCCCATTTGTTTGCAATCCTCCCGACCACAAACCGTTAAATTCTGTCCGAGAAATAGTCCGGGAAAGGCGATTAAAGCAGTCCAAAGATTCCGCATTCGTAGTCCAACCGGGCTGTTTTTGAAGCGCTATAAGGACCGTTTGGACCAGCGCGCCTATTTAAGGCGCGCAGTGGCCAGCGTTGATATGTTGGGCAAAGCGGTTTTCACCTGTCGGGTCGCGAAGTGGGTCATGTAGCGGTCGATGCCCAGATCTTCGGCATGAAGGTCTTCCACAAACTCCTGAAACGCAGTCAAGTTCGGGCTTACGACCTTTATGATGTAGTCGACCCCGCCGCCCGTGGCGATACAATCGATAATCTCGTCTCGGCCGTTGACGTAGGCTTCAAAGCGGTCGAAGTCTGCCTTGCGATGACGGCTGAGTGAGACTGTCACGATCACTTGGGCGAAATCAGCCAGCAGACTCAACGCAATGTCGGCGTGATAGCCGCGAATATATCCGCCCGCTTTCAATCTGGCCAGCCGCGCCCAGCACGGTGTCGCGGAAAGACCGCTAATCTCGGCAAGCTTGGCTTTGCTCAATTGCCCATGCTGCTGCAGCGCACTGAGGATGCGGATGTCTGCTGCATCAAGGGCAAGTCTTTTCATTGAGGCATGTCTTTCATTATATGAATGCACGGCCAAGTGTTGCATGACCGCGAGCGATATTAGCGTCTAAATATCTGAAAGCCCTCCATCAGGACGCCGATTCTGCGACCAAAACTAGCAAATCTACGTCTCGGCAGCCGAGTCGCCGGCCAATAAGTGTCTATCGTGGTACGAAATCAATTTTTCGCAGCCCTCCTATTTTCACAATAGCAATGCATTCCAAACGCCAGCATGCAGCTATCAATGCCCAAGTTCGTGCTGTCATGCGTGGACGGCTCCAGCGCCGTCCAACAAACCAACGCAGAAACCGTTCGCGCCTCTGCCTTCTGGCAAGAGGGTTCGCCGTATTGCTCTCGAAATCTCTCTGCGCTGGAGGCTTTTGCTGCGGCAGGTGCCAAGTCAAATTGATCCGGATCATTGAGAAAAATCAATCATGTCGCGTTTTTGAGGGTTTAGGCTTGTCAAGAATTTGGGGGAGTGTGCGAATGAGACCGATTATCAGCTGGATCGTGTTGGTGGATGCCGAGACCGTACGTATCGTCGTCAACGAAGGTCCGGGAAAAGGCCTTTATGGGCGCAAGACTGACGAATTGAAGGCCCGCGCTGTGACAGAGCTTTCTGACGCGCCAGGCATGACCGCCTCCTCCGTTGGCCCCAACCGAGGTAGCATCTCAGACCCTCAGCTGAAAGTTCAGGCAGAGGCGCTTTTTGCCAATGAAATTGCCACCTACCTTGATAATGCTTTGCAGGCTGGTGAATTTGATCGTCTGGTTCTGGCCGCAGCACCCGAAATGCTGGGTCTACTGCGTCAGAGGCTTTCAAATGAGGTCAAAGGCGTGCTGCTGGCTGATCTGGCCAAAGACCTGACCCATGTGACGCTGGAAGATCTGCCCGCACATCTGAGTAATGTGTTGGTGGTTTAAGGATCGGATCTTTTTGGGCGGCGATTTTTGATGGGTTAAGTTAATGCGCCATTTTTTGCCCCGCACAACACGACCATTGTGACAAGTTGAGACACCACAATCTGCGGTAGGTTGCAATTGGGTGCATTCGATTGGTCGCGCTGTGATGCATCGCAACGGCCATAGACGCTGGTCGCGGCCATCCGGATACACATCTTTAGGGCGTAGCGATGTTAAGTGGCCACATCATCGGGATTATGATGAGCAAGATGCCCAATGACATGATGGTCACGGGCAAGCCAGCGCGCAGGAAATCCCGCAGGCGATACTCTCCCGGTCCGTAGACCAACAAGAGCGCCGGTTCGAATGGGGCGATGAATGATAAAGATGCCGAGAGCGTCACCATCACCACAAAGGGTCGTGGGTCTGCACCAATTTGGTGTGCAACCGCGATGGCCACAGGCAGCAAGGTGAGGGCGGCGGCAGCGTTGGACATCGGTTGGGTCAGCAGGATGGTCAGCACACCCAAGCCCAACAGCACCGCCAAAGGACCGAAATCCCCCAATACAAAAATCAACCCAGCCGCCAGCCAGGCTGCGGTGCCCGAAACTTGCATTGCGACCCCGAAACTGGACATGCCGCCAATCAGGATCAGGATGCGCCAGCTGATCATGCCGAACATGTCCTGCAACGAAAAGCGGCCCCACAAGACGAGGGCCAAAACCGATAACAGCAGCGCCACTGAGAATGGCAGAACGCCTGACGTCCCCGCAGCAACTGCGCCAAGGAGCGCTATCACGGCATAAACACCTTCACGCTGGGTTGGGGGGCCTGGCCGGGGCGGCATCAGCAGGGACAGATCGGGATCACGGTCAATGGCCTCGACCATATCGCGCGGACCTTCTATCAGCAGAATATCACCGGTCTTGAGCCGCATTCGCCCCACCAGCGCGGCGTCAGATTGACCGCTACGATGCAACGCCATGATCCGCAGGTCAGGGCCAAAAAGGTCACGCATTGCGTTGAGCGATTGCCCAAGCCACCGCGCCCCCGGCATCAAGATCACCTCGGCGATGATCTGATGTGGTGGCGGGGTGCATGGGGCCGAAACCTCTGCGGCAAGGGCAAGCTTGGGATCATTCGCAATTTTGATAAGTGCGGCACCAGAGCCCCGTAGGATCAGTTGATCTTCTTGTTGCAGTTTGCGCCGCGGGTGCGCGGCGACCCTGCCCCCTTCACGACCCACTGCCAAGGCCTGAACACCATGGGCATCAAGACCCAGCTCTACAACGGCTTTGCCAATGCTGGGCGATCCTTCCTGCACCATGAAGGTCGCCATAAACGGCTTTGTCTCCGAGGTATCGTTGCTAGCTCTGCTTGCAGGATCAGGCAACAGCCACGGCCCGAATACAGTAAGCAGGGCGATGCCCGCCACGCTGACGATGAGGCCGACAAAGGCAAATTCAAAGACGCCAAAGGGCGCCAGTCCCAACCGTGACATCACACCACTGGCGGCTAGGTTGGTCGAGGTGCCGATCAACGTCGCCGAGCCACCCATCATTGAGGCAAAGGCCACGGGCATCAAGAACCGTGCAGGGTGCATCTTCATGCGGCGCGCAACTTCCAGAACCACAGGTGTCAGAACGGCGGTTGTGCTGGTGTTCGTCACAACGCTGGACAGCGCGGCAGATACCAACATCAGCCATGCGCCTGTTGCACGAGGCCGCAGGCTGGTGCCTCTTTGCAATCCTGAGGCCAGACGCGCTGTTAGGCCCGACTCCATCAGGCGCCGCGAGAGCACCATCACACATGCCAGCATCACCACCGTTTCACTGGCAAATCCCTGAAATGCCATCTGTGGGCTTAGAATTCCGGTAGCAGCGAGGGTTGCGGTTAGCAAAAGGGCGACCTGCTCAATCGGTAGGCGTTCTGTCGCAAGCAAGATCAAAGCCACAACCAGCAGGATCAGAATGAATGCAATGTGCAGTGTCATCTCAGGCGCGCTTTTGGCGGGGCCGCAGGACCTGAAGCGTATCTGCATCCGGCGCGCCCGAATAGAGGTAGTGGCGGGTTATCAGCACAGCGTCGATCCGGCGCGACAGTTGGAACCGAAAGACGGCTTGGGGACCGTACCGGAAGGTCTGTTCACAGGCCGCGAGATAAAACCGCCACATCCGTACAAAACGCGGGTCGTAAAAATCGCGGATCCTGTCCTCGTTCGCGGTGAAACGGTCAAACCAATGCCGCAGCGTTTCGGCATAGTGCAACCGCCAGACTTCGACGTCCGCAGGCCAGATATGGGTGTATTCTACCGACTTCATCACTTCGGACATCGTGGGCACATAGCCCCCAGGGAAGATATACTTGGCAATCCAGGGGTTTGTGGCATCGGGCGGTCCTGTCCATCCGATTGTATGGACAAGCGCGATCCCGTGGGGCGCAAGACGGTCACGGATCGACTGGAAATACCTGATGAAATTGGGAAGGCCTACATGTTCGAGCATCCCCACAGAGACGATCCGATCAAAGGTTCCCGTGACATTGCGGTAATCGCAAAGCTGGAATCTTACACGGTCAGATAAATTTTCACGGTGCGTGGCCTCAATCGCATAGGTAAGTTGCTGTTCTGACAGCGTGATTCCCAGCACCAGCGCACCGTAATCGCGCGCCATGCCACCCCAGCCGCAGCCGATATCCAGAACGCGCATCCCCTTTTCGATGCAGAGCTTGTGGGCGATGTGGTGTTGCTTGTTCTCCTGGGCCTGTTCGAGGGTGTCATCAGGATTGCGAAAATACCCGCATGAATGCTGCCTGTCTGCATCAAGGAACAGTTCATAGAGTTTATCAGACAGATCATAGTGATGGATGACATTCCGACGGGACC
>JALQUF010000038.1 GCA_023263855.1 Yoonia sp. | reverse complement strand
AGCGGTCAAGCTCGAGATGTATCAGGATCAAGTGTTCTGTTTCACGCCCAAAGGTGACGTGATCAAGCTGCCGCGCGGGGCCACACCGATTGATTTCGCCTATGCGATCCACACACGGATTGGTTCTGCCTGTGTTGGCGCCAAGGTTGATGGGCTGCGTGTGCCGCTTTGGACCCGGCTTAAGAACGGCCAGTCTGTTGAAGTCATCACCGCCGAAGGGCAAACACCGCAAGCGACCTGGATTGATATTGCTGTCACCGGTCGGGCAAAGACGGCCATTCGCCGCTCATTGCGTGAAGAAGACCGCGAACGGTTTGTGCGCCTGGGTCGTGAACTGGCGCGTGTGGCATTTGAAAACGTCGGCAAGAAAAGCACCGAGAAAGCGCTCAAGACAGCCGCCAAAGCACTGGCGATTGACGGGGTGGAGGAATTGCTCGCACGTCTTGGCAGTGCTGAGATTACCGGCCGTAAGGTCGTGACGGCCATCTATCCTGAGTTGGAGCACACCCAGGGCGAAGAAATCGAGCAAGGCCGCGCCGTTGTCGGGTTGGCGCCAGATCAGGTGCAGCAGCGCGGCGCTTGCTGTCAGCCGGTGCCGGGCGAGCGTATTCTGGGGATCACTTTCCGCGGGCATGGTGTGGTGGTGCATGCCATCGATTGTGCCGCATTGGCCGATTATGAAGATCAGCCTGAACGCTGGATTGACCTGACGTGGCAAGAAGGCACACACGGTGCTGTTAACACTGTCACCTTCGATGTCACGATCGCCAACGATGCTGGTGTATTGGGACGAATTTGCACATTGATCGGGGAACAGAACGCCAATATCTCTGATCTGAGGTTCATCGACCGGAAGCCTGACTATTTCCGGTTGCTGATCGACGTTGATTTGCGCGATGCGGAACATTTGCACCGCATCCAAACTGCGCTAGAGGCAGAAAGCAACGTGTCGTCCATTGAACGGCACAAGGATCCGGGGCTTGCAGCGCCGGGGGCGGGGACGCTCCGCAGAGAAGGATAACGGGACTTGGTCTTCAAACGCAGGGATAGACGCGCGATTTGGCAGATCGTGCTGGATTTCTTCTATCCCCGCGGCGGCTGGACCCGCGCCTTTGAATACGTCAAACACCGCGTCCGGCGTTTGCCTGATACACCCCAAAAGATCAGCCGGGGTATTTGGGCGGGTGTGTTCATCTGCTTTACGCCGCTTTTTGGCCTACACTTTGTCTTTGCCGCAATTATTGCCCGCCTGCTGCGCGGGAACCTATTTGCGGCCATCATGGCAACTTTCTTTGGCAATCCGCTGACATTTCCCCCTATCGGTTTTTTGTCGATTAGCCTGGGCTCATGGATGCTGGGTTTGCCGCCGGGGCGCAACGATCACTTGGGGCAAAAGTTCGCTGACGCCAGCTATGATCTTTGGAACAACATCTTAGCGATCTTTACGCCTGCACGGATCAATTGGCACGGGTTGCGGGTGTTTTATGACGACGTGTTCTTTCCTTATCTTGTTGGCGGGATACTTCCCGGTTTGATCACGGCGACACTTGCTTACTACCTGTCGGTGCCTGTGATCAGCGCATACCAGACACGCCGCAAAAAGGCGTTGCTGGCAAAGCTTGACCAGTTGAAGAAAAAAACATCAGCTAGCGACGATGCCGGCAGCTAGGCTGTGGACAACAAAGGACGAAGATGATGACCGAAAGACTGCGCCTTGGCGTGAATATCGACCACGTAGCCACCGTGCGCAATGCACGTGGCGGTGCTGTGCCTGATCCTGTCCGCGCAGCTATTTTGGCTGAAGAGGCCGGGGCCGATGGTATCACAGCGCATTTGCGCGAGGATCGCCGCCACATCTCGGACGCGGATATCGAAGGGTTGATGGCCGCGCTCAAAGGCCCGTTGAACTTCGAAATGGCAGCTACCGCAGAGATGCAGGCGATTGCATTGCGTCATAAGCCGCATGCTGTCTGTCTTGTGCCGGAGAAACGCGAAGAGCGCACGACCGAAGGCGGGCTTGAAGTGGCACGCGAAGAGAACGCGCTGGCCCATTACATCGCGCCTTTGCGCGACGCGGGCTGTCGCGTGTCGATCTTCATTGCTGCCGATCAGTGCCAGATTGAAGCGGCGCATCGGATCGGTGCAGAAGTCATCGAACTTCATACCGGTGCCTATTGCGATGCCCATGCAGAAGGCCGTTTTGACGACCGTGATGCCGAATTGCGCAAGCTGACCGATATGGCCGTCTTCGCTGACGATCTGGGGCTAGAGGTTCACGCAGGTCATGGGCTGACCTATGACACGGTCCAGCCAATCGCGGCGCTGCCGCAGGTCATGGAACTGAACATCGGGCACTTCATCATTGGCGAGGCGATTTTTCGGGGCTTGGTTCCTGCAATCACCGAAATGCGCCGCATCATGGATGAGGCCCGCGGGTGAACACGGCCAATGCCTTTGTCATGACCGATGCTGAACGGGACGCCATGCGCGGTGTCACCGATCATGCCTGCGCGCTGCATGACAACGGGCACGACATTGTCTTCACAGCAGCGGTGGTTCTTGACGATAGGGTTGTTGCCACGGCCCGCAATGAAGTAGGTGATACCGGCGATCCCAGCCGCCATGCCGAAGTAGTCGCAATTGCGCGTGCCGCCCAAGCAGCCGGGCGACGCGACCTTTCAGGTGCGACCCTCATCGCGTCATGCCAACCATGTGAGATGTGCCTTGCGACAATGCGGTGGGCGGGCATCGGCCGGGTTATCTTTGCGGCCCAACAGCAGAACATCGATAGCGCCTATTTTCGGTTTTCTGCATTGAAGATCGCGGATTTTCACGCCGCTTGTGACGGATGCTTTGATTGGCTCGGCGGCGTGCAGGAAGATCGCGTTGCGCATATCTACGCGCCCGGGGGCAGTGCATGATTTTGGGTGTCGGGACAGATTTGGCAAACATAGACCGTATCGCAGCAACGCTGGACCGCTTTGGTGACAGGTTTCGCAATCGCGTCTTCACCGAAATCGAACAAAGCAAGGCGGAGCGTCGCAAAGATGTGGCAGGCACCTATGCGAAACGATGGGCCGCCAAGGAAGCCTGCTCAAAGGCGCTGGGCACCGGCCTGCGCATGGGAATTTCGTGGAAGGATATGGCTGTCTCAAATATGCGTACCGGACAGCCCGTCATGGCTGTCACCGGCTGGGCCAAGGAACGGTTGGACCAGATGACCCCAGCGGGCCATGAAGCCATCATTCACGTGACTTTGACCGATGATCACCCATGGGCGCAGGCCTTTGTTGTGATTGAGGCACGGCCCATCGCTTGACAGTGCAGGTCCACAGCATCATGTAGCCCCAAACCACAGTAAGGATCAGGCAATGGCCGAAAAAACGGGATTCTTCCCTTGGCTTATCGAGACGGTGAAAACGGTGTTCTGGGCTCTGCTGATCGCAGGTGTCTTTCGCACGCTTTTCTTTCAGCCGTTCTGGATCCCGTCGGGGTCAATGAAGGACACGTTGCTGATTGGTGATTTCCTATTTGTGAACAAGATGGCCTATGGCTATTCTTACGCGTCCTGCCCTTCTATTCGGATTCCGCAGGTGGGAATTGATCTGGGTGCTGACGATTTTTGCGGCTTTATCGAGGATCGTGAAGATCGCATTTTCGGATCGGACCCCGAGCGCGGCGATATCGTCGTGTTCCGCCATCCTGTCGATGGTCGTGACTTTATCAAACGCCTGATCGGTGTCCCCGGTGATCGCATCCAGATGATTGACGGATTGCTGCACATCAACGATGAACCCGTGCAGATCGAAGAGGCAGGAACATTCACCGAAATCATGGAGCCGCAAGGGCCGCTGCGCCTACGCCCCCAATGCGCCAATGGCGCGGTTGGTCTTGGTGCTGTCTGTGAAAAGCAGCGCTACATCGAGACGTTGCCAAATGGCGTGAGCCACGCGATTTTGGATATCGCGCCGCGGCCAACCGACAATACAGGTGTGTTCACCGTGCCCGCGGATCAGTTCTTCTTTATGGGTGACAACCGCGACAACTCTACCGACAGCCGCGTGGCGCAATCTGCGCGCGGTGTGGGGTTTGTCGAGCGCAAGGACATCGTTGGGCGTGCTGACCGGGTCATGTTCTCGTCCGCTGGTCGGTCTATGCTGTCGTTCTGGACATGGCGCTCTGATCGTTTCTTCAAGGCACTCGATTGAAGCTCTCGGCCGAACTCAAAGCCTTTTCTGAAAGGCTAGGGCATGACTTTGCCAAGCCCGAGACCCTGATCCGCGCGGTCACACACTCTTCGATTGTCAGCCCGCATCGTGACGACAATCAAAGGTTGGAATTTTTGGGCGACAGGGTTTTGGGCCTCGTCATGGCCGAGGCTTTGTTAAAGGCTGATCCCTCTGCCCCGGAAGGCCTGCTTGCACCACGCTATAATGCATTGGTCCGCCGCGAGGCCTGTGCCGATGTCGCGCGCCAGATTGATCTGGGCGCGGTGCTGAAACTTGGCCGATCCGAGATGAAATCAGGCGGACGGCGCAAAGAGGCGCTTTTGGCTGATGCAATGGAGGCCGTGATTGCAGCGATCTATCAAGACGGTGGATTTGATGCGGCACGCGCCGCCATTCTGCGTCTTTGGGGTGCGCGTATTCACAACGTGGCTGCCGATGCCCGCGATGCCAAAACAGCTTTGCAAGAGTGGGCCCAAGCCCGGGGCGAAGTCCCGCCGCAATATGTCGAGGTGGCCCGTACTGGACCAGACCACCAACCGCAGTTTACGATCGAGGTACGGTTGGCCTCTGGCCTGACCGAGCAGGCGACTGCCGGATCCAAGCGCCAAGCTGAACAGACTGCAGCAAGCGCCCTTTTGAAGAAAGTCGACACATGACTGACGCTCCAACCAAAGCTGGCTTTGTTGCCCTGATCGGCGAACCGAATGCCGGGAAATCGACGCTTTTGAACCGGATGGTTGGCGCCAAAGTGTCGATCGTGACGCACAAAGTGCAAACCACGCGCGCGCGTATTCGCGGCGTGGCAATGGCCGAGAATGCGCAGCTGATTTTTGTCGATACACCCGGCCTGTTCAAGCCTCGGCGCAGGCTGGACCGCGCCATGGTTGCCGCCGCTTGGGGTGGGGCCGCCGACGCCGATGTCGTGGTTTTGATGATCGAAGCGCATCGCGGTATGACCGAGGGTGTGAAGGCTATTTTGGAAACGCTGTCAGAGCGGGCAGGGAAATCGCCTGTCGCTTTGGCGATCAACAAGATCGACAAGGTCAAATCAGAGGTGTTGTTGGCCCTAACCAAAGACATGAATGAGGCCTATCCCTTTGCCGAAACCTTTATGATTTCGGCAGAGCGCGGACACGGCTGTGATGCCTTGCGCGACTGGCTGATCACACAAGTGCCCGAAGGCCCGTTCCTCTATCCAGAAGATCAGATTGCCGACCTGCCAATGCGGATGATTGCTGCTGAAATGACGCGCGAAAAGCTGACGCTGCGCCTGCATCAGGAATTGCCCTATGAGTTGACGGTTGAAACCGAGAACTGGGAAGAGCGCCCTGACGGCTCTGCCCGAATTGATCAGTTGATCTATGTCGCCCGCGATGGCCACAAAGGCATCGTGCTGGGCAAGGGCGGTGAAACGGTCAAGGCGATCAGTCAGGCCGCGCGGCTGGAACTCGAAGAATTCCTTGGTCGGCGTGTCCATTTGTTTGTGAAGGTCAAGGTCCGGCCCAACTGGCTGGAAGAATCAGAGCGTTATTCTGAAATGGGCCTCGACTTCAAAGACGGCAACGCTTGAGGCTGACAGCAGACATTTGGGTGTCGGCCTATCTGACCCGCCTGCGCCTTTTGGAAATACCCGCTTTTGTGGTGCAGCGCGGTGATAACACCGCTGGCGCTGTTTTGATCAAGCTCAATACGCTGGATGGACAGGCATGTTGTTATCAGCGCAGCTTTGATCTGATGACAGGTGCGCGCCGGTGGGTGGTTCTGACCGCAGGGCAAGAGGCGGATGTGGATCAATCTATCGCAAAGCAACGCAGCTTTGATCCTGACCTTTGGGTGATTGAGGTAGAGGATAAAGCGGGTCGCCATCTTTTGGATGAACCGGGGCTTGATTGACATTTGCACTGTCAGCGGGCGTTCATGGGGCAACACGACAGGTTGTTTCACGCATAAGGGTTGGATCGCGCGATGATCGAATGGCAGGATGAAGCCGCGCTATTGGCAACCCGCCCCTTTGGCGAAACCTCGGTGATTGTTGAAGTGTTCAGCGCAGCCCATGGGCGGCATGCAGGCGTCGTGCGCGGCGGCACAAGCCGCAAGGTGGCCCCGCTTTTGCAGCCTGGCGCGCAACTGTCTGTGGCGTGGAAGGCGCGGCTGGACAGCCACTTGGGCAGTTTCACGGTTGAACCGATCCGAAGCCGCGCTGCGGCGGCGATGGGTGATCGGCTTGCCTTGGCAGGGTTAAATGCCGTGTGCAGTTTGCTTGTCATGGTCCTGCCCGAGCGGGAATCGCATCCGGCGTTCTATGACCGGACAATCGCGTTGCTGGATTTGCTGGGGCAGTCGGATGTCTGGCCTTTGGCCTATTTGCGATGGGAGCAGGCCCTGCTGGATGAAATGGGTTTTGGACTGGATCTATCGGCCTGCGCTGTGCGCGGCGTGAACGAAGAACTGATCTATGTGTCCCCGAAATCCGGACGCGCTGTAAGCCGGGAAGGCGCCGGCGCATGGGCAGACCGCATGCTGGCCTTGCCAGAGGTGCTGGCGGGTAAAGGTGATGCCTCTAACGCCGAGATTGCGAAGGCGCTGGGCACGACCGGCTATTTTATTGAGCACAGGTTGATCAAAAGCCTTGGGGATCGCCCTGTGCCATCGGCGCGTGCACGTTTGCTTGATGCGATCCTGAGAGCCCGCGCTGACTAAAGCGATTTGTTCTCAATCAGATAGGCCGCAGACGAAACTGCCGCCTTATGGGCCTGTCGCATGCCGCGCCCCAGCGTTGCCATGGCGCGCGCGTTATCGATTTTATCGATCCGGCCCAGGCTGGGAACGATGGATTTGATGGCAGGATCAAACAGACCCAAGAATTTGATGACAGCATTGGGGGCGACCCGTGTGACGACTTTGCGGTTGGGGTAGGCCGTTTTGATCGCCTGTGCGATTTCTGCAAATGTCATGAAGCGATCAACGGTCATGATCCTCTGCCCGTGGCTTTGTGGTTGCGTGATGACTGTCACATGCATGTCAGCGACGTCCTGCACATCGACCGTCGCAAACCCGATGGCGGGCAGCATGGGGTCTTTGCCCTTCAACAACCGCTCAATCACTGAAATCGACGTGCCATAGTTTGCATCCAATGGGGCGCCCAGAACAAAGCCCGGATTGATCACCGTCAACTGCATCGCGGGTGCCTCATCGCGTACAAAGTCCCATGCGGCTTGTTCAGCCAACGTCTTGGAGCGCACATAGGCCGTTGCATCGGGGTCGTTCGGGTCGGTCCAGTTCGTTTCGTCGAAGGCCGTGTCACCGGCGGGAAGTGCTGAGCCGCTGATAGCGGCTGTGGATGATGTCAGGATCACGCGCGAAATCCCTGCCTTGTGCGCTGCCCGCAATGCGCGCAGGGCACCGTCAACAGCAGGGCGGATCAGATCATCTTCGTTCTTGGGTTGCGCCAGCGGAAAAGGTGAGGCGGTGTGCATCACCACATCGACCCCGACCATCGCATCGTCCCATCCATCATCAGACGTCAGGTCGAGGGCGACATACGTCAGCCTGTTTGCAAGATCTGCATCATCTGACAAATGCGGTTGGACCGCCTTGGTCACTTCTTCACCTCGTGCCAAGTTCCGCACGGTCCCACGCACATGAAAGCCGTCTTCAAGCAACCGAAGGACCACGTGCTTGGCGATATAGCCGGACGCGCCGGTCAATAGAACGGTTTTGGTCAATGTGCTTCCCCCCACAGGCTACCGGTCTTTGTGACCTAGCCGCTTTGAGAGGGAAAGCAACTTAATCCAGCAAGCGCCGTGCGATGACTTGTGCCTGAATCTCTGCCGCACCTTCAAAAATATTGAGGATGCGTGCGTCACACAGAATACGGCTTACCTTATATTCAAGAGCAAAGCCGTTGCCGCCATGGATTTGCAGAGCATTGTCAGCGCAAGCCCAGGCGATCCGTGCACCCAGCAGTTTTGCCATACCAGCCTCAAGATCACAGCGGCGGTCATTGTCTTTCTCGGCGGCGCTGAAATAGGTCAACTGGCGCGCGACCATGATCTCAACCGCCATCATCGCCAGCTTGCCAGCGACGCGGGGGAAGTTGATCAAAGACTTGCCGAATTGTTTGCGGTCTTGGGCGTACTGCATACCAACGTCCAAGGCGGATTGGGCCACGCCAATGGCGCGCGCTGCGGTTTGAATGCGGGCAGACTCGAATGTCTGCATCAGTTGCTTGAAGCCTTTGCCGGTTTCGCCGCCCAAAAGGTTCTCACCCTTGATAGCAAAGCCATCAAAAGCCAGCTCGTATTCCTTCATGCCGCGATAGCCAAGCACTTCGATCTCGCCGCCGGTCATGCCGGGGGTGGGGAAAGGGTTCTCTTCGGTGCCGGGGGTCTTTTCGGCCAAAAACATCGACAGGCCACGGTAATCGGTTGTGTCGGGGTCGGTCCGTGCCAACATGGTCATGACATGGGTGCGGGTTGCATGGGTGATCCAGGTCTTGTTGCCGGTGACCTCCCAGTCATCGCCTTTTTTGACGGCGCGGGTGCGCAGGCTGCCCAGATCAGAGCCGGTGTTTGGCTCGGTAAATACAGCCGTTGGCAGTATCTCGGCAGAGGCCAGACCGGGAAGCCACTTTTGCTTTTGCTCTTCGGTGCCGCCGCACAGGATAAGTTCGGCCGCGATTTCAGACCGCGTGCCAAGTGAGCCGACGCCGATGTAGCCGCGGGACAATTCCTCCGAAACGACACACATCGAGGCCTTGGAAAGCCCGAATCCGCCATATTCTTCGGGAATGGTCAGACCGAACACACCGAGTTCGGCCATTTCGTCAATAATTTCGAGCGGGATCAACTCGTCTTTCAGGTGCCAGTCATGCGCGTCCGGTTCAATCCGGTCGATGCTGAAACGGCGGAACTGTTCGCGGATCATCTCCAACTCGTCGTCAAGACCAGAGGCGCCTACGGTAATATTCGCAGATTGCTCTTGCATGAGTTCAACCAACCGCATCCGGGCCGCCTGAGTGTTTCCAGATTGGGTCAAGGTCATCACAGCAGGCTGCATGAGCGCACGCATGTCATCTTGTGAAAGGCCAATGTCCTGCAAGCGCAGGATTTCACCCTGGCTCATCGGGATGCCGCCGTAGATTTGCCAGAGGTATTCGCCAAATGCGATCTGGTGGATCAACTGCTCAACTTCGCCAAACTTGCCATCGGCCTGCAGGCGCTCAGCCCAGTGCTGCATTTGCTGCAAGGATTGTGCATAAGTGGCCAACCACGCCAGTCCATGTGCTGCAGTTTGGTTTTCCTCGATCAGCTTGCCGGAAATCCGGCCGCCGTCCTCTACAGCCGCGCGGACTGCGTCTTTGGCGCGGTTCAACACGCCATCGACAGCAGGGAGAGTCTCTGCAGTAAGCGCTAGCAGATCAACCAGAATTGGGTTTTGCTTCAACGTCATGTCCTGACCATCATGCGCCATTTTGCGTCTCCTATCAATTTGCAGGCGCAGAGATAATCTGTTTGCAAGTGCAGCGCAATAATTATTCGCAATAACGTTACCGCGCGCACAAAAGTGTCGCAGGGGATTTAGCTCTGGCATGTTCTGCGCAATATCGTAAGACACTGTATGCCCGAGCTTCCACCCTTTTTGACACCTGCGCTTTTCGCCTTTGCCTTTGCGGTGACATTGCTGGGCGGCTTTGTCAAAGGTGCCGTTGGGTTCGCGATGCCGTTGATCATGATTTCCGGCATGGGCATTCTGATTCCACCAGAGCTGGTGGTCGCGGGCATTGTCATCCCGATCGTGATCAGCAACGGGCTGCAAGTGGCGCGTTCAGGTTTTGGGAATGCGCGGTTGGCGCTGCAAGAACACTGGCGCTACGTGCTTGTTGTCTGTGTGATGATTCTTGTGGCGGCACAATTTGTGCGCAGCATCCCAAGTGACGTTATGTTCGTTGTTCTGGGCGTGCCGGTCGTCGCGCTTTGTGCGGTCCAGCTGATCGGCTGGCGTCCGCAGATCACGCCGCGTTGGCGCAGGCCTTTTGAATGGTGTGCCGGTGGGTTGGCGGGCATCCTTGGCGGCTTGGCCGGAACGTGGGGGCCGCCCACCGTGCTCTATCTTCTGGCGTTGAATACGCCACGTGCAAGCCAGATGTCGGTACAGGGTGTGATCTATGGGCTGGGGTCCGTTATGTTGCTGCTCGGGCATTTGCAGTCTGGTATCTTGAATGCCCAGACTTGGGGCTTTTCTGCAGCGCTTGTCGTGCCAGCGTTGCTTGGCATGTGGCTGGGGTTTCGGCTTGGTGATCGGTTTGACCAAGAACGCTTTCGCCGCATCACGCTTTGGGTGCTGATTATCGCCGGGGTCAACCTGATCCGGCGTGGTGTCATGGGGTAGGGCAATGGGCCACGCGCGTGACCTGTTGATGTACTAGATATCAAAGTAGCCTGCGTTGACGGTGTTGCGCCGCAATGTGCGGCTTTCGATACAGTGATAAACACGCGAAAGGCCGCACAATTACTGTGCAGCCTTTGCATAGGTAAGGTGGATCATGATTCACCTTACGTCAGATCACCCGATAGCAGCCGCTTTCACGTCGTCATCGATGTAAGGGACGTATTTTTCAAAGTTGTCACTGAACATGCTGACAAGCTTTTGGGCTTGTGCGTCATACGCGGCTTTATCCGCCCAGGTATCGCGCGGGTTCAAAAGCCCGTCGTCCACGCCTTCAACCGAGATCGGAACCTCAAAGCCAAAGTGTACATCTTTGCGGAAGGTGCTTTCGATCAGCGTACCATCCAGCGCCGCAGACAGAAGCGCGCGGGTCGCCTTGATGGGCATCCGTGATCCTGTGCCATAGGCGCCACCGGTCCAACCGGTATTGACCAACCAGCATGTCGCGCCGTGGCTGGCGATCTTGTTGCGCAGCAAGTTACCGTACACTTCGGGGCGGCGTGGCATGAAGGGCGCGCCAAAGCATGTGCTGAAAGTGGGTTCTGGCTCAGTCACACCGCGCTCAGTACCCGCAACCTTGGACGTGAAACCGGACAGGAAGTGGTACATCGCTTGTGCTGGTGTCAGCCGAGCGATGGGGGGCAGAACGCCGAACGCATCACAGGTCAGCATGATGATATTCTTGGGGTGCCCGCCAAGCGCTGTATCCGAAGCGTTAGAGATATAGTTCAAGGGATAAGCGCAGCGCATGTTCGCGGTCAGGCTGTCATCCTCAAAATCCAATTCCATCGTGTCAGAATCGTAGACCATGTTCTCGATCACTGTATGTGGCATCGAACAGGTCGCATAGATTTCCGGCTCTGCTTCGGGGTCCAGACCGATCGTCTTGGCATAGCACCCTCCTTCAAAGTTGAAGGTGCCGCGGTCGGACCAGCCATGTTCGTCATCGCCAATCAGTACGCGCGTCGGGTCTGCGGACAGTGTCGTTTTACCAGTGCCCGAGAGGCCAAAGAAAACCGCTGTGTCAACTGGATTGCCCGGTGCGTGGTTGGCCGAGCAGTGCATCGGCATGATACCCTTTTCGGGCAGGATGTAGTTGAGCAGTGTGAAGACGGATTTTTTGTTCTCGCCTGCGTATTCCGTGCCGCCGATCAGGATCAGTTTCTTTTCGAAGTTCAGCGCGATCACGGTATCAGACCGGCAGCCGTGCTTTTCAGGGTCGGCTTTGAATGTCGGGCAGTTGATGATCGTAAAGTCTGGCGCAAAAGTTTCCAGTTCCGATGCGTCGGGGCGGCGCAGCAGGTGGCGGATAAAAAGCCCATGCCATGCAAGTTCTGTCACAACGCGGACATCAAGGCGATGGGCCGGGTCTGCACCACCAAAGAGATCTTGCACATTATATGTGCCGCCCTTCATGTGCTCCAGCATGTCAGTATAAAGGACATCAAACTTGGCAGGGTCCATCGGAGGGTTGTTTTCCCACCAAATCGTGTCCTTGACGCCTTCGGTCTTGACTACGAACTTGTCTTTTGGCGAACGGCCCGTGTGTTTACCTGTTGTGACAAGGAAGGTGCCGCCCTTGCCGGTCACGCCTTCATTTGCAGCGACAGCGGCGTCATGTAACTCGGCTTCAGAGCGGTTGTAATACACATAACCCAGCCCTGTGATGCCTTGATCTTCAAGTTTCATCGATGGGTTGACCGTACCTTGGTCCATGGGTTCGCTCCTTTTTGAATTGGCCGAAGTAGCCAGCGATGGCCTTCCATAGCACCAAGTTTTCCAGGGTCGATACCCTAGTTCGACATCGTTAGCGCAACCATCTTCATGTTAGCGCAACCATCCCTGAGTGCAGACAAGAACAGGCGCCAGCAAGACGGAATATTTATGCAAAATTAACGCAAATAAGGCAAATCCGTGGCTGGGGGTGAGTTAATAGTTGATTCGGCTAGCTAAATTGTTGAAAAGTGCTCGGTAGCGCCATCAAGAGCGTTAGAATGTCCAGCAAAGGGTTCCTACCATGTCGAGAATTGCACTTGTAGATGATGACAGGAACATCCTCACGTCTGTTTCCATGACGCTTGAAGCAGAAGGGTTTGAGGTGGAAACCTACAATGATGGCCTCTCGGCGCTTGAAGCGTTTAACAAACGCATGCCCGATATGGCTGTTTTGGACATCAAAATGCCACGGATGGACGGAATGGATTTGTTGCAAAGGCTGCGACAAAAGACGTCGATGCCCGTTATTTTCCTGACATCCAAGGACGACGAAATCGACGAAGTCCTGGGTTTGCGCATGGGTGCAGACGATTACGTAAAAAAGCCATTTTCTCAGCGTTTACTCGTTGAACGAATCCGGGCGCTCTTGCGCAGACAAGATGCGATCGCGGGTGAAGAGATCGAGGAAACCGAAGACACCAAGGTGATGGTGCGTGGTGAATTGGTGATGGATCCGCTCCGTCACGCTGTAAAGTGGAAAGGGAAAGACGTATCCCTTACGGTAACGGAATTTTTGTTGTTGCAGGCGTTGGCCCAGCGACCCGGCTTTGTCAAAAGCCGCGATCAGCTGATGGATGTGGCCTATGATGACCAAGTCTACGTGGACGATCGTACGATCGACAGCCACATCAAACGCCTGCGTAAAAAGATGCGCAACACGGATAACGAGTTCTCTGCGATCGAGACCCTTTATGGTATCGGGTACCGCTACAACGAAGAGTAAGTCATGACGGCCGCGCCGAAAATTGACGTACGCGACCTAAAGTCCGTGCGCGCCGCAGCGCGCGAGCCTGATCTTGTTTTGGGTGACGACTGGGTTGATCCTGATCTTGTGACCGAAGATATTGAAGTCGATGAGATCCCCGGTGGCCGTCTCTTTGCACTGCGCCGCTCTCCCATTGCCCGCAAAATTGTTACGTTCAATCTCATCGGTTTGCTTCTTTTGATTTCGGGTGTGCTTTATCTAAGCCCGTCACGCGACAGCCTGGCGTTTCAGCGGGCAAATGGCCTTATCAATGAGGCGCAGCTGATCGCAGACGTGTTTGAAGGGCAGTTACCATCAATTGCCCCGGTCAATCTGGTGACAGCGGACGGTATCAATCCGACGGCTACGTTGGAGGGCCTGAACCTGCGCGGTGGTGTCGAAGTATCGGTATTCGCCCCCGACACGACCTTGGTTGCGCGCGCGACCGGTAGCCTGAACGAAACGCAGATCGCGGAATTGGAAAGCCAGACCGGCGGCACGTTCATTCTGGATTTCCTCGTGTCCATCTGGGACGGGCTGGTCAGTTTGGGCTCATTCAGTGAGGAAGAAGCCGACCAACAGCAAGCTTTGATCCAGCTTTCGCAAGAAAACGTGCGTCAGGCGATGGCGAACGGGACCCAACTGGAAGCATCCGAGATCGGCGGCGCACGAAGCTTCATCGTGACTACACCCATCATGCGCAACGGCGTGGCGGTTGGCGTGATCGCTGTCACGACGGCAGCCGGAGAGGTTGATAGCCTTGTCCGGCGCGAGCGTGAGCAGTTCTTGCGGCTTTTCTTTGTGGGCGTTCTTGTCAGCATTGGTCTCAGCCTTGTGCTGGCCTCGACAATTGCCAATCCCCTCGCGCAGCTGGCCACAGCTGCTGAAGCCAGTCAGGAAAAAAATGCGCGCAAGATGTCGCCAGGTCGTGTCCGCATTCCCGACCTGAGCGGGCGGCCTGACGAAATTGGCCGTTTGTCTGCGGCGTTGCGCAGTATGGTTTCTGCTCTTTACGAACGTATTGAAGGCAACGAACAGTTTGCAGCGGATGTGGCGCATGAAATCAAGAATCCTTTGGCGTCACTGCGGTCGGCTGTTGGCACGATGCGCGTCGCCAAGCGCGATGATCAGCGCGAACGCCTGCTGGAAGTGATCGAGCATGATGTCAAGCGGCTTGACAGGCTGGTCAGCGACATCTCGAACGCGTCGCGTTTGGATAGTGAGTTGGTGAAGGAAGAAGAAGAGCCCTTCGACCTGATCAACATGCTTGGTAATATCGTCGAGTTTCTGGGTAAGGATGCCAAGTTGCGCGGTGTTGATTTTGTTGCCGACCTGCCAGAAGGCAAGATCATGGTCCAAGGCCTGGAAGGCCGTCTGGCACAGGTTTTTGTCAACCTGATCACCAATGCCATTTCATTTTGTGACAAGGGAGATGCCATCCGCGTTTGGGCGCGGACGCGCCAGAACCGCGTGCTTGTCGTGGTTGAGGACACAGGCCCCGGTATTCCCGACGATGCCCTGACAAAGATTTTCCAGCGGTTCTATTCCGAACGCCCTGAAGGGCAGTTTGGCAATAACTCGGGGCTGGGCCTCGCAATTTCCAAGCAAATTGTTGAAGCGCACGCGGGTGCGATCTGGGCCGAAAACATCCGCCCGACTGATGCGGATCCCACATCTGAGCCATTGGGCGCGCGTTTTGTCGTTGGTCTTCCCATCTAGGATCATTGCCAATGAAAACATCTGACACATTGCACGCAAGCTGCGTGGCGTGGAATGGTCGGGCTGTTATCATTCGGGGCGCATCGGGTTCAGGCAAATCCGCCTTGGCTCTCACGCTGATGGCATATGGCTGCACTTTTGTTGCAGATGATCGTGTGCGTGTGGACGTAAAAAATGGAGCGATCTACGCCCGTTGCCCGCACACCATTCTGGGGATCATCGAAGCAAGAGGCATGGGTATTCTCAATGCCGATCATGTCCCCCGGGCCGAGGTTGCTTGCGTTGTCGATTTGGACCACATCGAAACCGAAAGATTGCCTCCGCGCCGTTGTTTTCCGCTCTTGGGGTGTGATCTGCCCTTGATCTACCGCAGCGATGCGCCACACTTTGCCCCAGCAATTCTGCAGGCCCTTAAGGCAGGTTGGAGCGAGCGATGACAAAAGCAGGACCGGATTCGACCGGATCAGCACCCGGCGTGGTGCTGGTGACAGGCCCGTCAGGGGCCGGGCGGACAACGGCGATCAACGCGCTGGAAGATCTCGGATATGAGGTGATCGACAATCTGCCGCTTTCACTATTGCCGCGCTTGCTGGAAGGGCCGGCCCCGTCAAGGCCGTTGGCGCTGGGTGTGGATGTGCGAAACCGTGATTTCAGCACAAACGCATTGATCGATATTATCGACAGGTTGGCGGCCAGGGGCGATTTTTCTGCGCAGGTTCTTTATATGGATGCCGCAGAAGAGGAGCTGGTCCGCAGGTATTCCGAAACCCGGCGCCGACACCCGCTTGCCCCGGGCGGGCCGCCGTTTGAAGGGATTGCAGAAGAACGTGAACTGCTGACGCCGATCCGCGCGCGGGCTGATGTGCTGATCGATACAACAGGATTCTCACCGCATGACGCCAAGGCCGAAGTCGAACGCTGGTTCGGGACAGGCGATGGGCGCACATTGGGGGTGACGCTGCATTCTTTCTCTTACAAGCGCGGTTTGCCGCGGGGGATGGACATCGTGATGGATTGTCGCTTTCTGCGAAATCCTCATTGGGATGAAAGCCTGCGTAAACTGGACGGGCGCGATCCGGCCGTTGCCGCCTATGTGTTTGACGACGCGCGGTTTCCCAAGTTCTTTGAACAGGTGAAGGGGCTCGCTGATTTGCTGCTGCCCGCGCATAAAGACGAAGGCAAGGCGCATCTGTCGATTGGATTTGGCTGCACGGGTGGGAAGCACCGATCCGTGGCAATGACAGAACATTTGGCACAAGCCCTTGCACAAGACGGTTGGCATGTGTCTAAACGTCACCGCGAATTAGAGCGACGCGCAACAAAAAGTGGTAAGGAAGACATCAGTTGATCGGTATTGTCATCGTCGCGCATGGGGGGCTGGCACGTGAGTATCACGCAGCTGTCGAGCATGTCGTCGGCCCGCAGCCCGGCATGGTCAGCATTGCGATCGGAGCCGAAGATGACCGCGCCACCAAACAATCCGAAATTTGTGACGCGGCGGATCAGGTCGATACCGGTGACGGCGTTGTCATCGTGACTGATATGTTTGGCGGATCGCCAACCAATCTATCGCTGCGG
The DNA here is from genome assembly GCA_023263855.1 of Yoonia sp. Classification (GTDB taxonomy): domain Bacteria; phylum Pseudomonadota; class Alphaproteobacteria; order Rhodobacterales; family Rhodobacteraceae; genus Yoonia. The sequence goes on along the minus strand of JALQUF010000038.1, from coordinate 8,929 downwards.
GCCTGTAGCCCCGACAATCGCCGTATCCTTTATGGCGCAAACCTGCCCATGCTGATCAAACTGGCAAAGTCACGCAATGCAAGCGTGCCTGACGCAGTCGAGGCTGCGATTGCGGCTGCGCATAAATACATTAACAGCCACAACGGTGGACTCCCACAATGACCACGAAACGGCTCAAGATCCAGAACATCAAAGGACTGCATGCGCGCGCATCAGCCAAGCTTGTCGAGGTCGTGGAGAGCTTTGATGCCGACGCGACCGTCAGCAAAGATGGCGAGAGCACGGGTGGCGATAGCATCATGGGCCTTTTGATGTTGGCAGCTTCAATTGGAACCTTTATTGACGTGGAGACAAGGGGACCGCAGGCTGAGGAACTGGCCGCAGCGATTGAAAACCTTGTTGATGATAAGTTTGGTGAAGGCGACTAACGCGGATGCGGAGCGAATAGGACAAGCGCATTGACCGATACGAGCCCCAAAGCCTCTGTCCGGCCGGTCCTGTCTGACCCTGAACCCGCTGTCTATGACCGCGGTGTGCTCACCTACTCAAACACCTTCGACAGTCCGGTCAAGCGTACCATTATCAAGACGATCGAATGGTTTACTGGCAAAGTGCACATCATTCGGATGATCCGGAAGTTTGAAAAGCGTGGCAAGCTGCGCGGACATGCGTTCTTCCGCGGTGCTTTGGATGTGATGGATATTGATGTCATCACACCGCAAGAACAGCTTGACCGCATTCCCAAAACTGGCCCAGTGGTGATTGTCGCGAACCATCCGCATGGATTGGTCGATGGCATGGTTTTCGCCGATCTAATTGGCCGTGTACGCACCGATTATCGTATCCTGACCCGCGCGTTTCTGACCGATCTGGATGAAGACGCAGGCAGGTTCCTGATCCCGGTTCCGTTTCCGCATGAAGAAGACGCGCAAGCCAAGATGGTTGAAATGCGCAGGCGTGCGATGGCGCATCTGAATGAAGGCGGCGTGATCGCGGTGTTTCCATCTGGTGTGGTTGCGTCTTCCAACACCCTGTTCGGGCCGATGGTTGAAGACGAATGGAACCTTTTCACCGCAAAGATGATCCGGATGTCCGGCGCGCGGGTGGTGCCGGTCTTCTTCCCTGGTGCCAACTCGCGCTGGTACCAGATGGCCAATCAGATTTCACCGACGCTCCGCCAGAGCCTGCTGCTTCATGAGATTGTGAATGCATGTGGCAAGCCGCAAAAGCCCGTCGTCGGGCACCCCTTTGACGCCGAAGAGATGAAGGAACGTCTGCGCGATCAACGCGCCTGCATGGACTGGATGCGTGAGCAGACGCTGAACCTGAAAGACTAGCGTGTCGGGACCGGAACCTCGCCGCGATAGTCGTAGAACCCCCGCTGCGATTTGCGACCCAACCAGCCTGCTTCAACGTATTTGGTCAGCAAAGGGCAGGGACGGTATTTGGTATCGGCCAGACCGTCATGCAGCACGTTCATAATCGCAAGGCAGGTGTCCAGCCCGATGAAGTCTGCAAGCTCAAGTGGACCCATCGGGTGGTTCGCACCCAGCTTGAGCGATGTATCAATGGACTGAACCGATCCGACGCCTTCATAAAGCGTATAGATCGCTTCGTTGATCATCGGCATCAGGATACGATTGACGATAAACGCGGGAAAATCTTCGGCCGTAGCCGATGTTTTGCCAAGCCGTTCAACAACGCCGTGGCAGGCCTTGAAGGTGGGCTCATCTGTTGCGATGCCCCGGATCAGCTCGACCAGTTGCATGATGGGAACAGGGTTCATGAAGTGGAAGCCCATGAACTTTTCAGGCCGGTCTGTGCGCGACGCAAGCCGCGTGATCGAAATCGAAGAGGTGTTTGAGGTCAGGATCGTATCTGGCTTCAGATGCGGCACAAGGTCTTCAAAAATGGCGGTTTTGATGGTTTCGCGTTCGGTTGCGGCCTCGATGATCAAATCGGTCTGACCCAGATCGGTCAGCGTCTTTGTTGTGCCGATGCGTTTCATCGCGCAGGCCTTTTGATCGGCTGTGATCAAATCTTTACTGACCTGTCGTTCCAGATTGCGGTCAATCAACGCAATAGCTGCGGCAAGCGCCTCTTCACTGATATCGGTCAGCAGCACGTCATATTCGGCCAAGGCAAAAACATGCGCGATGCCATTGCCCATCTGACCTGCGCCAACAATGCCTACCTGTTCAATTGCCATGATCAATCCTTCATCGGTTGGACGCACCATAGGCCCCTGCGGGGGGCAGCTTCAAGCCGCGCGTATACGTAAAATTTTCATCGAATGCCGCGATTAGCAAATTCGCAAAGGATTTGGGCGATTCTGCCATCTGGGAGTTGAACAAAAGGGGTGGCTGCAATGAAACATCAAAGTATCGAAAACGTTGAATTATCCTATTCACCTTGCCGCTACGGCAGTTCGCGCATGTTGTTCAGGGGGCCGCGCAAACGCCTTGATTTGCCGTACCTTGCCTTCATCGGGGGAACGGAAACATACGGCAAATTCATTGAAAAGCCGTTCCCCAGTCTGGTGGAAAAGGCGATGCGACAGACCTGCGTCAACTTTGGTTGCGTCAATGGGGGTATTGATGCCTTTGTCAATGACGCGACAGTGATGGATATCTGCGCAGAAGCTGACTTAACCGTCGTGCAGGTGATGGGGGCAAACTATCTTTCGAACCGGTTCTACACGGTGCACCCGCGCCGCAATGATCGGTTCTTGCGGGCTTCAACGGTCTTGCAGGCGATCTATCCTGATGTCGATTTTTCTGAATTTTCCTTCACGCGCCACATGTTGGGTGCGTTACATACCAAATCGATCGAACGGTTTGATACGGTGGTCAACGAACTGCGCGTGGCATGGATGGCGCGGATGCGGAACATGTTGGGACAGATTGGGAACAAAGTTATCCTGCTTTGGTTTTCAGAGGATGTGATGACCGATGACCACTGGTCAGACCGGCCGGGTCAATTGCAGGTCGACCCGCTTTTTATCACAGCCACGATGATTGATCAGCTGCGGCCATTGGTTCAAGATGTCGTGGTCGCAAACCCGACCGTGCGTGCTGTGTCGCAAGGGTCGCGTGGAATGTTTTTTCCTGCCTCTCAGGCAAAGGCGGCGTCAGAAATGCTGGGGGTAGATTGCCATATTGAGGCGAGTGCGGCCTTGATCCCAAAAATCCGCAATCAGCTTTATGCCATATAAAAAGGCCCGCGCGAATGCGCGGGCCTAGGTTAAGTCATGAGTTCCCGTTTAGAGCTTGCTGCTCAACTCGGGCACAGCATCGAACAGGTCTGCAACCAGACCAAAGTCGGCGACCTGAAAAATTGGTGCTTCTCCATCTTTGTTGATCGCAACGATAACCTTGCTGTCCTTCATGCCGGCGAGGTGCTGAATGGCCCCAGAAATACCGACGGCGATGTAAAGATCAGGCGCAACCACTTTACCCGTTTGGCCGACCTGCCAATCGTTTGGTGCATAACCGCTATCAACGGCCGCACGTGACGCACCGACAGCCGCGTTCAGCTTATCGGCCAGCGTTTCGATCAGGGCAAAGTCCTCTTCCGAACCAACACCGCGACCACCTGAGACAACAACACCGGCAGATGTCAGTTCAGGGCGATCCGAGGCGGCGACTTTGTCTTCGACCCATTCGGACAGGCCGGGATTGCCAGCTGCGCCAATGCTTTCAACAGCTGCTGAGCCACCCATTGCCGCGGCGTCAAATCCGGCTGTCCGGATTGTCAGAACCTTTTTGGCGTCGGATGATTTGACAGTCTGGATCGCGTTGCCTGCGTAAATCGGGCGCTCAAAGGTGTCGCCGTCAACGATAGCGGTCACTTCGGAAATAACCATCGCATCCAGCAGAGCCGCCACGCGTGGCATCACGTTCTTGGCGTCTGTTGTGCCAGGTGCCGCGATATGGGTGTAGTCGCCAGCCAGTGATACGATCAGGTCCGCAGTTGGCTCTGCCAGACGATGACCAAGCGCCGCATCCTCAGCGCAGAGCACTTTGGAGACGCCTTCAATTGTCGCAGCTTCATCGGCTGCGGCTTTTGCATTCGCACCGGCGCACAAAACTGTCACGTCGCCCAGGGCCGTTGCCGCTGTGACGGCCTTGGCCGTTGCATCAACCGCCAGCGTACCATCGGTGACTTCACCAATCAGAAGAACAGCCATTATACCGCCCCCGCTTCTTTGAGTTTCTCTACAAGTTCATCAACAGAACCAACCATGATGCCAGCCTTGCGGGCCTCTGGTTCGGTTGTGCTGACGATGCTCAGACGTGGCGTAACATCTACGCCATAGTCGCCGGGTGTCTTTTCATCCAAAGGCTTTTTCTTGGCCTTCATGATGTTGGGCAACGATGCGTACCGCGGCTCGTTCAAGCGTAGATCCACGGTGACGATTGTGGGCATCTTGACCTTGATGGTCTGCAAACCGCCGTCGACTTCGCGAGTGACCGTAGCGCTGTCGCCATCCACATCAACTTCGGATGCGAATGTCGCCTGCGACCAACCCAGCAGCGCAGACAGCATCTGGCCTGTCGCGTTCATATCGTTGTCGATCGCTTGCTTGCCGCAAAGCACCAGACCGGGCTCTTCTTCCTTGACGATTGCCGCAAGAATTTTTGCAACGGCAAGGGGCTCGATGTCAGTGTGTACGTCATCCGCAGCCACAACAAGGATCGCACGATCCGCACCCATCGCAAGGGCCGTGCGCAGGGTTTCCTGGCTTTGCTTGACACCGATCGAGACGGCGACCACTTCATCAGCTTTGCCCGCTTCGCGCAGGCGAATGGCCTCTTCCACGGCGATTTCATCGAATGGGTTCATCGACATTTTGACGTTGGCGAGATCAACACCGGAACCATCCGCTTTGACACGAACCTTCACGTTGTAGTCGATCACGCGCTTGACGGGTACGAGGACCTTCATCTGCGTTACTCTCCTAAGAATCTGATCAATTATGTTCTCGGGATGTTGTTATCGTGCGCGGCGTCGGGAAAACAGTGCAAAATCGACGCGCCACATACCACCGACGCCACGTTCTTGACGCGCACGTCACGCAAGGGGCGCAGGATCGCGCCCGACCGTCGGTGTTAGCGGTTCGCGCCCGGGACCCAAAGCACGTCAGCCTTGCCGTTGTCATTGGCAATACGCGCGGCCTGAAAGCACCAATCCGATAGGCGGTTGAGGTATTTAACCGCTGCAGGATTGACCGATTCCATCGTTGCCAATTCAACCGTCAGACGTTCAGCGCGCCGCGACACAGTCCGGCACAAATGCAAATGCGCAGCCAAGGCCGAGCCGCCGGGCAGAATAAAACTGCGCAGGGGTTCGACCTCTTTGGTCATGGCATCAATCTGGGTTTCCAGACGTTCGACCTGTGCGTCGGTCATGCGCAGGACGGGGTATTCGGATTCGCCATCCTTTTCCATATCAGGACGGCAGAGGTCTGCACCCAGATCAAAAAGGTCGTTTTGAATCATCGCCAGTTGCGCGTCCATTTCACCTGTTGCATGCAAACGGGCCAGACCAACCGTCGCGTTGGTTTCGTCCACCGTGCCATACGAGGTCACCCGCATGGAGTGTTTCGCCACGCGGCTGCCGTTGCCGAGTGCTGTTTCGCCGGAATCACCTGTTTTGGTGTAGATTTTATTGAGCACAACCATCTGTTAGCCTCCTTCGCCGCGCAAATAGACAAATAAGACGATCAATATGACCGCGACCAACTGCGCACCGATCCGCCAGCGCATAATCTTGTTGGCGTGTTTGCGATTGTAGTCGCCGCCTTTGCCAAAGCTGCCCATGCCCCACACCAAAATGCCCAGCACAATAAGCACCGAAAGTGACATCACCCAGAAAAGCGGATCATCTGTCATAAGTCTGCGTCCTTTATTCGTCTGTGTCGGGATGTAGCAGGCGCGTGTGGGAAAGAAACCCTCACCCGCGCAAAATCACCGCGTCAAGCCACCGGGTTGAAAGGATGCGCCGCAGAAATCCCATAATGTAGGTCGGTGTCGTTACATAATAGCGCGGCTTCGGCTTTGGCGCGGTCAGCGCATGCAAGAGCTTCTTTGTCACCGCTGCGGCTGGAAGCTCGAACTTGCCCGGCTCGGTTTCGGTATACAGGCGATCAAGCTCTTCTTGGTAGGCATCGCGGCGCGCCGAGTTTTGCCAATCGATCCATCTTTCAAAATGGGGCACGGCATTCTTGCGGAACTCGGACGTAATCGGGCCGGGTTCAATCAAGATCACTTTGATCGCCGTGTCAGATAATTCCTGACGCAGCACATCAGTCAGCCCTTCCAGCGCAAACTTGGTCGCGACATAGGCCCCGCGCCATTTATACCCCACAAACCCAAGCACGGACGAGCAGTTGATGATCCGCCCATGCCCTTGCGCACGCATCACGGGGATGACCAGTCGCGTCAATTCGTGCCAGCCGAAAAGGTTGGTTTCAAAAATTTCGCGCAAGGCATCGGTCGGCAAATCCTCGACCGCGCCGGGGCAGGCGTAAGCACCGTTGTTATAGAGCGCATCAAGTGTGCCGCCTGTCGCCTCAAGCGTTTCGGCCAAGCCGTTTACGATGCTGTCGGCATCTGCATAGTCGATCTGCGGGCTTTCAAAGCCTTCCGCGCGAAGTCTTTCGCAGTCTTCTGCTTTGCGGCAACTGGCAAACACCCGCCAGCCCGCATCGCGCAGGCCGTGTGCTGCGTCAAACCCGATGCCAGAGGATGCGCCAGTGATGAGTATGGATTTCTGTGTCATTTCTGCTGTTTGGCCTTTGCGTGCCAATCTGGCAAGCAGTGGTCTGCGACAATGGCGGAACCGCGCGCACATTTCCCCGCTTTACGCCAGAATCGTGGCCCGCTACACCGTCCCTTATGAGTGATGACAGCGATACTGGCCTCGGCCCCAACGACGTAACAGAAACACTGCGGCGCGCCATTGGCGACCGGTATCTGACCTATGCGCTCTCAACGATCATGCACCGCGCGCTGCCTGATGCGCGGGATGGATTGAAGCCGGTTCACCGCCGCATCCTCTATGCCATGTCACGGCTGCGTCTGTCGCCTACGGGTGGTTTCTTGAAATCTGCCAAGATCAGCGGCGACACGATGGGTGATTTCCACCCCCACGGGGACGCCGCGATTTATGACGCGATGGCGCGTTTGGCGCAGGATTTTAACGTGCGTTACCCGCTGGTGGACGGGCAGGGCAACTTTGGTAACATCGACGGCGATAACCCCGCCGCCTCGCGTTACACAGAAGCACGGATGACGGCTGCGGCCGAGGCCTTGCTAGAGGGCTTGTCCGAGGACAGTGTTGATTTCCGAGATAACTACGATGGGCGCCTGACTGAGCCTGCTGTCCTGCCAGCCACATTCCCCAACCTTCTGGCCAATGGCTCTAGCGGGATCGCTGTGGGGATGGCGACCAATATTCCGCCGCATAACTTGCATGAATTGATCGACGCCTGCCTGCATCTGATCAAAACACCCGACGCGCGCGATGACACGCTGCTCAACTATATTCCTGGTCCCGATTTTCCGACCGGCGGTGTGATTGTCGAGCCGAGCGAAAATATTGCCGAAGCCTACCGCACCGGACGCGGGTCGTTCCGTCTGCGCGCCAAGTGGGAGGTCGAAGATCTTGGTCGTGGGCAATGGCAGGTTGTTGTCACAGAAATTCCCTATCAGGTGCAAAAGTCCAAGCTGATCGAGAAGCTGGCAGAGGTTATCCAGCTGAAGAAAGTACCACTGCTGGCCGATGTGCGCGATGAAAGCGCCGATGATATCCGTGTGGTGCTGGAACCGCGTGCCAAAACCGTCGATCCCGAAGTCATGATGGGCATGCTGTTCCGCAACTCTGATCTGGAAACGCGGTTCAGCCTGAACATGAACGTGTTGATCGACGGGCTGACGCCGAAAGTCTGTTCGCTGAAAGAAGTGCTGCGCGCCTTCCTCGAACACCGCCGCGAAGTGTTGATCCGCCGCAGCAAGTACCGGTTGGAAAAGATCGACCACCGTTTGGAGGTGCTTGAAGGCTTTATCATTGCCTTCCTGCATCTGGACCGTGTGATCGATATTATTCGCTACGACGACGACCCCAAGAAAGCCCTGATGATTGAAGACTGGGCCAAGGATCATGTACGCGCGACATCAGAAGCCGACTACCACTCGCCCATCGTGGCGGGGGCGGAGCCCGAGGTTTCGCTGACCGAAGTGCAGGCCGAAGCGATCCTGAACATGCGCTTGCGCAGCTTGCGCCGTCTGGAAGAGCTGGAACTGATTGCCGAGCGTGATGCCCTGATGGAAGAGCGCGCAGGCATCGAGGACCTGCTGGAAAGCGATGATCTGCAATGGGCGAAAATTGCCGAGCAGTTGCGTGAAACCCGCAAGGTCTTTCACGACGTCCTCGCTGAAATCGAGGGTGTGAGCAGTCGCTCAGAGGGCGAGGACCCAGACCGCCGGGTGCTGGTGAGCCCCGAGTGATCCGTTGAGGGGCCGTCGCATGACGGATTCCGAATTCCATCCCCCCGATCGGGGTGATCTGACCGAGGCGTTGCGCATTGCGCAGCGCCTCGGTGTCATTTCGGCCACCGATCTCGATCGGGAGATCACCCACTGCGAGCGGTTCGCGGCGTTGGTTCCACGTGAAACCGTGTCGCTCCTCGATCTTGGATCCGGTGGCGGATTGCCGGCCCTGGTGGTCGCTGTGCTTCGACCAGAGATTCAAATGACGTTGATCGAGCGGCGGGAGAAGCGCGCTGACATTCTCCGGCGTCAAGTGGCTCGTCTGAATCTCGGCTCGCGGACAGAGGTCATCTGCGCGGACACTGAATCTCATCGAGCGTCCGGTGAGCTCGCAGGCTACTTCGATGCCGTGACGGCGCGCAGCTTCGGATCACCTG
>JALQUF010000037.1 GCA_023263855.1 Yoonia sp. | reverse complement strand
CTATGGCGAGTTGATCGCGATTTTTGAGAGCCTGCCCAAGCTTGACCGTGCGCGGGTGATGCGCCTTTCGGAAGCCTTTGCGGCGCGGGGCAGCGAGCAGAAGCTTGATTTGCTGCTCGTGCTTTTGGAGACGCTGTTGTTTCGCCTTGCGCGGGCGGGCGCGCTGGGCGCGGCGGCGGAGTTGGCGCATCCGGCCGAGCCTGAGCTTTTTGCGCGCCTGTCGCCCGATGCGCGCGTGGCGCAGAGCTGGGCGCAGCTTTCGGAGACGCTGTTGGCGCGGGCGCGCCACGGGCGGGCGGTGAACCTTGACCCTGCCGCGCTGATCCTTGATATGATTTTTAAGATTGAAGAGACGGCACAAGGGACCGCCGTAGCCTGAAAGCCGCGAAATGACCCAACCAACCATCGTTGACAGCCACTGCCACCTCGATTTCCCAGACTTTGATGGTGAACGGGATGATTTGATCGCGCGCGCATTGGATGCGGGTGTGACGCGTATGGTGACGATCTGCACAAAACTGCGGCTTGAGCCACAGGTGCGCGCCATCGCAGAGCAATATGCCCCGGTTTTCTATGCCGCAGGCACCCACCCAATGAGCGCGGCGGACGAACCACTGGCCACCTTGGACGAGCTGGTGGCCTTGGCGGATCACCCCAAGTTTGTGGGCATCGGTGAAACCGGGCTTGATTATCACTACACGGCTGAAAGCGCAGACATTCAGCAGCAGTCGCTGCGTGTCCATATTGCCGCTGCGCGCGAAACCAAGTTGCCTTTGATTATTCATGCGCGCGCAGCAGATGACGATATGGCCCGTATCTTGCGTGAAGAGTTTGAAAAGGGCGCCTACACCTGTGTGATGCATTGCTTTTCCAGCAGTGCAGCCTTGGCACAGGCGGCTTTGGAAATGGATTTCTATCTGTCCATGTCGGGCATCGCGACCTTCCCCAAAAGCCAAGAGGTGCGCGATATTTTCGCCAGCGCCCCCGTGGATCGGGTGCTGGTGGAAACAGACAGCCCGTATCTTGCGCCACCACCCTTCCGGGGCAAACGGAATGAACCCGCCTACACTGCACATACCGCGAAAGTCGGTGCTGATGTCTTTGGCATGTCCTATGAGGACTTCGCCAAGCAGACCACGGCGAATTTCGAGCGTCTGTTTTGGAAGGCCGCAGCATGAGTGATCAGTTGCAGTTCCGTGTCTTGGGTTGTGGGTCGTCGGGCGGTGTGCCGCGCTTGGGCGGGCTTTGGGGCGATTGCGATCCGTTAAACCCCAAAAACATACGCACCCGCTGTTCGCTTCTTGTGACCCGCACGCGCGGCGATCAGGTGACGCGGGTGTTGATCGATACCTCCCCCGATATGCGCGCCCAGCTTTTGGCTGCTGAAGTCGGGGCCTTGGATGCTGTCGTCTATACGCATGGTCACGCCGACCATGTGCACGGCATCGATGACCTGCGCATGATCGTGTACAACATGCGCGAACGCTTGCAGGTCTGGGCTGACGGGGACACCAGCAATGACCTGCTCGGGCGCTTTGGCTATGCCTTTGTGCAACCCAAAGGCTCGTCCTACCCGCCGATTTGCGAACTGAACCCGATCGACGGTGATATCACGATTTCCGGGGCAGGGGGGGACATTGTCTTGCGCCCCTTTGAAGTGGCGCATGGCCGTATCGACGCGCTTGGTTTCCGGATCGGCAATGTGGCTTATCTGCCTGATGTGTCGGATATTCCCGATGCTGCATGGCCCGTGCTGGAAGGCCTTGATATCTGGATCGTCGATGCCTTGCGCCGTGACCCGCATCCGACCCACGCCCATTTGGCCAAAACGCTGGAATGGATCGCGCGTGTTGCACCTAAAAAGGCGATCCTGACCAATATGCATATTGATCTGGACTACGCGACGGTTGCGGCCGAAACACCTGACCACATTGACCCCGCGTATGATGGTCTGACCGTTACAGTTCCGGTAACCTGACGCCACAAAAGGAGCCGTCATGGCCGCGCTCATCGACGTCATCCTGCCGGTCTTTCTGGTTATTGGCTTTGGCTATATCGCTGTTTGGAAAGGGTATTTCAGCGACAGCGGTGTCGACGGGCTGATGAAGTTCACCCAAGGGTTTGCCATTCCTTGCCTGCTGTTTCGCGCAATCTCGACCCTTGATCTGGAACAGAACTTTGATCTGGCACTGCTGGGCAGCTTCTATGCCGGCGCTTTGGCGGGCTTTGCGGCGGGCCTGTTTGGCGCGCGCTATATTTTTGGACGCGACTGGGAAGACAGTGTCGCGATCGGGTTTTGCGGCCTGTTCTCCAACTCGCTGCTGCTGGGCCTGCCCATCACCGAGCGCGCCTACGGTGTGTCCGCGCTTGAAGCCAATTATGCGATCATCGCGATCCATTCGCCCTTTTGTTACATGGTCGGCATCACCGCGATGGAGATTGCACGCAACCGTGGTGGCAGCGTTGCCGCCTTGCCGGTCAAAGTGCTCAAGGCGATGTTCAACAATGCGCTGATTGTCGGGATCAGCTTGGGCTTTATCGTCAACATCGGCAGCATCCCTTTGCCCGGTGTCTTCACGGATGCCGTTGATCTGATGATCCGCGCGGCCCTGCCTGCGGCCCTCTTTGGGCTGGGTGGTGTGCTCTACCGCTATCGGCCAGAGGGCGATATGCGCACGATCCTTTTTGTCGTTGCCATTTCACTGGTGTTGCATCCGGTGATTGTCTGGGGGCTGGCGCGGGCGAATGATCTGTCGGATGCGGCGCTCCGGTCAGCGATCATGACCGCAGCCATGGCACCGGGGATCAACACCTATGTGTTCGCCAATATGTACGGCAAAGCGCGCAGGGTGGCGGCGTCTTCTGTGCTGGTGGGGACAGGGCTGTCAATATTCACAGTCTGGGTGTGGCTCTACATCTTGCCTTAGGCGGCTTACGCGCGGCTGGATGGTCGCCCTTCATGCCCAGGGTACCTGGCCGCGCGGTGCCGTTGACTTGGGTATTTGCACGCTATCTTAATCTCAGACCTTCTTGGAGTTGAACAATGCGCTTTCTTGGTTATCTGGCGGTGTCGCTGGCCTGCATCACATCTTCCCTTTACGCCCAAGAGCGTGCGGCGGGCGTGGGCGTTCAGGCGGTTGAAATGCGTGCTCTGGCCGAAACCGTGCCTGTCTTTGCCGAAGTGACAACAGCGCGTGATGGCAATGTCGCGGGCCGGGTCGCAGGAAACGTCGAAACGGTGGTCGTCTTGGCGGGGTCACGCGTCGCGGCAGGTGATCTGCTTGTTGAATTGAATGACGATCTGTTGACGATCCAAGTGGCCCAATCCGAAGCGCAACTGGCCGAAGCCGTGGCCGGGATCGAAACAGCGCGTGCCCGTGTCGACCGCGCGCGCATTTCGCTTGACCGGATCGAGGCGCTGCGCGGCGGGTCATCATTCAGCCAAGGACGTTTTGATGACGCGCAGGCCGATTTTCTAGAGGCCGAAGCACAGTTTTTCGAAGCGCAAGCCCGTGAAAAAAGCGCCCAGTCTCGGCTGGCCGAAACACGCTATCAGCTTGAGCGCAGCAAGATCGTGGCGCCTTTCTCGGGTGTTGTACTCGAAGTAAACACGATCCCCGGTGCGTTCATTCAGGCGGGCACACCCGTTGTGCGCTTGCTGGACACAGACGCGTTTGAGGTGCAAGCCAGTGTGCCATCCCGCTACACTGCGTTTTTGTCTCCCGGTCAGACCGTGACGGCCAGCACAGAATTTGGCACCGAACTGGCTTTGGAACTGCGCGCTGTCTTGCCTGTTGAAGATCCCTCAACCCGGACGCGCGCTGTTTTGTTTGCTGCGCCAGAGTTGTCCGCGCTCACCAGTGCCGCTGTCGGGCAATCGCTAACTGTGGAAATTCCGGTCGGTGAAGCACGCGAGGTGCTGTCCGTCCCGAAAGATGCGCTGGTGCAGGCGCGGGGCGGCTGGACCGTCTTTGTCGCCGCCGATGATCAGGCTCAGCCGCGCCCTGTGACCTTGGGTGTGCCCTTGGGCGACAGGTATGAAGTGCTCAGCGGACTTGCCGCTGGTGATCTGGTCGTTGTGCGGGGGAATGAGCGGTTGCGCCCCGGGCAGGCCATTTCCGCCAACCTGCTGGAGACAAACTGATGGATTTCATCCGGTATTCCATCGAACGGCCTGTCGCGGTGATCGCGGCTGTCCTGATGGCCGTGCTTTTTGGCATCCTCGCGCTGACGCAAATCCCGATCCAACTGGCCCCTGATGTGCGTAAACCCATCGTCGTTATCTCGACCAGTTGGCCCGGCGCCGCACCGTCCGAGATCGAGCGCGAAATCGTCAACCCGCAGGAAGAAACCCTGCGCGGCCTTGATGGACTGGAAATCATGACATCGCGCTCGCGTACCGGGCAGGCGGAAGTGACACTGGAATTCGCTATTGGCACGGATATGAGCCAATCGCTGCTGCTGGTATCCAACCGGCTTGACCGTGTCGGTGGCTATCCGGCAGAGGCGAATGAGCCCACATTGAATACATCCGGTGCAGATGACAGCCCGATTGCTTGGGTTCTGATTACAGCGGAAGAGGGCAATACCCGGTCCATCCCGTCCTACGGCGATTTTCTCGAAGATATCGTCAAAGACCGTGTCGAGCGTATCCCCGGTGTGGCGGCGGTAAACGTCTTCGGCGGGGTCACGCGCGAATTGCAGGTCGTGGTCGACCCGCAGCGGCTGTCGCGCTTTGGCCTGACAGTGCCAGAGGTGGTCCAGCGTTTGCGCACGGAAAATATCTCGATTTCGGCAGGTGACGTGGATGAAGGCAAACGCCGCTACGTGGTGCGGACCGAAAGCAACCTCAACACCGAAGAGGCGATCCGCAATGTGGTGTTGCGGTCTGACGCCAGAAATGGCGGCACCGGGCGGGTGCGGGTCAGTGATGTGGCCGACGTGGCCTTTGAATACAAAGAGCCCACTGCGCGCCTGCGCTATAAGGGCGAACCGGGGCTGGCATTTAACGTGGTCCGTGAGGCGGGCGCCAACGTCATCACAGTGATGGAAGAATTGCGTTTGGTGCTGGCCGAATTGCAGGCCGGGCCAGTGGCGGATCAGGGTCTGATCATGGATCAGGTCTATGACGAGACGATCTATATTGAAGGTGCAATCGATCTTGTGACGCAAAACATCTACATTGGCGGTGCACTTGCGGCGCTGATCCTGATCTTGTTTTTGCGGTCGCCACGCGCGGTGGTAATCGTTTCATTGTCGATCCCTGTGTCGATTGTCGCCACCTTTGTGGTGATGGCTGCAACGGGGCGCACGCTGAACGTGATATCACTGGCCGGTATTGCATTTGCGGTTGGTATGATTGTGGATGCGGCGATTGTTGTGCTCGAAAACATCTACCGTTTGCGTGAAAAAGGATACTCGCGGCGCGAGGCGGCCTATCTGGGGGCCAAGCAGGTCTGGGGCGCGATCCTTGTCTCGGCGCTGACGACCGTATTGGTCTTCGTGCCGATTCTGATCATGCAGCTAGAAGCAGGGCAATTGTTCCGCGACATCGCGGTGGCAATATCGGTTTCTGTACTGTTGTCTTTGGTTGTGGCCGTTACGGTTATTCCAGCCTTGGCCAGCCGCGTTTTGCGTCGGGACGATCAAAAAGCGATGGGCATCTGGGGCTTGGATCATCTGGCGCGGGGCTTTCGTGCGGTGGTTATGGCCTATGTGCGGCTCACGGTGCGCTTTCGTGCTGTTGGTATCCTGATGGTCGCGCTGATCGCGGGCGGGGCCGCGGTGGCCAGTTGGACTTTCCTGCCGCGTCTGGAGTACCTGCCCGAGGGCAACCGCAACCTTGTCTTTGGCCTGATCATTCCGCCGCCCGGATATAACCTTGATACCACCGAGACGATCGCCCAGCGGATCGAAGATGTCGCAGAACCACTTTGGGACGCGGCCCCCGCAACCCAGACCGAAGACGGTATCCCGGCGATCGACAGTTTCTTCTTTGTCGCCACGCCGGGCAATTCCTTTGTGGGCGCGGGTGCGGTTGACAGCCAGCGCGCGGGCGAGCTGATCCCGGTGCTCAGCCGTCCGATTTTTGCTGAACCTGGCACGTTCGGCTTTATGACCCAACCGTCGCTTTTTGGGCGGGGCGTCGGTGGTGGGCGTACCATTGAACTGAATGTCTCGGGACAGGATCTTGAGGATATTCTTGGCGTGGCAGGCCGCGCCGCCGGCATTGTTGCAGGCCTTTTGCCGCGGTCAGAAGGGCACCAGTTCCGCCCCATTCCCGGGCTGGAACTGGGCGCGCCCGAAGTACGGTTGATCCCGGACCGTCTGCGCCTTGCGGATGCGGGGCTGGACAGTTCGGGACTGGCTGCAACGGTGGACGCGTTCAACGACGGGCTGCGCGTGGCGGAAATTACGGTCGGGGCCGAGCGTGTTGATCTGGTCCTCAAAGGCGATCCCACTATCAACGAAGCGGCCCGCACGCAGGATGTGGGCAACTATCCCGTGGTGACACCGGGTGGCCAGATCGTGCCGGTTTCAGCCTTGGCCGACGTGGTACTAACGGCGGGGCCAACCGAAATCCGGCACCGTGAACGCTTGCGGACCGTGACGCTTGAAGTGCGGCCAGCGGATAATCTGCCGCTGGAACAAGCGGTCGAGTTACTTGAAACGCAAGTTGTCGCCGTGTTGCAGCAGCAGGGCATCCCCGATGACATTCGCCTCAGCGTGTCTGGTACGGCTGACCAGCTTAGCCAGACGTGGTCGGCTATCCAGATCAATCTGGTGGTTGCTTTGGTGATTGTCTTCCTTGTCATGGCCATTCTGTTCGAAAGCTTTGTTTTGCCGCTTGTCATCATGATCGCCGTGCCGGTCGCAGCGGCTGGTGGGGTGGGGGGCTTGGCTGTGCTGAACCTGTTCCAGACTCAGCCGATGGACATGCTGACGCTATTGGGTTTTGTGATCTTGGTCGGGATTGTGGTGAACAACGCGATCCTGATCGTCCACCAGACCCTGTTCCATCTACGCGAAGAGGGCATGGACCCGGTCGCTGCCATTGAAGAAGCAACACGCAACCGTATCCGTCCGATCTTTATGTCCACGCTGACCAGCGTCATGGGGATGTTGCCGCTTGTGGTCTTCCCCGGTGAAGGGTCAGAGCTTTACCGTGGCTTGGGCGCCGTCGTTGTGGGTGGCCTGTCGATGTCAGCGTTCCTGACGCTTTTGACGGTGCCGCCGCTCTTGCGTCTTGTGCTGCGCAAGCCAGAGCAGCACGAAGAGTCTTTGGGCGCTGTGGCACCTGCTGAATAGTGATTTCCGGTTCGGTTGAGCGATCGGCTGAACCGGAATTTTTCGCTCAAAATCAATAAACTGTTAAAACTTGCGAATAATTCTCAATTTCATTTACAATTGCGAATAAGTCGCATAAGCATCTTTTGGATTGACACGCAGCCCACGAAAGGACACTTGAATGAAAATGGTCAAACGCTTCTCCACCGTTGTTTGTGCGATAGCCTTTGCGAGTGCCGCAATGGCCGACGAAGATCGCTTTAAGGCCGTCACGACGTTTACTGTGATTGCCGATATGGCCCAGAACGTGGCGGGCGATGCGGCCATCGTTGAAAGCATCACCCGGGCCGGGGCCGAGATTCACGGCTATCAGCCCACCCCGCGCGATATCATCCGCGCGCAGGACGCCGACCTGATCTTGTGGAACGGGCTGAACCTGGAATTGTGGTTTGAGCAATTCTTCAGCAACCTGTCAGATGTGCCCAGTGCCACGCTGAGTGACGGGATCGCACCGCTAAGCATCTCATCGGGTGAGTATGATGGCAAACCCAACCCACATGCGTGGATGAGCCTGGAAAGCGCGCTGATCTACGTCGATAATATCCGTGACGCATTTGTGGCCCATGACCCGGACAATGCCGCGACATATGAGGCAAACGCCGAGGCCTATAAGGCCGAGATTACCGCCACGATTGCCCCCTTGCGTGAGCAGATCCTGGCGGTTCCTGCCGAGCAGCGCTGGCTGGTCAGTTGTGAAGGGGCCTTCAGCTATCTGGCGCGCGATTTCGAGATGCAGGAACTGTACCTGTGGCCCATTAACGCTGATAGCCAAGGCACCCCGCAACAGGTACGCCGTGTGATTGACACTGTACGCGACAACAACATCCCGGCTGTCTTTTGCGAAAGCACGGTCAGCCAATCTCCTGCGCAGCAAGTCGCCCGTGAAACAGGCGCAACATACGCAGGAATGCTATACGTCGACAGTCTGACCGAGGCGGATGGGCCGGTGCCGACGTATCTTGATTTGCTCCGCGTAACGATTGAAACGATAGCAGCAGGCCTTACTGAATGACCCAAACTCCCGGCATCATATCGCGCGATGTGACCGTGACCTACCGCAATGGTCACACCGCCCTTCACAACGCGACATTTGAAATTCCGACAGGGACGATCACGGCCCTTGTCGGCGTCAATGGTGCCGGGAAATCAACGCTTTTCAAGGCAATCATGGGCTTTGTGCCCGCCGCGAAAGGTGACATCTCGGTTCTGGGCATGCCCGTCAGCGAAGCACTGCGCCAGAACATCGTCGCCTATGTGCCGCAGTCCGAAGAGGTCGATTGGACCTTCCCTGTTTTGGTCGAAGATGTGGTCATGATGGGCCGCTACGGGCATATGGGGTTCTTCCGCCGCCCCAAACAGGCCGATCATGCAGCTGTCACAGACGCCTTGGCGCGCGTGAATATGTCTGAATTCCGCAAACGCCAGATTGGTGAATTGTCGGGCGGACAACGCAAGCGCGTGTTCCTTGCCCGTGCCTTGGCCCAAGAAGGGCAGGTGATCTTGCTGGATGAGCCTTTCACCGGAGTGGATGTGCAGACTGAGGAGGCGATTATCGATCTGCTGCGCGATCTGCGCGATGAGGGCCGTGTGATCCTTGTCTCGACACACAATCTTGGCTCGGTTCCGGAATTTTGTGATCGTACCGTCTTGGTGAAAGGAACCGTGCTGGCCTACGGGCTGACCGAAGATACTTTTACGCGCGAGAATCTTGAACATGCCTTTGGCGGTGTGCTGCGCCACTTTGTACTGGGCGGCTCGGACCTGCATGACGATGACGATAGCCGCCAGATCCGGGTGATCACTGATGATGAACGGCCCTTTGTTGTTTATGGCGATGACCGCAAGGACACCCAAAAAGATACGAAAGAACCCGTGTAATGAGCGCCCTGCTGGAGCCTTTCAGCTATAACTATATGTTCAACGCCATGTGGGTCAGCGCCTTGGTCGGTGGGGTTTGTGCCTTCCTGTCGGCTTATCTGATGCTCAAGGGGTGGTCTTTGATCGGTGACGCATTAAGCCATTCGATCGTCCCCGGCGTGGCAGGAGCCTATATGCTGGGGCTGCCGTTCGCACTTGGGGCCTTTGCTGCGGGTGGTTTGGCGGCGGGTGCGATGCTGTTTCTCAACCAGCGGTCTGGCTTGAAAGAAGATACGATTATCGGCCTGATCTTTACGTCCTTTTTCGGGTTGGGGCTGTTCATGGTGTCGCTCTCGCCCACATCCGTCAGTATTCAGACCATTACGATGGGCAATATTCTGGCCATCACGCCCTCGGACACGCTGCAATTGGCGATCATCGGCTTTGTGACGCTGGCTGTGCTGCTGGCCAAGTGGAAAGACCTGATGGTGACTTTCTTTGATGAAAACCACGCGCGGTCCATTGGGTTGCGGCCCGATATTCTGCGCATCGTGTTCTTTACACTGCTGTCAGCCTCCTGTGTCGCGGCGTTGCAAACCGTCGGTGCGTTCCTTGTGATCGCAATGGTCGTGACACCCGGTGCGACCGCCTATCTGTTGACCGACCGGTTTCCAAAGCTGCTGATGCTGAGCGTCGCGATTGGCGCGGGAACAAGCTTTGTCGGGGCCTATCTGAGCTATTTCGCCGATGGCGCGACCGGTGGCATTATCGTGACGCTGCAAACGCTGATCTTTCTTGGCGCGTTCGTTTTCGCACCCAAACACGGCTATCTGGCCGCGCGCAGGCGGGCTGCGGCGGCTTTGGAGGCGCATTGATGGAAACCTTGCTTTTCCCGTTCCAGTTCAGCTTTATGAACAACGCCTTTTTGATGATGGCAATCGTCGCGATCCCGACAAGCCTGCTGTCATGTTTTCTGGTGCTCAAGGGCTGGTCGTTAATGGGCGACGCGATCAGCCATGCGGTGCTGCCGGGGGTCGTGATTGCCTACCTGCTGAACATCCCTTTGATTATCGGTGCCTTTGCAGCTGGTATGTTCTGCGCGCTGAGCACTGGGTTTTTGGCCGATAACAGCCGGGTGAAACAGGATACGGTCATGGGCATCGTGTTTTCGGGCATGTTTGGATTTGGGATCGTGCTTTATACCAAAGTCTCGAGTGATGTGCATCTTGACCACATCCTGTTCGGCAACATGCTGGGTGTAGGTGCCCAAGACCTGTGGACGGCCGGGGTTATTGCTGCCGTTGTGGCCGGTGTCGTGATCGCAAAACGGCGTGAATTCATGCTGCATGCCTTTGATCCGGTGCAGGCGCAGGCGGTTGGTTTGCGGGTGGGCTGGCTGCACTATGGGCTGCTGGCGCTGATTTCACTGACGATTGTGGCGACATTGGCTGCGGTCGGGATCATTCTGGCGATTGGCCTGCTGATCGCACCGGGGGCTATCGCCTTTCTGGTCACCAAACGGTTTGCCTTGATGTTGCCGGTTGCCGTTGGCGTGACATTGGTGTCAGGGCTGGCAGGGGTTTATCTGAGCTTCTTTATCGATAGCGCCCCAGCACCGACGATTATTCTTGTGCTGACCCTGATTTTCATCGTGGTTTTCGTGCGCGCAAACCTCAGGATGCGCCAAACCACAGGCAATGTGTCGGATTCCGCATTGAAGGGGTGACGCCTGCGTGAAACCATACGCCCGAGACGTGACACAAGGCGGCACACATGAGCGACATCTGGGAAGGGCTGGTGGCCGGATTTTGGCTGGTCGCGTCACTTGACGCGGACCTTGTCGAGATCACGCTACGGTCGCTTCAGGTCACGCTGACCGCCGTGGTCATTGCCTCGGCCATCGGGTTGCCGTTTGGCGCGTGGCTGGCCATCCGCCGGTTCCGGCACAGACGGGCCGCGATCGCATTGTTGAATGCGCTGATGGGGTTGCCGCCGGTCGTGGTGGGGCTGATCGTCTATTTGCTGCTGTCGCGCGCGGGCCCCTTCGGAGTGTTCAACCTACTGTTTACACCCACCGCAATGATCATCGCGCAGGTCATCATTATCACGCCGCTGATTGCCTCGATCGCGCATCAGGCGATCCGGGATATCTGGGCAGACTACCACGATCTGCTGATTTCTCTGTCCACAACGGGGGGGCAACGGATCAGGACATTGCTGTGGGACGGGCGGCGGGCGCTGATGACAGCGTCGCTTGCCGGATTTGGGCGCGCCATTGGTGAGGTGGGGGCGATCATGATCGTAGGTGGCAATATCGACCATGCCACACGCGTTCTGACAACGGCGATTGCGCTTGAAACAGGCAAGGGAGATTTCGCGCTTGCGCTGGGCCTTGGTTTTGTCTTGATCGGCCTTGCGGTGGCTGTGAACCTTGCCATTCACGCGATTGGCCGGACGGAAAGCGAAGGCAAATGGTAACACCCATCCTGCCTCTGACTATGACAGGTGCGGTGGTCAAACGCCGTGGGAAAACTCTGCTTGGTCCCGTCGATCTTGATATTACGGCACAAGGTTTCACCATCGTCATGGGGCCGAACGGGGCAGGCAAGACCAAGCTATTACGCGCCCTGCATGGTATTGAAAGACTGGCGGCCGGCACGGTGACATGGCAGGTGCCGGTGCGCGAAGCACAAGAGCGGCAGGCCTTTGTTTTCCAAGCGCCGATCATGTTGCGCCGTTCGGTGCAAGATAACCTGGCCTATCCCTTGCGTCTGCGTGGCGTTGCCAAGAAGGATGCAAACGCGCGCGCGGCACATTGGGCCGACCGTGTGGGGTTAGGCGATGCGTTGGGCCGGTCTGCACCGCGCCTGTCAGGTGGCGAAAAGCAAAAACTGGCCCTTGCACGCGCCCTGATCCGCGACCCCGACATCATCTTTCTGGATGAACCCTGTGCCAATCTCGATGGCCGCGCCACGCGCGAGATCGAAGCAATCCTGAAAGAAGCGCAGGCGGGCGGGACGCGCATTGTGATGGCGACCCATGACATCGGGCAGGCCAAACGGCTGGCCGACACCGTTGTGTTCTTGATGCACGGCAAAATCATTGAAAACCGACCGGCCAAGGCGTTCTTTGCCGGTCCACAAACGCCGCAGGCCGTAGCACTGCTACACGGAGATATCGTCGAATGATCCGTTTGCTTACTCTGGTTCTGGCTTTTTGCGCCAGTTCTGCCACAGCCGAGACTTTGCGCATGGCTGTCACAACATCGTTTCACAACTCGGGTCTGTCCGACGTTTTGCTGCCCGCGATCGAAGAGGACACGGGCATCACCGTTGAATTGCTGATTGTGGGCACAGGCCAAGCGTTGCGATTGGGTGAAGCCGGTGATGTGGATGCGATCCTTGTGCATTCGCGCGCCGCGGAAGAGGCCTTTGTCAACGCGGGCTACGGCACCCACCGGCGCGAGATCATGTACAATGATTTTGTGATCATCGGGCCGCAAGATGACCCCGCAGGGGTCAATGGGCTTGCAGCAGCCACAGCCGCGCTCAGCGCGATTGCACGCACAAAATCTGTCTTCGTGAGCCGTGGTGATGACAGTGGTACGCATAAGAAAGAACTGGCTTTGTGGGGGGATGCAGGTGTTGTGCCGGAGGGTGCATGGTATCGCCCCGTTGGGGCAGGCATGGGGGCGGCCCTGAATACTGCTGCCGCGATGGATGCCTATATTCTGGCCGATCGCGCCAGTTGGCTGAACTTTGGCAACAAGGCTGATCTGGCGCTTTTGTTTGCTGGTGATCCGCTGTTGTTCAATCAGTACGCCTATATTCCGGTCAACCCGCAACGGCACGATCACGTCAAAGCGGATTTGGTGCTTGCGCTCGAAGACTGGCTGACATCGGCACCCGCGCGTGACTTGATCAACGGCTATCAGATCAATGGGGAAACCCTGTTCACCTTCAACGCGATTGCACCCGCCGAGTAGGCAGTGCAAGCTGCCGGCCATGACAGCAAAAACCTATGACAAACCCATTCGTCTTGGCATGGTCGGTGGCGGCAATGACGCGTTTATTGGTGGTGTGCACCGGATCGCAGCGCGCATCGACGGGCGCTTTCAACTGGTGGCGGGTGCCTTGTCGTCCACGCCGGAAAAGGCGCAGGCCTCGGGTGCGGCGCTGGGTCTGGATCCGGCGCGCATCTATGATGATTTCAAGGCAATGGCGATCCGCGAGGCGCGCCTGAAAGACGGGATCGCGGCGGTTGCAATCGTTACACCGAACCATGTGCATTACGCCGCTGCGCGGGAATTCCTCAAGCGTGGCATCCATGTGATCTGTGACAAACCGCTGACCGCGACGCTGGCGGATGCGAGAAAATTGGCAAAGGTAGCGCACGACAGCAATGCCCTGTTCGTGCTGACCCATAACTACACCGGCTATCCGCTGATCCGGCAAGCCCGCCAGATGGTGGCTGATGGCACGCTGGGCAATATCCGTGTGGTACAGGTCGAATACGCGCAAGATTGGCTGACCCAAGCGACCGAAACCAAGCAATCGGCGTGGCGGACGGACCCTGCACGCTCAGGCCTCGGCGGCGCAACCGGAGATATCGGGACTCATGCGTTCAATCTGGCGTCCTTTGTGACGGGGTTGGAGCTGGACGCGCTGTCAGCCGATCTGCAGGCCTTTGTGAGCGGGCGGCAACTGGATGACAACGCCCATGTCATGATGCGCTTTGCGGGTGGGGCGCGGGGCATGCTCTGGTGCAGTCAGGTGGCGCCGGGCAATGAAAACGGGCTGCGGTTACGTGTCTTTGGCGAAAAGGGGGGGATCGCGTGGATGCAGGAAAACCCCAATCAGCTTTGGTATACGCCTTTCGGACAGCCCAAGCAGTTGATCACACGCGGCGGGGCCGGCACAGGTGATGCCGCCGCACGGGTCACGCGCGTGCCTGCGGGGCATCCCGAAGGCTATCTGGAAGGTTTCGCCACCATCTACCGCGAGGCCGCTGACGCCATCACGGCCCACCGCGCAGGCCGCGATGTGCCTGCTGATGTCACCTATCCGACCGTCGATGACGGACTGAAGGGCGTGCAATTCGTCGATGCCTGTGTGCGTTCATCCAAACGCGATGGTGCTTGGGTCAAGTTAGCGCCCTAGGGTCGCCGCGATCTGTTCGGCCAGTGCCAGCAAGGCTACCGATTGCGCAGCAGCGATGCTGCCCACGGTGGCATCTGTCATCGGTACGGTGATTTCAAAACTGTGGCTGCTGTCGCGAAATGCCGCGGCTTCGCTTGCGACAAAGAACTGACCGCTGAGTTGGAATGTGCCATCAACGCTGCCCAGTATCCGCGCGACCCGCACATCGACGGATACATCCGGCAAGCCGACAAACGGCCAGGGATCAGGGCCGACGTCAGTATTCAGGATCTCACCCAAAGTGCGTGTCAGGATTAACGTCACGGCGCGCTCGGGATCGTCTGCCCAAAGCACGTCTTCGTTGATCGCAATACGGCCATCGGCGGTTCCAATCGCGATTTCCTCTAGCGCCGCATAGGTGGGCAAGGACACGGTGCGCACCATCGCGCTGCCAACCAATGGACGCAATTCCAACGAAGACGACACAGGCGAAAGCGCGACCCGTTCGGCAAGTGGCGCACAGGCGGCCATCGCGGCGACAGTCAGAACCATAAGACGTGAAAGCATAAATTACCGTCCAATCAACAAGGAATTCGGGTTTCGTTCAATCGTCCGCGCCAGCGAGGAAATTGCATCAGACGCTTCTTGAATATCGCGCAAGGTAGCCAGCGTTTCCGCACTGAACCGCGACCGTTCGCTATAGCTGTTCACCACGGCCTCGGTTTGGTCAACCAGTTCACTGGCGCGGGCGGCAAGGGCGGGCAGGGTGCTGACAGCATCTTCCACCGCACGTGCGGCTTCATTGGCCGAGGCCAATGCCGCATTGACGTTTTCAACCGCACCGCCTTCCCGCACATCGTCCAGCAGCGCCCGCATGGTCGCCAGCGCTGCATTGGCTTCGGCGGGAAATGCCACGGCATCATCAGTGCCAAGAAAGCCGTCAATCGCGTTGAGAGATGCTGTCGCTGAAGCCACCAGCGCCTCAAGTTCCAGTTCATTGGCGCGTGTCGTCAGCGCTTCGATATCTGCAGTAATTTGGGGCAGGTTCCGCGTGGCAATTTCGATGTTGGTGGCCGCTTGCCCCGCGGTTGCGACCGCCGCATCAAGATCTGCAATCAATCCCACTTCGTTCGCTTCTGTGACAAGACTGTCCAGATCGCCAATCACATTGCGCAGATCACCGGGGATCGCCTGGATATCCTCTGAATTGATCAACGCGCGGGATTCGTCCAAGAGTGCAACTAAGGCGGCGGGCGTCGCACGGGTATATTCGTCATTGGCCAGACGCTCAAAGCTGTCCATCAGATCAATGGCGCCGTCCATCAACTCTTCCACAGGCAGGGCATTGATCCGGGCCAAAAGCCCCTCGGCTGTGGCGGCCACATCAGAAATTTCGGATTCAGTTGTCGGGATCACGGGGAATTCGCCTGACGTCAGGTTCACGATCGCGGGCAGGGCGTCTGGCACCTCGACCAGTTCAACAAACAGCGTACCAGCCAGAATATTGCCTGTGACCATTCGCGCGCGCAGGCCGCGTGTCACGAAATCCGACAGCAAGGCAAGCGCGTCTTCTGCTGTCGCATTCCCGGCCATCCCAAGGCGGGACGGTTCAATCGCTAGCACAGCCTGCAGGCGCACTTGCGCGTTTGACGCATCGCCGACGACAATCGCGTTGAGGCTGCTGACCTCACCGATCCGGATGCCTTGAAAGCGCACTTCCGCGCCTTCGCTCAGGCCGCTGACCGATTGCTCAAACAAAACGGCGACTTCCAGTACCTCTGCATTGGGATCAGTAAACAGGCTCTCGCGTGCGGCTTGCTCACTTTGGAAAATATCAAAGCGGTGCCCGTCATCGATAGGGCGCCCGCCCGAAACAACAGTGTCAAAGGCGATCCCGCCCTCAATGACCGAGGCCAGCGAACTGACGTCAAGCGACACGCCACCGGTCCCAAAAGAGACACTAAAACCAGAGGTGTCCCAGAACCGGGTGCTGCTGGTGATGCGCCTGTCATAGGGGCTCTCGATAAAGGCGCTGACCAGAACCTGATCCCCGTTGAAGGACAATTCAGGTTTTTCAAGATACCCGACCTCAATGCCCTTATGCAGGATCGGCGCGCCCGCTGCGATGCTGCCGCCATCATCCGCTCGCAGGACCACCCGTGTACCACGTTGGTTCGCGCGGGTCAGATTGGGCTGTTCAAGCCCGGTGAACTGGGTTTGGGCTACATCTGCCTCGGTATCCCAGTTGCCTTCAATGAAGACACCGGACAGGACGGTTTCCAATCCGGTGATCCCGCGCACGGATACATCGGGGCGCACAACCCAGAACTGGGCGTCGTCATCAAGGAAAGGTGCCACGACCTTATCGACACGGGCATGGACCAGAACAACTGTCAGCCCTTCGGAAAACTCCAGATCTTCGACTTCACCGACCGTGACGTCGCGGTATTTGATCGTTGTCTCGCCCGGTGTGATACCCGCGGCGTTTTCAAAACTGATTGTGATCAGCGTGCCGCGATCTGCATAGCTCTGCCATGCGGCCCAAAGCGAAATACCCAGTGCGACCAGCGGAACCAGCCACACCAGTGACAAGCGCTGCCAAATCCGGCGCTTGACGGGCCTGACATCGAATGCCGCCGGGCCGGTTTCGTTCGGGTCACTCATTGCTGTGTCCTGTCTGCGTCCCAAATCAGTCGGGAGTCAAAGGCTTGCGCCGATAACATTGTAAAAATAACCGACAGCGCAAAGCTTATGGCCGCAACGCCGGGGTTCACTGTCGCAATAGTATCGAGTTGCACCAGCGCCGACAGGATTGCAACGACAAAGACGTCGATCATCGACCAGCGCCCAATGAACTCGACCACTTCATAGGCCTTGTGACGCCCGTGCCTGTTCTGGGACGAATGGCGTTGCACGCTGATGGCCAGATACATGATCGCAATAAATTTACCGACCGGGATCATGACAGAGGCCACAAAAACGATTGTGGCAATGCCCCATGACCCATGCTCGAAAAGTTCAACCACACCGCCGATGATCGTGCTTTCAGACCGTTCAACCAGGGTCGAAGTCAGCAACATCGGATAGATGTTTGCCGGAATATAGGCGATCATCCCGGCAATTAGCCAGGCCCAGACCTTTTGCAGGCTTTCGGTGTCACGGCTTTGCAGGCGCCCTTCGCAGCGTTTGCACACCTGCGCATGCAACGGATGGACCTGTCCGCACTGCTGACAGGCCACCAACCCCGCATCCCGGGCTGTAATCAAGCTGTGGCTTTGTCCAGCGCTTCCCAAATCGAATACCTGCAAATCAGTTGATCTTTCAGAACGGTGATCACCACCACCCCGGCGAAAGCCCAGAACGCGGGCCCGATGGTTACAACCGCAAGCCCCGCCACCTTGATCAGCGCAACAGTCACACCGACGATGAAAATCTCGGCCATACTCCAGGGGCGCAAGCGTTCGGCAAGGCCGAAGGCCTGGCGCGCGCCCTGACGCGGCTTTTGCTCGCGTACCAGCGGACCAAGGGCATAGATCAGCGCCGAGAGGCGGATCAGCGGAATAACGATGATGAAAAAGGCGACCGCAACAGCCAGCGGAAAGGCAAACCCGTCATTAAACGCCAAGACCGCATCAATCACAGAGGTCGCATTATGCAGACCGCCCGCGTCCAACGTCAAAAACGGAAAACTGACAGCCGCAATCATCATAATGAAGGCTGTCAGTGCCAGGCTCAGGATCTGGGCCATTGCGGCGGGTTGCGATGTCATCAGCACAATGCCGCATCGCTGGCAATGTGCGCGCGCATTCTCTGGCAATGCACTGGCTATGTGCAATGTGTCACACTGCGGACAGGCAACCAGATCATCAAGGGGCGTCGTGTGCATTGTCACGCGGTGCAAGGCTCCTGTCGGTCAGGGGACTTGCCCCAAGGCTATGGCGACGTTATCGCTTTGACCTTAGATATGCTATCCCCCGTCCGCTTCAACGCAACGTGCAGAGACCGCCATGCCAAATACACTCTTCCCGCCCCGCCCGACACCTGTGATCCCGGTTGAGGGGGCTGCCGGCTTTCCTGTGGGGCGCATTTTCTGTGTCGGACGCAACTACGCCGATCACGCCGCTGAAATGGGCCATGAGGTCGACCGCGAAGCGCCGTTCTATTTCACCAAGTCAGCCCATGCAGTTTTGTTGTCGGGACAAGATATGCCATACCCGCCACGTACCCAAGACCTTCATCATGAGATGGAACTTGTCGTGGCCATTGCTGGCACGGCAACCGACATCAGCGAGGCCCGCGCGATGGATGTGGTCTATGGCTATGGCTGCGGATTGGATATGACGCGCCGCGATCTGCAAGCGGCATCCAAGGCGAAACGCCGCCCTTGGGATACGGGCAAGGATTTTGACAACGCGGCCATCATTGCACCGCTCACGCCCAAAGCTGACGATGCGGATATTGGCGATCTGACGCTTCAACTGGACGTGAACGGCCAGACGCGTCAGCGCGCCAAGCTTTCCGATATGGTCTGGTCAATCCGCGAAATCATCGCCGATCTGTCATCACTTTACACCCTGCACCCCGGCGACCTGATCATGACCGGCACCCCCGCAGGCGTTGGCGCGGTGGTGCGGGGTGACGTATTACGCGGGACAATCGGCGATTTCGCCGCAGTCGAGACAACAATTGTCTGATTGACTGCACCATGCGGAACACCGCTGGATAAGAAAGCTGCCGTTCCGTTTCATGCCTGATGGAGGATCACCATGACAATCACCCGCCGCACGCTTCTGGGGGCTTTGGCCGCTGGCTGCCTGTCAACCACCGCAATCGCCCAGGAGGTGACCTTGCGCCTGCATCAGTTCCTGCCAGCCCAAGCCAATGTGCCCGCCCATATCCTTGACGTCTGGGCCGACAAGGTCGAGGCCGACAGCGCAGGCCGGATCAAGATCGACCGGTTCCCTGCAATGCAATTGGGTGGGACGCCTCCGCAACTGATTGATCAGGCGATCGACGGGGTGGCCGACATTGTCTGGACCGTGGCCGGCTATACGCCGGGCCGCTTTCCGCAATTGGAAGTGTTCGAGCTGCCGTTCATTTCACCTGACGCCGAAGCGACCTCACGCGCCTTTTGGGAATTGGCCGAGGCACGGATGATGGACACCGATTTTGCCGATTTCAAACCCTTGGGCCTTTGGGTGCATGGCCCCGGCGTGATCCACACGAACCGCCCCATCACCGATGTCGCAGACCTGCGCGGCCTGAAACTGCGCGCACCGTCGCGCACGACCACAACCATGTTCACACAGCTTGGGGCTACGTCTGTGGGCATGCCTGTCCCCGCCGTTCCTGAATCCCTGTCACGCGGGGTAATTGATGGGGCCGTGATCCCGTGGGAGGTGGTTCCCGCGCTCAAAGTGCAGGAACTCGTGACCTATCATACCGAATTTCCGGGCGATGCGATTTATACCTTGGCCTTTATCTTTGCGATGAACCAAGGCAGCTACGATGCGCTGCCCGCCGATTTGCAGGCGGTGATTGATGCGAACTCTGGCCTGGAGTTTTCGGCTTTCGCTGGACGGACTCAGCAGAATGACGACGCGCCGGGGCGTGCACTGGCACAAGAGCGGGGGAATACGATCATCACCCTGACTGATACGCAGGCAGAGGCGTGGCGCGCGGCCAGCCAACCCACCATCGACGCGTGGATTGCCGAGGCGGACGCCGCCGGGATTGATGGCACTGGGCTTTATGAAGCGGCGACCACATTGATTGCCAAACACAGCACGGACAATTAAGGCCAAGACGTGCTGCATATCGCTATTCAAAAACTGGCCCAAGTCATGGCTCTGCTCGGAGGGGTGGTGCTGTGTCTTTTGGTGATCATGGTCTGCATCAGCGTAAGCGGGCGCGAATTAAGCGATCTGGCACACTCTGGCGCGTTGCGCGGGTTTGGTGACTGGCTGATTGATCTTGGCGTCGGGCCGATCCTGGGGGATTTCGAACTGGTCGAAGCCGGTGTTGCCTTTGCGATTTTTGCCTTTCTGCCCCTGACACAATTGCAAGGGGCCCATGCCAAGGTCGATGTCTTCACCATCGGTATGGGTGTCCGGGTCAACCGTGCGCTTGGCACCTTCTGGAGCATCGTGATGGCGGTGATCATCGTGCTGATCACATGGCGGCTGTTTGTCGGTATGCAAGACAAGATGCGCTACGGCGAGACGACCTATCTGATCCAATTCCCGATCTGGTGGGCCTATGCCGCCAGCCTGAGTGCGGCAGTAACGGCCAGCCTTATCAGCCTCTATTGCGCCGCAATGCGCCTGACGGGACAGCGGATAGAATGACTGATCTGGCGCTGGGCTATCTGTCCTTTCCCTTCTTGTTGCTGCTCATCTTTCTGCGTGCGCCTATCGGTCTTGCCATGCTGCTCTGCGGGATCGGGGGGCTTTGGCTGGCAACGGATGGCACAACCGTCTTTATGGCGCGGCTCAAGTCCGAGGTGTTTTCGACCTTTTCCAGCTATAACCTGTCCATCATCCCGATGTTCCTGCTGATGGGACAATTCGCAACCCATTCCGGCATGTCGCGGTCGCTGTTCAAAGCGGCTGAGGCATGGTTGGGACACCGCAAAGGCGGCATGGCAATGGCGTCGGTCGGGGCCTGTGCGGGCTTCGGGGCGATTTGCGGGTCGTCTTTGGCAACCGCCGCCACGATGAGCAAAGTCGCGCTACCAGAGCTCCGCAAGTACGGCTATTCGGGCGGGTTTTCGACCGCGACGCTGGCGGCGGGCGGCACGCTGGGCATTTTAATCCCGCCCTCGGTCATCCTTGTGATCTACGCCATTTTGACCGAACAGAACATTGCCAAGCTCTTCGCAGCCGCCTTCATTCCCGGTATCTTGGCCGCATTGGGGTATATGCTGACAATCGCGCTCTACGTGCGCCTCTATCCTGATCAAGCCGGGACACGCCCGCGCATTGCCTATGCCGAACGCTTCAAAGCGCTGGGCGCAGTCTGGCCGGTTCTGATCGTCTTTGGTCTGGTTGTCGGCGGCATCTACCAAGGCTGGTTTACCCCCACCGAAGGCGCCGCTGTCGGCGCGATGGGCACCGGATTGATCGCGCTGTTTTCGGGCGCGTTGAACTGGCAGGTCTTTCGCGAAAGCATCAATGAAACCGCCACCGGCACCGGCATGATCTTTTTCATCGTGCTGGGGGCAGGGTTCTACAACGGGTTTCTGGCCCTGACGCAAGTGCCGCAAGAATTGTCAGCGTGGGTCACAGAGCAAGGCTTCACGCCGTGGATGGTGATGGCGCTGATCCTTGTGTTCTACCTGATCCTCGGGTGCCTGATGGACAGCCTATCGATGATCCTGCTGACAGTGCCGATCTTCTGGCCGGTCATCTCGTGCCTTGATTTCGGGATGACGACCGAAGAACTGGCAATCTGGTTCGGGATCATGGTGCTGATCGTGGTTGAGGTGGGCTTGATCACCCCGCCGGTAGGGATGAACCTGTTTATTATCAATAACATGGACAAAGACACGCCGATGACGGCGACCTACAAGGCGGTGCTGTTCTTCGTCGGCTCTGACGTGGTGCGCGTATTTATCTTGTTGATGTTCCCCGCGATCACCTTGGTCTTTATCTAGCCGCGCTAGCGGTTTTGTGCAGGTTCCCCATTGAGCTCAATGTCACAAGGCAGGGCCTGGTCAATCACGCGTTGTGCGTTGGGAATGTCGTTCCCTTCCGCCCGGCGCGTGGCCACGGCTGAGGAATAATTCAAGCTGAGCCAGCGATGGATCAACCGCGCGCGCAGTTCAGGCATGGGCACGTTGACCCGCACTGACAGATCCCACAGGTCGGCCAGCTCCGCCCAAGGCGCTTCATCGAACATCAGATAATTGCCTTCGACAATCACGACTTTTGCCGCAGCAGGCACAGCGACGGACCCTGCGATTGCCAGATCGCGGGTCCGGTCAAACGACGGCGCAAAGACCTCGTCCCCGGTTTTCAGCGCCCGTACAAGCCGCAGAAATCCGGGCGCGTCAAAGGTTTCCGGCGCACCTTTGCGCGGGCGCAGGCCACGGGCTTCGAGGATGCCATTATCAAGATGGAACCCGTCCATCGGAACGACGATAGACTTGCGCCCTTGGGCATTCAGGCGGCGCGCCAGTTCACTGGCGAGCGTGGATTTGCCACAGCCCGGTGCGCCAGTGATGGCGACCAAGAAACGATCACTGTCTTGGTCCAACACACGCTCGGCCAGCGTGTTGGTATGTGCGGTCAGTGTATTCACTGCATTTGCCTCTGATTTCAGGGTTTTCCCCTGTTTTGTTGAATCCTAGCGCGGATTTGCCTGCGGTGCGACCGTTTTCTGCGCCACAGCAAAGGATCGCCAAAGTCAACATCAGCATTTTGTTGAGAAAAGTGGCAGTCGCCCCCGCTTTGCCCTAGGTTAAAGCGGATACGGCAGGAAAACAGCGGGCAGCCTTACGGATGGCAACACTCAAGCAGATATGGCGGGTTTTGATCGCAGTGTGGTCCACTGCCGGTGAAAAGCACCTTGGCCTGATCGCTGCGGGCGTCGCGTTCTTTGGGGTGTTTGGGATATTTCCGGGGATCGCTGCGATCATCGCAATCTTCGGCCTGATCGCTGATCCGGTCGTGATTGCCCAGCAGTTGGCCCTGATGGAAGATATCATTCCGCCTGACGCTTATAATCTGATTGCATCGCAGGTCTTTCGCTTGGTTGCCGCCCCGACGGATGCGCTGGGGTGGGCCACGGGTGTGTCAATTGCGCTGGCGTTGTGGTCTTGCCGCGCTGGGGTCGGGGCTTTGATCGGTGGGTTGAACGCAATTGCAGGTCAGCGCACACGCAACGGGCTGTGGCAGATGGTTGTGGCCCTGTTGCTGACATTTGCGCTGGTGACATTGGCGATCGTTGCACTGATCGTCGTTGTGATTGTCCCCATCGGTCTGGCCTTCGTGCCTGTTGCCAATTCAACGGCTTGGCTGTTGGAGGGCATCCGCTGGCTGATCGCCCTTGGCGTTTTAATGACCGGGCTTAGCCTGCTGTACCGTTTCGGGCCCGCGCGGATCGGCAGCCGGGGGCGGTGGCTGACAGTGGGCGCTTTTGTTGTCGTCGTGCTCTGGGTTGGGGCATCAGCAGGGCTGTCATACTACCTCACCAATTTTGCCAGCTACAACGAAGTTTACGGCTCGATCGGTGCGGTGATCGGCTTGCTGTTGTGGCTTTATGTCAGTGCTTATCTGATCTTGCTGGGGGCTGCGCTGAACGTGGAAATCCACGGCTTTGACAGCCCGCCAGACGATGATGTCACGCCCTTTGTCTAGGCTTCAGGTGACGCGCGAGACATGTTTATAGACCGGATCATCCCAAAGCGCGTTGCCCATCACATCTGCAATCACATCGACGGCCGCATCCACATCGCTTGCGTCAATGAACAACGGGCAAAAGCCAAAGCGCATAATATCGGGCGCGCGGAAATCACCCACCACGTTATGCGCGATACAAGCCTGCATCGCGGCATAGCCATGGGCGAAGGCGAAAGACACCTGACTGCCGCGCTGATGCGGGTCACGCGGACTGGCAAGGGTCAGCATCGGGCAGCGGGCCTCAATCCCGGCGATAAACTGCTCGGTCAGCGCAATCGAGGCGGCCCGCAGCGCATCCATATCCACCTGATCCCAGATATCGAGTGACGCATCGAGGGCCGCCATCTGCAAAACCGGCGGTGTGCCGACCCGCATCCGTTCAATCCCAGTGCCGGGGCGGTAATCCAGATCAAAGGCAAAGGGGGCTTCATGGCCCAGCCATCCCGACAATGCCGGTTGGCAGGTCGCGATATGGCGGGGGGCGACATAGATGAAGGCCGGTGCGCCGGGCCCGGCATTGAGGTATTTGTATGTACAGCCCACAGCGAAATCCGCGTTGCAGCCTTGCAGATCGACCGGAATTGCGCCTGCGGAATGCGCCAGGTCCCAGCAGGTTATCGCGCCTGCGGCCTGCGCTTTGGCGGTCAGTGACTGCATGTCGTGCAGACGTCCGGTGCGGTAATCCACCTGTGTCAGCATCAGCACGGCCAGATTGTCGTCAATGTGGTTCACGACATCCTCGGGGTCTACCACGCGCAGTTCATGGCCGCGCCCCAGCGATTTGATCAGCCCTTCGGCCATATAAATATCGGACGGGAAATTCCCGTTATCGGTCAGGATCACTTTGCGCTCGGGCACCAGATCAATCGCGGCTGCCAGCGCCTGATAGACCTTGATCGACAGCGTATCGCCCAGCACAACATGCCCCGGTTCCGCCCCGATCAGCCGTCCGATCCGGTCGCCCAGTTCCGTTGGTTGCGCCATCCAGCCCGCGCGGTTCCAGCCGGTAATGACCTTTTCACCCCATTCAGCCGTGACGGTGCGTTCAACGCGCGCCGCGGCGGTCTTGGGCAACGGCCCCAATGAATTGCCATCAAGATAAATCATCCCTTCGGGCAGATGGAACATCGCTTTGGTTGCGGCAAAATCGCTCATCAAACCTGGCCCCCTGAAATCTGTATCGTTTGTCCATTCACGCTACGCGCCCCGTCCGAGCACAACCACATTGCAGCGGCTGTCGTTTCATCCACCTCCAACAGCTTGCGATGTCGGTTGCCTTTGGCAATCGCGTCAATTGCGCCACGTTCATCCACATCAAAGCGTTTCATCAGGCCGGGCAATTGATTGCGCACAATCGCGGTATCCACATATCCGGGGCAGAGCGCATTAAAGGTGATCGGACGGTGCATGTATTCTTCCGATAGCCCGCGGATCAGGCCAATCACACCATGTTTGGTCACAGTGTAGGGGACGGCGTTTTTCAGCCCGCGGACACCGGCAATCGAACTGACCACGATCATGCGGGCAGGGGTTGCACCCTCAAGCGTGGCCAGCGCCGCCTGAAACGTCAGGAACACCCCGTCAAGGTTTGTCGTCATCGTCTTGCGCCACTGCGCGAGCGTTGTCTTTTCAAAGGGCCCCCCTTCGGCAATTCCGGCGTTTGCAATGCACATCTGGATCGGCCCCCGCGCTGCGGCGGCCTGTGCAATCCCTTCGCGCACGGATGTTTCATCATCCACATCCATGACCAAAGCATGCAACCGCTCCGCGCCTGCCGCGACCTCTTGCAACTTATCTGCCCGGCGTCCGGTGATTGTCACCTCTGCCCCTGCATCCGCCAAAGCCCGGGCAATACCCGCGCCAATGCCAGTGCCGCCGCCTGTGACGAGCGCATGTTTGCCTGCATGTTCCATGATGATCCTCTCTTTGGCGCCATGCTAACCGCAAGGAAGGCATGGACAAGGGCAAAACGCTCCGGCAAAACGAGCCCATGAAATGGATTGATATACCGCCTGTCTGGCTGCTGCTGGCTATTGTGCTCACTTGGTGGATTGCAGCATTGCAACCGATGTCCTGGGCCATCGGCGGGCCAGTGACAGATCTGCTGGGGGGCTTGCTTTTGGGCGGTGGGATCGTGCTGATGTTGCTGGCCCTTGCCGAGATGCGGCGCAAGCGGACAACCATTGTGCCGCATATGGATGCGGATCATCTTGTCACATCCGGTATCTTCAAACGCAGCCGCAACCCGATCTATCTGGGCGACACGCTTGTCTTGGCGGGCCTTGCCCTGCGATGGGACGCCCCGGTCGCTTTGCTGCTGGTGCCGCTGTTTGTGTTCACGATCACTGAACGCTTTATTATTCCCGAAGAAAACCGTCTGCGGATAAAGTTTCGGGCCGAGTTTGCCCGCTACTGTCAAAAGACCCGCCGCTGGGTGTGATTGTTAGCGCATGACATGATGTGTCTTGGCGATCCATGTCTTGCGAAATATTCTTTCGCGCGATACTGCATCTGCACTGCGAGAACTGATATGGGGGATGGTCCGTGAAGATCGGCACACCAAAAGAGATATTTGAAGGCGAAGACCGGGTCGCAATGACGCCCGCGTCTGCCAAAGACCTGCAGAAGCTGGGCTATGACTGCGTGATTGAAACAGGTGCCGGCGCTGGTGCGGGTTTCTCGGATCAGGCCTATGAAGATGCAGGGGTCGCGGTCGTCAAAACTGCAGCGGCGCTGTACAAAGCGGCCGATATCGTCGCCAAAGTGCGCCCGCCTTCGGACACCGAAGTGAAAAGACTGCGCGAAGGCCAGACGCTGATTTCGTTCTTCTATCCTGCGCAGAACAAGGAATTGATGGAGGCCGCAAACGAAAAAGGCGCCACCGTGATCGCCATG